>DASWKO010000035.1:0-10609 GCA_036396595.1 Nitriliruptorales bacterium | reverse complement strand
TCGGTGACCTCGAGGAGCTGCTGGGTGGCCGCGTCGGCGGCCGCCCGCGCCTGGTCGTGGCTGGCGGTCGCGGCGGCCAGGTCGCGCTCGCCGGCGGCGAGGTCGGCCAGCGTCGCCGCGAGCGACTCGTCAGCCGCCCGGAGTTGGTCCTGGCTGACCGCGAGCTCCTGGCGGTTGCGCTGCTGCTGGTCGCGGGTGGTCTCGAGCTCGTCCTGCGTCTGCTCGAACTGGTCGTGCAGCTCGCCCTCGTGCGCCCCGCCGACGGCCACCAGCGACAGCACGGTCGCCAGTGTGGCGAGCGTGCGAGCCAGCGACCGACCCGTCATGACCCTCGACCCCCGATCTGGACCTGCACCTGCACACCGGCCGAATTACAGCGGTGTGACTCGTACCACGGTAACGCACCCACGCCACGCTGACAACGCTAGCCACAAACCCGACCCACGTGGGAACGCTGAGGTACGCCACACACACGCAGGTGTCCCACGTCGCCCTCAGACATCGAGGAAGCGGCGCAGGCTGATGACGCTGCTGATGGCCGCGATGAGCACGCCGGTCAGGAACAGCCAGGGCGCGACGAACACGGCCTCCTGGAGACCGATGAAGGGCGTGAAGCTGATGCGCTCGGCCAGCCGGCTGGTCACCCACGGGACCCCGATCAGCAGCAGGCTCCAGGCCACCACCGCCCCGACCAGCCCACCGAGCACACCTTCGAGCACGAAGGGCAGACGGATGTACCAGTTGCTGGCGCCGACGAGCTTCATGATCGCGACCTGGTCGCGGCGGGCGAACGCCGCCACCCGGATGGTGTTGGCGATCAGCACCGACGCCGCGATGAGCTGGATGACCGCGATCACGATCGCCCCGAGCTGGACGAGGTCGATCACGCGGAAGACCTCCTGGAGCACCTCGCGCTGGTCGATGATCTCCTCGACGCCGGGCCATGCGTCGAAGCGGGAGGCGACCACCGCGAACTGCTCCGGATCCTCGAGCTTGACCCGGAACGACGCCGGCAGCGCGTCGGGCGTCACCGTCGCCAGCAGCTCCTCCTGGTTCTTGAAGCGCTCCTTGAACCGCTCGTACGCATCCGCCTTCGACTCGTAGAAGACGTCGGCGACCAGCGGGTCCCCGCGCAACGCCTCTTCCAGTCCCGCCTGTTGCTCCGAGCTGATGTCGGGGCACTGGCGGCCATCGCACAGGAAGATCGAGACCTCGATCTTCCCGGACCACTCGTCGGTCGCGAGCTGGACCTGGTCACGCAGCAGCAGGCTGGCGCCGAGCAGCGTCAGCGAGACGGCGACCGACAGGATCACCGCCGCCGTCATCAGCAGGTTGCGCCGGAGGCCGACGACGGCCTCTTGCAGGATGTAGCGCCAGCGTGCAGGCATCAATCTCCCTGCGCGGTCGTAGGGACGGTGGGGTCAGCCCGCGTAGCCGTACACGCCACGGGACTGGTCTCGGACGATGACGCCGTTCTCGAGCTCGACCACGCGGCGGCGCATCGAGTCCACGATGTGCTGGTCGTGGGTCGCCATCACCACCGTGGTGCCCGTCCGGTTGATGCGGTCGAGCAGCTTCATGATGCCCACCGAGGTGGACGGGTCGAGGTTGCCCGTGGGTTCGTCGCAGAGCATGATCCGCGGTGCGTTGACGAACGCCCGCGCGATCGAGACGCGCTGCTGCTGGCCACCCGAGAGCTCGTTCGGCATCGCCTCGGCCTTCTCGGCCAGCCCGACCAGGTCGAGCACCTCGGGCACCCGCTTGTTGATGACCAGGCGCGGCTTGCCGATGACCTCGAGGGCGAACGCCACGTTCTCGGAGACGTTCTTGTTGGGCAGCAGCTTGAAGTCCTGGAACACGTAGCCGATCTCGCGCCGCAGCAGCGGGACCTTCCAGGGCTTGAGCGTGCCCAGGTTCTTGCCCGCGACGTAGACCTCGCCGGCGTCGGGCTGCTCTTCGTGGGTCAGCAGCTTCATGAACGTCGACTTGCCCGAGCCCGAGGGGCCGACGATGAACACGAACTCACCCTTGACGACCTCGAGCGAGATGTCCTGGAGGGCGATGACCTCGCCCTTCTCGCCCTTCTTGTAGGTCTTGGTGATGTTGCGCAGGGTGATCACGGTGCGACGGCGCTCCTGAGGGGGTGGCGACGAGCCGTCCGCGGACCGGTCCCGGCGTGGGGCACGAGCGGCTGGGTCGCGACGGCGAGGCTACCGGTCACGCGGGACCCGACCCACCACCTGGGGAGCACCGCGCCGCCTCAGCCGCGGGAGGCAGCAGCCTCAGCCGCGCGGCGGCGCAACTCGGCCTCGATGAACTCGTCCAGCGCCTCGCCCCCGTCCAGCACGATCGCGGGGTTGCCGTGCTCGTGCTCGGTGCGGTGGTCCTTGGCGATCTGGTTGCCGTACATGAAGTAGCTGCGGATCTGGGAGCCGAAGCCCACGTTCTGGCGGTCGCCGCGCAGCTCCGTCAGCTCCTGCTCGCGCTTCTGGCGCTCGAGCTCGGCGAGCTTGACCTTGAGCACGCGGATCGCCGCCGCACGGTTCTGGTGCTGGGACTTCTCGTTCTGGCAGCTCACCACGATGCCCGTGGGCAGGTGGGTGATCCGCACGGCGGAGTCGGTCGTGTTGACCGACTGACCACCCGGGCCCGACGAGCGGTAGACGTCGACCCGGAGCTCCTCGTCCGGCACGTCGACGTCGTCGTCGGCCTCGGGCAGCACGGGCACGACGTCCACCAGCGCGAAGGAGGTCTGGCGCCTGCCCTGCGAGTCGAACGGCGAGTTG
Source organism: Nitriliruptorales bacterium (assembly GCA_036396595.1). GTDB lineage: Bacteria > Actinomycetota > Nitriliruptoria > Nitriliruptorales > Nitriliruptoraceae > DASWKO01. Next base: position 7,823 of record DASWKO010000035.1, on the reverse strand, counting down.
CGCAGCAGCCGGTGCACGCCGTGCTCGGTCTGCAGCAGGCCGTACGCGTCCGGACCCCGGACCTCGAAGGTCGTGGACTTCAGCCCCGCCTCCTCGCCGAAGGACTCGTCGAACACATCGGCGTCGTAGCCGTGGTTCTCGCACCAGCGCAGGTACATCCGTTGCAGCATCTGGGCCCAGTCCATGGCGTCGACGCCGCCCTCGCCGGCCTTGATCGAGACGAGTGCGTCCCCGCCGTCGTACTCACCGGACAGCAGCGTCGACACCTCGAGCCGGTCGATGCGTCGCGTGACCTGGTCGACGCCGCGCTCGACCTCGGCAGCCACGGACGGGTCGTCCTCCTCCTGGGCGAGCTGGTTGAACACCTCGAGGTCGTCCAACGACTCCTGCAGGTCGTCGTAGCTCTTCAGCGCGGCCTCGACCTGCGAGAGCTCCGTCGTGACCTTGCGTGCCTCGTCCGGGTCGTCCCACAGGGTCGGATCGGCGGCGTGCCCTTGCAGGTCCTCGAGGCGCGCACGCTTGCCTTCGACGTCGAGGTACGCACGGACGTCCGCGACCCGCTGACGCTGCGCAGCGATGGCGTCGGCGTGGTTCTGCGGCATGGGCGGGCATCCTGGGCGAGCGGCGTCGGGCGGGGAGTCGACGGTCGATGCTACCGACGGGCCCGTCGGAGGCGCCGAGGACCATCCACAGGCGGTCGTGCGTTCACCCGGGGGGCTCGGGCAGCTCCCCCGGGTCCTCGAGCTCGCTCGCATCGGATCGGTGCACCAGCAGATCGGGCAGCGCCCGCCCGACCCGCAGCCACGCCCCGCCCAGGGTGCGCAGCAGCGCCACCGCCGTGGACTCGACCCGCACCCGGCTGACGGCCCGGTCGGTCACACCCGGAGGGGCACCTGTCCCCGCGCCGCGGAGCAGCTCAGCGACCTCGTCGACCGACAGCGTCTCGCGCTCCGGCCACTGGCCGGCGTCGCGGTCGTCGTCGCGGCCGGCGTCGCGGTCGTCGCGGTCGTCGTCGCCGGTCACGGCGCCACCTCCTCGGTTCGTCCAGTGTCGTAAGCCCGGAGCGCGGTTGCGAGTTCCTCCCGGGCCCGGAACAGCCGGCCCTTGACGCCGGCGACGGTCGTGTCGAGCACCTCGGCCAGCTCCTCGTACGACAACCCCTCGACCTCGCGCAGGACGAAGCACGCACGCTGCTCGGGCGTCAGCGCGTCCAGCGCCTGCAGCGCCGTGCCGAGCCGTTCGCTGTCCTCCGCGCGAACGGCGGGATCCAGGTGGCGTCCCGCAGGTTCCGGCACGTCGCCGGTCGGATCCTCCCGGCGCCGCGTGACACGGTTCAGCGCCAGGTTGGTGACGATCCGGTACAGCCAGGTCGAGAACTGGCTGTCCGCGCGGAACCCGTGCAGCCCGCGCCACACGCGGACGAACGCCTCCTGCGCGACGTCCTCGGCTGCCGTCGGGTCACGGCAGACCCGCAGCGCGACGCGGTAGGCGCGGTCGCGGTGCCGGCGCACCAGCTCCTCGAAGGCGGCGACGTCGTCGTGCTCGCGCGCGCGCACCACCAGATCGAGGTCGGTCACCTCGACAGCAGGACCCGCAGGAGGCGTCACGAGGCGACTCTACGGCTGTTGGCCTCACGGCCCTGGCAGGGCCGGAGTCGCACGGGCACGAGCGCTGAGCGCACGACCGTCACGCAGTGCAGAACCTCCATCACCGCAGCGTGTCCAACCTTCGAGAGCACCGCACAGGTGCTCCCCGGGACCCGCACGACGGTCGCAACCGCGACCACCCGGAACTCACCTCCAACAAGGAGCCCCCAAGATGGACTTCACCGCCATCACGGACGGCCTCAACGAGGCGTGGACCTCGGTGGCCGCATTCACCCCCAAGCTGCTCGCCGCGCTCGTGATCCTGCTGATCGGCTGGCTCGTCGCCAAGCTGGTCCGCACGGTCGCCGTGCGCGTCCTCGAGACCGTCAGGTTCGACGACGTCCTGTCCAGGGCCGGCGTCAAGGCCGCGGCCGAACGCTCGGGCTACGACCCCAAGGGTCTGGTCGCCGGCGTCGTGTACTGGATCCTGCTGTTCGTCACCTTCCAACTGACCGCCGAGACCCTCGGCGCGACCCAGATGGCGGCGCTGCTGAGCGGCCTGATCGCCTTCCTGCCCCAGGTGCTCGTCGCCGTCGCAATCGTCGTGGTCGCGCTCGCGTTCGCCAGCTTCGTCGCTGGCGCGATCCGGGCGAACCTCGGTGAGCGCGGCCAGGTCGGCTCGCGCATCGCCTACTGGTCGATCGTCGCCTTCGGCGCCGTCGCCGCCCTCAACCAGGTGAGCCTGGCCGAGGAAACCGTCAACACCATCTTCATCGCCGCGGTCGCCACGATCGGCGCCACGGTCGTCGTCGCCTTCGGTGGCGGCGGCATCCCGGTGGCCCGCGAGGTGCTCGACGACTGGCGCGACAAGCGCAACGGCGGCGAGCTGGCTTCGACCAGGGCCGCGTGACGCAAGCAGCCCGCGTGAGGCGCGAGGCCCGGTCCCGAGCAGTCGGGGCCGGGCCTCGTCACGTACGCGGGTGCCGGGGCCCGGCGCTGCCGGGTCGGCTGCCGGGGCTGCGACCGGGCGGGCTGGGCCCGGGCCGGGGGCCCACCGCGGTGACCAGCAGCGGGACGGCCTCGGTGTCGAAGAAGCGGCTGACGTCGTCGTCGTAGTACGTCAGCGCGGTCGCTCCCAGGGCCAGCGTGTGCGCGGCGAGCTGGAGCCGGCCGGACGCGATGCCGGCCTCGAGGTTCGCGACCCGGTACGCGCGGGCTCCCGCTGCGTCGAGGATCGCGTCGAGGTCGGCGCAGTGGAACACCGTGAAGGCGCCGTCGCCCCCGGCCTGCTGCTCGAGGCACAGGGTCGCGGACTCCCCACGGAACGAGCCGGGTCGCAGCAGGTCCAGGCCGTCCGGCGTCCAGCGGTAGGCGCCGGGCGGGACGTCGCCGACGCCGTGCACGATCACATGGTGGCGCAGCAGCGTGTCGCCCTGACCGGTCAGGTCGCCCTCGACGGGCCGCGACGCCACCGCCAGCGGCCACGTCAGCTCGACGGCGCGCAGGCGGTCGTCGCCGAAGCGCCGCACCGAGCAGCGCCGCAGCACGACCTCCTCGGTGGTGTCGAACAGCGGCAGGGCAGGTGGCGAGTGGATGGTCATGGCCACCTCGCGCCGCAGTCCCCGTGCCTGGCCGCGCCACGCCTTGACCGAGGCCGCGTTCTCGAACTCCCCCGTCCGGTGGGTCTTGATGAAGCGCGGATCACCGCCCCCCTCGGGGCCCAGCCGCAGGTGGCGGTGCGACAGCCGCGGAGGCATCGCGCTCGGCACGGCGGCCGTCGCGCCCGGCGGCCCCACCGGCAGGACGACGAGCGGCAGCTCGTCGGTCAGGTCGGCGCCGACCAGATGCGCGACGCCCTCGTCCATGAAGCCGACCAGCGCCCGCGCCGGCAGGTGCCGCGCCGCCGCCAACGTCAGCACGTGGGACGTGATGGTGCCCGCATCCCACCACACGTGCCGGTACCCGCGCTCCTCGTACTTCCACGTGGTCCGCCACGGCACGCCCGTGAGCACCAGGCAGACCGGCACCCGGCCGACCTCGTCGTGGACCGAGGCACGGGCGAGCACGGCCCGGTGATCGCCCTCCCGCAGCCGGACCAGGGCGAAGTCGTACGGCTGGAAGTGGTAGACGCCGGCGGGCAGGTCCTCACCGAGGTCCCCGCAGACGACGTACACCTCGATCGGGTACAGCGCACCGGCCGAGCTGGCGGCCCGGAACGAGACCATCGACCCGCCCACGTCGCGGCGCCGGGTGATGCCGGCCGCATAGAACAGCAGCCACGGCAGCCAGTGATCGTGCGCGTGCGGCGCGTTGGGCGGCTCGATCCCCGACAGCGCGTCGAGCGCCGGCCAGTCCGACTCGGCCAGATCGTGCGGCAGAGGGATCGGCTCGAGGTCGGGGTACAGCTTGAACGGGACCGGCTGCTGCTCCCAATCCAGTTCGTGGCGCGAGCTGCGGACGCTACGCCACGTCTGCTTCGTGGCGTCGTGGAACGCACGCGCGAGGGAACCGGTCACGCGCGCCACGGTAGCGCCCGCCCCCCGGCTGCCCGGCTGCACGCCGACCGGAGACGCCGAGGCGGGGCCGGCGCCGACTAGGCTCGGCCCGCCGTCGACCCAGGACCAGCCGTGTCGCGACTCGCCGCCTTCCTCGATCCCGGACGTGACCTGGCCGCCACGCTGCGGCAGACCGGACTCGCCGACGTCCTCGGGTACGAGGCGATCTACGACAACCACATCCTCGGGCGCGACGGGCTCTCGACGCTGGCGCACTACGGCACGGTGACCAACCACGCACGCCTGGGGACCGGGGTCTACCCGGCCTTCCTGATGTCCCCGGTCGCGCTGGCGCAACGAGCGGCCACGCTCGACGAGGTGCTCGACGGCCGGCTGACGCTGGGGATCGGGACCAGCCACAGGGAGGTCATCGAGGGCATGCACGGCCTGGATTTCCCGGCGTCGCCGCTGACGGCGATGCGCGAGATCATCACGATCCTCCGCGCGCTGTTCACCGATGGCGCGGTGGACTTCGAGGGCGAGCACTACACCGCCCGGTTCACCTTCCGTGGCTTCACGCCGCGGCCCGACATCCGCATCGAGGTTGCAGCGCTGGGGCCCAGGATGCTGCAGCTCGCCGGCGAGCTGGCCGACGGCGTGCTGCTGTGGCTGTGCGACGACCGCTACATCCGTGAGATCGCGCTCCCGAACATCCGTGAGGGAGCTGAGCGCGCTGGCCGCGACCCGGATGCGATCGACGTGATCCCCGCGGTCACCTGCGCCCTGGTCGATGACGATCCCGCCGGAGCCGAGAGCGCGTTCCGCAGGTCCCTGGTCACCTACCTCTCGCTGCCGTTCTACCGCTCGATGCTCGTCGACTCGGGGTACGGCACGGTGCTCGGGCAGTTCGACGCCGCCATGGGCGCCGCCGACTTCGAGGGAGCGATGGCCGCGATGCCGCGCGAGATGATCGACACGCTCGGCTGCATCGGCACGGCCGAGGACGTGCGACGGACCCTCGAGCGCTACCGGGACGCCGGGGCGACCCTGCCAGCCATCGGCCCGCTGACGGCCGCCGGCACGCAGTCGGCCGACCAGGTGCTCGTGGCCGCCATGGGCAAGGAGAGCAGGGCCGCGTGACGGGCTCCGTCGACGTCGAGGCGGACGAGCTGCGGTCCCTGCCCAAGGTCGAGCTCCACGTCCACCTCGAGGGCTCGATCACGGCCGAGACCGCCGTGACCCTCGCGCGCCGCCACGGCCAGGATCCCGCGGACGTGCTCCCGCTCGAGAACGGTGGCTACCCCGCCCGCTTCCGGGACTTCGACCAGTTCGTCCGGACCTACCTCGCCGTCAGCCGCCAGCTACGGGAGCCGGAGGACCTGCGCACGGTCGCCCGGGCCTTCGCGCGGGCCCAGGCCGACCAGGGTGTGGCCTATACCGAGGTCACCTTCACGGCCAAGACCCACGTGGACAACGGGATACCGGCCGACGAGATGTGGGCGGCGGTCACCGAGGGGCTCGTGTCGGTCGCGGGCACGCAGGTGCGCCTGATCGTGGACGCGGTCCGCAACCTCGGCCCCGCGCACGGTGCGGCCACCGTCGAGCTGGTCGCCGAGGCCGGCGCCCCCATCGTCGGCCTGGGGCTCGCGGGCGACGAGAACGCCGCCCCGGCGGGCGAGTTCCGCATGCTGCGCGAAGCCGCCGACGAGCTCGGCCTGGGACTCGCGGTGCACGCCGGCGAGACCGGCCCGGCGCGCAACGTGTGGCAGGCCCTGGACGATCTGGGCGCCGACCGCATCGGGCACGGCGTGGCCGCAGCGACCGAGCAGGCCCTGCTGGACCGCCTCGCGGCCGAGGCGACCCCGGTCGAGGTGTGCCCGACCAGCAACGTCGTCCTGGGCGTGTTCGAGGAGCTGGCGGCGCATCCCCTGCCCCGGCTGTACGCGGCCGGGCTCAACGTGAGCATCAACAGCGACGACCCGCCGTACTTCAACACCACGCTGACCCAGGAGCTGCTGGTCGCGGCGCGGCTGCTCGACCTCGACGCAGCCGGGCTCGCCGAGCTGCAGCGCGGTGCGGCGCGCGCCGCGTTCGCCCCGCACGCTCAGCGGGCGAAGCTGGTCGCGGCCATCGACGCCTGGGAACGTGGGCGCGGGTGACGTCCGCCCGTCAAGCACCCAGCAGCTCGTCGATGCGCTCGAGGAGCGCCTGCGGCGACACCGGCTTGACGACGTAGTCATCGGCCCCGGCGGCGAGCCCGGCAGCGCGGTCCTCACTGCGGTCCCGCGCGGTGATCAGGATCACGACCGGCGCCGGGTCCTGCGCCTTCAGCCGGCGGCACAGCTCGAAGCCGTCCATCCTCGGCATCATCACGTCGACCAGGGCGACCTCGAACGGCGTGGCCTCGTACGCCTCGAGGGCCGCCACGCCGTCAGGCGCGAGCACGACCTCGTGGCCCGCATCCTCGAGCCTGAACTGGAGCATGAAGGCGATGTCCGGGTGATCCTCGGCGTACAGGATGCGGGCCAACTCTGGCCTCCACTCTGGCCTCCTGGGGCCGGCAGGATGGTAGTCGCGCGGCCGCATGGCACGGTCACGCGTAGCCTCCACGGTGACGAGGAGCCAGCCGTGCAGGATCCGTTCGATCCGCAGCGACACCGCGAGGCCTGGTCTGCGATGACCTTCCGCGAGCGGCGGCGGATCATCAAGGCGGTCAACCGCGGCCAGGCGCTCCCGGACGCCAAGGACGCGCGCCTGGCGGTGGGCGTCGCGAGCAACCAGATGCGGTTCTGGCGCCTGGCGTGGCTCATCGGCCCCGCGGGCGCGCTGTTCCAGCTCGGCCAGGGCTGGGTGCAGTTCGCGATCAACGCGGTCGTCGTCACGGCCGTGATCGGCACGCTGTCGTTGTGGTTCCACCGGCGTGCCGCGCGGGCACGGGCGGCCAACGTCGAGGTCGCCACCACCGGCCGCCGCGGCACGCGCAAGCACTCGCGCGCCCGGGACGAGCCGCGTCCTCGCGAGGTCGGTGACGACCCATCCACCAAGCCGCGCGAACCGACCGGGAAGTTCGGCGACTTCCGGCCCGACCCCAACACCAGCCGCAAGAAGGTCAAGCGGCGCAAGCGGCGCCGCTGACCCGGCTTCGCCCGGTCAGGCCAGCAGATCGCGAGCGGTCCGGGCGACGTTGTCGGCGGTGAAGCCGAAGGCGCGCATGAGGTCCTCTCCCTTCGCCGAGCCCCCGAACCGGTCCAGGCCGATGATCGCCCCGCGGGTGCCGGTGAAGCGCTCCCACCCGAGGCTCGCCGCTGCCTCGATGGCGACCCGCGCGGTCACATCGGACGGCAGGACCGACTCGCGGTAGTCGTCGTCCTGGGCGAGGAACCGCTCCCAGCAAGGCAGCGAGACGACCCGCGCGGCGACCCCCTCGCCTGCCAGGGTCCCGGCGGCTCCGACACAGTGCTGCACCTCGGAGCCGGTGCCGATCAGGATGACGTCGGGGCTGCCCTGGGTGTCGCGCAGCACGTAGCCGCCGCGCGACGGGCCACCCTCGGGCTTGGCGCCCAGGGCCGGCACGCCCTGCCGGGTCAGCGCGATCAGGCTCGGGTGCCGGCGGGCCTCGATCGCCGACGCCCACGCGGCGACGACCTCGTCGCCGTCGGCCGGCCGCCACACGTCCAGGTCCGGGATCGCCCGCAGGGAGGCCAGGTGCTCGATGGGCTGGTGCGTCGGGCCGTCCTCGCCC
>DASWKO010000034.1:0-2115 GCA_036396595.1 Nitriliruptorales bacterium | reverse complement strand
CCCTCGGAGGCGACCGGCACACCCGGCACACCCGGCACACCCGGGACCAGGGGGCGTCGGATCCCGCTGTTCGGCGAGGCTCTGGGCTACCTGGGCGGGATGCTGGTCGCGATCGCGGGCGGGCTGCTGCTGGCCGAGCACTGGGACCGGCTGCGCTACGGCGCGAAGCTGGCTCTGGTCGCGTTGCTGGCCGTCGTGCTGTTCTCCGCGGGCGCGTCCCTGCGCAACGTGCTGGAGCCCGCCGCTCAGCGGTTGGTCGGCTTCAGTTGGGCGCTGACCGTCGGCGCGGTCGCCTGGCTCGTCGGCCTGGTCGGTGGCCGCGACGGGTGGGCGTTGGAAGAGGCCCCGCAGGCGCTGCTGGTGTCGGCAGTGGCGGCGATCCTTGCCGCGGTGCTGTGGGCGTGGCACGTGCGCTGGCAGCAGCACGCGGTCACCTTCGTGGCCGTCACCGCGGTTCTCGTCAGCCTGCTGTCGCTGCCGAGCCATCCGCCGGACCCCTTCTTCTACGGCGTCGCGGTGGCGGCCCTGTCCGTCGTCTGGGTCCTCCTGGGCGAGGCGCGGCTGCTCCAGCCGCCGATCGTCGCCCGCTGGGTGGGGCTGCTCGGCCTGCTGGCGGGCCTGCGCGTGATGCCCTCCGAGGGTTACGTCGGCCAGGGGCTGGTCATCGGGATGGTCGCTGCGCTCGTGCTGCTCGGGCTCGGGGTGCTCGCTGAGCTGCCGCTGCTGCTCGGGTTCGGCTCGGTCGGGGTGTTCCTGTTCGTCCCGCAGGCCGTGTTCCACTTCTTCGGCGACACCCTGGGTGCGCCGGTCGCCCTGCTGCTGGTCGGCTTGCTGCTGATCGGCACGGCGCTCCTGGTCGTCCGGGCTCGTCCTGGGGCCACGCGGGAGGAGCCGGGGTGAACGCCGTCCAGGAACGCACGCGCACGCTGCTGGTCGCCGCCGCGGTCGTCGTCACCGTGGCCGCGACCGCCACGATCCTGGCATGGGGGCTGATCGCACTGCCGTCGTTCCCGTCCCTGCAGGCCGAGTCCGACGCGGACGTCCCCGGGCGCATCGCCTACCTCGACACCCAGCAACGCGCTGACCTGACCTGCGTCCGCGTCGTCGCGGCCAGCGGCGCGTACGAGCGGGAGGTCACCTGCTACGACGGGTTCCAGGAGCGCTGGCCGGAGCGTGTGGGATGGACGTCTGAAGGCGAGCTGGTCGTCACCGTCTTCGGCCCGGTCGGCCCGCGGTTCGAGATCCTCGACGAGGCGACCGGTGAGGTGCTGCGCAGTGGCACGTGGCAGGAGGACGGTTTCGACGGCCGCCTCCCGCCCGCCGAGCCGGGCGGCTCCGCCGATGACGTCGAGGTCCGGCACCAGGACGGGCATCTGACCGTCACGATCGCGCGTGACGGCCAGCGGACCACGGCCGTCGACGTCGAGGCACCTCGGTCGTACACGTTCTGGGAACGGCGCTGGTCGCCGGACGGGGCGTGGCTATCGCTGGTGGACAGCGAGCAGCAGCTCATCATCGTGCCGGCCGACGCCTCCGACCCGCCGCGGCTGCTGGCCCAGCACGTGCGCGGCCCGTCCTGGTGGATCGACGGAGTGGGGCCGGACGTGCCCATCGAGCTGCCCTAGCTTGCGGACCCCGGCCTCCCAGGTCCATCGGGTTGGTTGGCTGGGTGGGTTCTCCGGAGGGGCGCGTGGTCCGTGCGCTTGGCACACACCCACGGGAGGGGCGCCCCGTGGTCCCTGACTCCGGTACCCCGTAACTGCAACCTGCGTCACGGCCCCCGGCGCACCCCTCCCTCCGCGTCGGCTGCGGCCCGGCGTCGTGGGTCGCTCGGTCGGTCTGGTGGGCTTGGCACACTCACGGGAGGGGCGCCCCGTGGTCCGTGACTCCGGTACCCCGTAACTGCAACCTGCGTCCCGGCCCCCGGCGCGCCCCTCCCTCCGGCCGGCTCGGAGCCTCCGGGGGTCTTGGGCGTGGGTGTGGGCCCCGTCGCCTTTGGCTCGGGGCCTTGCGGGGCGTCAGGGTCTTCGCCCAGGCGGCTGGAGCCGTGGGGGTTGGGGGGCAGGGGTGCTCAGGGGGCGGGTGGCCAGGGGGGTATCGGTGGTCAGCCCCGAG
>DASWKO010000033.1:0-1670 GCA_036396595.1 Nitriliruptorales bacterium | reverse complement strand
GGCGACGGCCTCCTCGAAGACCTCGAGGGCGGGCGCCACCTCGCCTGCAGCCGGCAGCACGACCGCGACGTCGAGGTCGTCGTCCGGTGGTGGCGCGCTGCCCACACCCATCGCCGGCGAGGCGGGGGGGCTCGACTCGGGCGCTGCGGGTCCGCCGTCGGTGCACGCCCCCACCGCCAGCGCGGCGACCAGCAGGGTGGTCGACAGCCAGCGACGACGGATCATGCGACGAGGCTCCTCGGTCGGCGCGCGTAGGCTACGCGCCGCCCGCACGTCCTCGGGCGCCCAACCGGAGACGAGGCGACGCCGTGCCCGACGTGACCGTGGTCGACCACCCCGCGGCGGCCGCCATGCTGGCCCGGCTGCGCGACGAGGAGACCGGCCCCGAGGCGTTCCGGGACGCAGCCGCCCGCCTCGGATCGTTGCTGGCCTACGAGGCCACCCGGGAGTTGCCGAGCAGGGATGTGGTCGTTTCGACCCCCGTGGGCACCGCCCAGGCCCGGGTCCCGGCACGTCGCGTGGTGGCCGTGCCAGTCCTGCGTGCCGGCCTGGGGCTGCTGCCTGGGGTGCACGTCGTCCTGCCCGAGGCCGAGGTCGGGATGATCGGCCTCGAGCGCGACGAGGACACCCTCGAGGCGCGCGAGTACTACCGCAAGGTCCCACCACTCGAGGGGGCATGGGTGCTGATCCTCGAGCCGATGCTGGCCACGGGAGGCTCCGCCAGCGCGGCGGTGCAGGTGTTCGCCGGCGAAGGCGCGGAGCGCATCACGGTCTTGTCCGTCGTCGCCACCGAGCGCGGCCTGCAGCGCGTCACCGACGACACGCCAGGGACCCACGTCGTCACCGCGGCGGTCGACCCCACGCTGGACGACCGGGGCTTCGTCGTGCCAGGGCTCGGTGACTTCGGCGACCGGGTGTTCTTCACCCCGAGGTAGCAGCAAGGGACGGTTGGGCGGCCCGCCCGTGGCCAGCCACGACGTGATCTGGGGGACAGCCCCCAGATCACGTCGCGCGGGCGTCCTCCACGGTGGTCCCAGCCGATCGATGGGAGCACCGAGGTGGGGCTGTACAGCACGAAGCGCCGGTTCGTGGCCGCGCTGGTGGGCCTCGAGGATCGCCTGGTCGCAGCCGGCGTCCGCGCCGACACGCTCACCCACGCCGCCCTGCCGATGGGCATCGCCACCGGGCTGGCCCTCGTCGCAGGCGCCCACCTCCAACCGGCGTGCTGGCTGGCCGTCGCTCCCCTGTCGCTCGGTCGCATGGCGCTCAACGCTCTGGACGGAGCTGTGGCTCGGCGGACGGGCACCACGCACACCCGCGGCGCGGTCCTGAACGAACTGGTGGACCGCGCCGCCGACGTGTCCACGGTCGCCGCCGGCTACCTGCTGCCGATCCACCCGGCCCTCGTCACCGCAGCCCTGCTCGGCACGCTGCTCGTGCCCTTCGTCGCCGTGGTGACCCAGGCCGCGACCGGCACCCGGCTGCACGACGGGCCCATGGGCAAGCCCGACCGCGTCCTGGTGCTCAGCCTCGGTGCTGCCGCAGCGGCCGTGGTCGGAGCCACCGCCTTGACCTGGACCTACCTCGCACTGACCGTCGGCGCCGCCGCCACGGTCGTCGTCCGGGTGCGCGGCTGCCTCGCGCTGGCCGACGTCGCGGACCTCGGCGAG
>DASWKO010000032.1:0-9029 GCA_036396595.1 Nitriliruptorales bacterium | reverse complement strand
CCTCAGCGCCAGCCCGTTCGCGGCCCGCAACCTGGCCCCGCTGCTGCTGGTGCGGCCGGGCCTGACACGCGAGGACCCCACCGCGCTGTTGCACGACGTCCTGCGCTACCGCCTGCCCACGCCCGCAGCCGGCACGTTCTTCGGCCCCATCCAGGGGGACGCGGCCACCCGGTCGTTCACCCTCGACCGGCTCGGCGAGCTCCTGGGTGGCTGATCCGCCCGACGGCGCTCACCGGCCGCGGCCGCGCCTGAGCCTCTGTCGCGCCATGTGGACGGCGGTGGCCAGGCCCTTGTCCTGTGCGACGGCGATGAAGCGCCGGGCGACCGCGGCCGGGTTGACCCGCGGTCCCTTCACGGTCGGCAGACCGCTGATGTAGGCCTGCGGCTGGCGCGAGAGCACGTCGGGTGAGCGCCGCGGGGCGCGGCAGAAGCTCATGAGCGGCTCGAGCACCCGCTCCCAGGTCATGGTGGGCGCCAGCTCCTCGATGTTGGCCCGCGCGGCGGCGCGGCGCTCCGGCTGGCACATCGCCAGCAGGGCGGCGGTCAGGTCGTCGACGTCCTCGGCCTTCACGACCTCGCCCAGGTCGTGCTCCCTGACCATCCGCGACAGCGAGTCGCCCTCGGTGCCCACGATCGGCAGCGACGCCCAGAGGTAGTCGAGGATGCGGGTCCGGAAGCTCAGCTCGGTCTCGACGTGCAGGAAGTGGGTCGACACGCCGAAGTCGGCGTCCAGCAGGTAGTCGGCGCGCTGCTCGTAGTCGACCCACCCGTCGTTGAAGAACACGTGCTTGTCCAGCACACCCAGCGACTCGGCCGCCCGGTAGGCGTCCGATGCCCGCCGCATCTTGGGGATGTCGGGGTTGGGGTGCGCGGTCCCGAGGAAGAACAGCTTGAGCCGCGGCTCCTCCTCGGCGGCCCTGGCGACCGCCTCGATGAGCGTCACCGGGTCGAACCAGTTGTAGATCCCGCCGCCCCAGATGGCGACGATGTCGTCGTCCTCGATGCCGTCGATCGCGCCCTTGATCGCGTGCCGCTCCTGGACCGGCGGCTCCGGCGGCAGGCCGAACGGCACGACCGAGAGCAGCCCGCGAAGGTCGGGGTCGTAGTCGTAGTTCGCGGGGTTGAGCCGGCCGGCACCGGTCAGGTGCCCGAGCCAGAAGTCGCGCTGCTTGTCCGACGCGCACAGGAAGAAATCGCCGCGCTGGAGCTGCTGGTTGACGACCGCCAGATCCGCCCCCGCGAACGCCCAGCGCTCGGGCAGCGACTCGTCCTTGCGCACCTCGATCGCCTCGACGTGGAACGGCGCGTACAGGTCGACCACGATGGCGGCGTCGGAGCTGACCATCTGCGGGTACCACCACATCACCACGCCCTGCATCACGATGACCTCGGCCCAGGCGATGCGCTGCGCCATCGTCTCGGGCGTGAGGTGCTCGACCGTGAAGCCGGCGTGTCGGCGGCCCGGCGCCGACAAGGTGCCGAGCACGACCTCGTGCTCGCGGGACAGCACCTTGGCCATCTCCCACGAACGGATGGCGGGGCCGGCCATCTTCTCGCCCAACGTGTCCGCGCAGACGATCAGCACCCGCTGCTGCGCGGTCGCCGCCCCCAGCAGATCGAACGTCTCGGCGAACTCGTCCAGGATCTCGACGAACCGGTCCGACGGCACATAGCTGCCCAGCGGCGCCCGCATGTGCCGCAGCACCTCGCGGTCGGGGCGCCTGCGGTGGGCCTGGATCCAGGCGCGCTTGCGCTTGAGCTCGGGCAGCCGCCCGGCGAAGTCGTTGACCGCCGCCAGGTGCGCCCCGGTCATCGGGCTGACGGTCACCTCCGGCGTGGTCCCCCGGGTCTCGCGGGTGAGCGAGTAGTCGCCCAGGTCGGTGCCCGGCTCCTCCAACCCGCGGATCAGCGACAGCACGGTCGCCGCCGGCAGGGACCGTGCGAGCCGGTCGTCCTCGAAGTTCTTGAAGATCGTGAACAGCGCGTTGCGTTCCAGCAGGAAGCGCTCACGCGCGTTGCCGAACCTGCTGATCGTGCCGTGGTGCTCGTGGTAGGTGACCGCGTCGGGCACGAACAGGACCTCGTAGCCGAGGATCCACAGCCGCCACCCGAAGTCGACGTCCTCGTAGTAGGCGAAGTAGTCCTCGTCCATCCCCCCGACCTCGAGGAACAGCTTGCGGCGCGCGACCAGCGACGATCCCGTGACGAACAGCGTCGGCGAGGTGCGCAGGTCGGCGGGCGGCGGGTCCCCGTGGTGCAGCGGGAAGCCGTGCCCGCTGAACGAGGCGCCACCTCCGGCGAAGTCGACCGTCCGGCCGTCGCTGTCGAGCACCAGCCCGCCGGTGCAGGCGACGGACTTGAACGCGACCAGCGGCTTGACGAGGTGCCGCAACCACGCCGGGTCGGCCACCGCGTCGTTGTTCAGCAGCGCCACCAGCTCGCCGGAGCCCGCTCGTGCGCCCTGGTTGACGGCCGGCGCGAACCCGGTGTTGGTGTCGTTGACGATGACCTGCGTCCGGGGGAACTCGCGCCGGACGAACTCGACCGAGCCGTCCTCGGAGGCGTTGTCGACGAGGATGACCTCGACCTGCCCCGGGTAGTCCTGCCCGTACACCGAGCGCAGGCACGGGTCGAGGTAGTCGAGCCCGTCGAGGTTCACGAGCACGACGGAGACGCTGGGCCAGTCGCGTTGGGCCATCCGGGCAGGTCCTGGTCTCGGGCCGACGGGAGGTGGACGTGAGCCTACGCGCAGCGGGCAGGCTTACCCTCCGCGCGACCGCCCGAGAGGCCAGCGCCCGTGCCCCCTGCTTCCACGCGCCCGCGCGTGCTGGTCGCGACGTCGAACTTCCCGCTGCGGGAGCGGGGCGACATGACGGGCAACTTCGTGGTGGACCCGATCCTGGCGCTGGCGGGCGAGGTCGACCACGTCGTGGTGGCCCCGCTCGACACCGGCCTCGCGGCGCGACGTGAGCGCTTCGCCGGTCGCGTCGACGTCCACCGGTTCCGCTACTGGCCGGTCCGCAGCCAGCACGCACTCGCCTACGGCCAGGGCATCCCGGCCGCGCTGGCGACCTCGTGGTTGGCGCGGCTGCAGCTCCTGCCGTTCGTCGTCACCTTCGCGCTCACGCTGCTGGCTCACGCGCGGCACGCGGACGTGATCCACGCGCACTGGCTCCAGAACGCCCTGCTGGCGCTCCCGGCGGCCCGCCTCACGCGCACCCCGCTGGTCGTGACCCTGCACGGCACCGACGTGACGCAGTTCCCGTCGCGGTTCGTCAGGTGGGCGCTCGGCAGGGTCGACGTCGTCGTCTCCGCGCACGACGACCTGCTGGCCACCGCCCGGGAGCTGCAACCGGCCACGCCCCGGGTCCGCATCCGCCACCTCGTCGAGCCCCAGCCGCTCGTGGCCGACCAGGTCGCCGAGGTCCGTTCGCGCCTCGGCGACGGGCCGCTGGCGCTGTTCGTCGCGCGCCTGTCCCCCGAGCGCGACCCCCTGACCTTCGTGCGGGCCGCCCCACACCTCCTGGCCGAGGTCCCTGGCGCCCGGCTGGCCGTGGTCGGCGACGGACCGCTGCGGGACGCCGTGGAGTCCGAGATCGACCGCCTGGGACTGCGCGAGCGGGTCCACACGTTCGGGTACCGCGCGGACGTCTGGACGTTCCTGTCCCAGGCCGACGCGTTCGCCGCGATCTCGGACCGCAACAACGCGTGGGTGACGGCGATGGTCGAGGCGATGCGCGCGGGTGTCCCGGTGGTGGCAACCAGCGCGGGCGACACCGCGCGGGCACTGACCGACGGGCACGATGCGCTTCTGGTCCCCGTCGGCGACGAGCTCGCTCTGGCCGAGGCGCTGCGGCGGCTGCTCACCGACGAGGACCTGGCCACCCGCATCGCCGCAGGCGCCCACGAGACGCTGCACCGCGAGGGCTTCGGCGTCGAGGACGTGCGCGCCGCCACCCTCGCGCTGTACCGCCGTCTGGCAGCCGGGGTCGGCCCGTGACGCCTGCCGAGGAACGCGCGCTCGAGCTCCCGCTGCATCCAGGCGCCCTGCTGCGGGCCACCCCGCAGGCGGTCTGGGCGCTGGTGCTCCTGCAGTTGCTGGTATCGGTGCTGTACGCGATCGCGGTGCCGCTGCTGCACGGCCCCGACGAGCACGCCCACGTCGACCTCATCCTCAACGTGTCCGACCACCTCGGCACCGACCCCTACGCGGGCCTGGAGTTCGACCGCCGCACCTTCACCGCGATGGCCCGCCGCGACCTCGTCGCCGTCGACTGGCGCTCCTCGCCGGTGTTCCCATGGGAAGGGCTCGAGGGGGGCGCGGCGCCGTTGCGCGCGCACCGACCGACGTACGAGCAGCTCGTTCCCAGCGGCCCGGTGGGCGTCCCCAACACCGCCAACACCCACCCGCCCCTGTACTACGCGGTCGCGGACGGCGCCGCGGCGGTCGTGCGCGCCGTCCTGCCGGTGCGCTGGACCTGGGACCGGCACGTCACGATGCTGCGGATCGTGTCCGCCGCGCTCGTGGCGCCCCTGCCGCTGCTGGCGTTCTGGACCGCGTTCGGGTTGACCCGCCGGCGCCGCGTCGCGCTGACCGCCGCCCTGGTGCCGCTGGCCGTCCCGCAGCTCACGCACATCGCCGGCACGGTGAACAACGACGACCTGCTGTTCCTGCTGACCGCTGCGCTGACGCTGGTGCTGAGCTGGGTCGTCCGCGGCGACCGCAGCCTCGGTACCGCCGTCGCGGCCGGCGCGCTGGCCGGCGCCGGCGTCCTGACGAAGGTGTTCGCGCTGCCAGCGCCGCTGTGGATCGTGGCGGCCTACGCGCTCGCCTGGCGCCAGGGGCTGCGGCCACGGGACGCCCTGACCCGGGTCGGGGTCGCTGGCGTCGCCACCGTCGTGCTCGGAGGCTGGTGGGTGCTGCGGCAACTTGTCGTGCACGGGACCCCCGCGCCGCGACCCTTCCTCTACGACCAGCCCGCCGGCCTGGACACCGGTCTGGTCCGGTGGCTGGGCACCGTGCTCGACCGCATGCCGGCGACGTTCTGGGGCAGGTTCGGGGTGGAGCATCTCACCCTGCCCGGCTGGCTGATCGTGGCAGCCTCCCTGGTGCTGCTCGCAGTCCTGCTGGCGGCCTACACAGCACCCGACGTGGGGGCGCCGCCGCTGACCGTGCTGGTGCTGCCGGCCGCGACGACGCTGGCGATGGTGCTGTGGGCGGCGTGGGGCGGGTACGTGCGCTCCGGTCTGCCGACCGGGCTGCACGGCCGGTACCTGTTCGTGGGCATGGTCGGCATCGCGCTGCTGTGGGCGCTCGGGGCTGACCGCCTGGTGGGCGGCCTGGCCCTGCCCGCAACGGCCATCGTCGCGCTCGTGCTGCAGGCGGCCGGGCTGGCGACCGTCACCGGCTCGTACTGGGAGGGGCCGGGGGTGCTCGGGGACGTCGCGGCCGCGATGGCCTGGGCGCCGTGGCGAGCCCGGTGGTCGATCCTGCTGGTGCTCGCCACGGCCGCTGCGGGCGTGGTCGCAGCGGTCGGGGTCCGGCGCGACGCGAAGGCGCCGACGTGACGCGCGTGGCGTGGGTCGCAGGAGCCGCGTGGTTCCTGCTGGCAGCCGGGCTGATCGTGTGGCTGTTCGGGTCACCGGACCGGACCGCCCTGCAGGCCCCCGACGAGGTCGCAACGGCGCGCGGCGCGCTGCTGGTGGCCGACCACGGCACGCCGACCGATCCGGTCGCGTTCGACGACCCGACCGGCCTGGCCCGGATGCGGATGTGGGTCCAGGCCGGCGACCAGCACGTGGCCTCGGTCCCGGCGACGGCGCAGTACGTCTACGGGCTGCCCCGTGCCGTGCCGGGAGGCGCGTGGGTGGCGTTCGTCCTGCCGGCGCTGGGGGTGGGAGCCCTGGCAGCGGGCGCGTGCACCGTGCTCGACCGCTCCCGCTGGCTCGGCGCGCTGGTCCCGGGGCTGGCCTTCCCGGCCCTGTACTGGATGCTGCGGCCGTGGCACAACGTCTCGCTGGAGCTGGCGCTCACCGGGCTGGTGGTCGCCGCTTTCGCGGTGTTCGCCCGCGCCCGCCGTCGGGCGTGGGCGCTGGCAGGCATCGCGCTCGCGACCGGGGCGGCGCTGGTGCGCCCCGACCACGTCCACCTGCTGCTCGGCCTGCCGCTGGTCTGGTCGGTGGCACTGGACCCGGGGCGCTGGCGCCGTTGGGTCGGCTGGCACGCCGGCGCCACCGTGGTGTGGGTGCTCGGCGTCGTGGTCGGCAACCTCGCCACTACCGGGCAGCCGCTGGTGACCCCCGTGGATCTGCTGGACTTCCCCAGCGCGGTGACCCCGGTCGGTCGCGACCTGCCGTTCCCGCTGCCCCAGCTCCTGCTCGTCCTGGCGCCGCGCGGCTGGCCCGACTGGAGCCTGGTGGCCGACCAGCTCGGTCGGTACTGGCTCGGCCTGTGGCCGGCGGTCGGGGTCGTGCTCAGCGGGCTGGTCGCTTCGGCGTGGTTCGCGGTCCGCGCGTGGCGGCAGCGACGGCCGCTCGACCTCGCTGTGACCGCCAGCGTACTGGCGCTGGTGTGGCACGCGATCTCGCGGGTCAGCGCCACAGACCTCGGGGCCACGGCGCCCCACGGCGCGCTCGTCCACAGCTACCCGCGCTACACCGCGCTGGTGTACGTCGGCTTCGCGCTGGTCGCGGTCGCCGCGGCGGCGGGGATCGCCGACCGCCGCTGGCGTGGCGCCGCGGGCGTCACGCTGGCCGCCTTCGCGCTGCTCGGGGTCCAGTCGATGTTCCCGGCCCCGATCCAGGAGGATGGTCTGGTCGCGCTGCGTTCCGTGCTGCGCGAAGCCGATGCGTACGCCGCCGCGGTCGCCGCCCAGCTCCCACCGGATGCGATCGTGTACTCCCGGCGCGTGGACAAGTACGTCTGGGGATCGCACCCGGTGGGCACGTTCCAGGACGAACGCGTGCCCGAGGGGGTCGGGCCGGTCGCCTTCGACCGCCTCCCACGGTCGTTCCGGGCCGCCATCGACGCCGGTTTCGCCCCGTACCTGCTGGAGCTCACCCCCGACCTCGTCGGGCCCATGCGCGACGCGCTGGAGCCGCTGGGCCTGCGGCTGGAGGCCACCGGGATCGAGCTGCCCGAGGTCACCGGGATCCCGGACCCTCCGGTCTACCGGGTCGTCGAGGGGTGAGCCGCGATCCACCGAAGAACGCCAGCTCGGCCGCCAGCTCGGCCAGGCGGGTCGCGGCGACCACCACCAGCGCGGTGCCGCCACCGAGCGCGGGGCCGAGGACCAGCGCGGTCGCACCCTCGCGCGGGCCGATCCCGCCCGGCACGACGACCGCCAGGTTGCCGACGAACTGGCCGAGCGCGAACGCCCCGACGGCACGCGCGGCGTGGACGCCGAGGTCGGCGTCGACGGCCGCGAGCATCACGAGGTACGCCGCGATGCGCAGCCCGTAGTTCAGCACGTACAGCGCCCCCCACCGCGTCGACGTGCGGCGCGTGACCCGGATCCGGCCGGCCGCTGCCAGCGTGGTGGCGCCGACGAGCCGGCGCAGCGGCGTCGCCTCGATGCTGCGGCGCATCAGGTCGATGACCCGGTTCGGCCACGCCACCACCGCGACCATCACGGCCGCGGGGACCACGCCGACGACCCCGGCCCAGCGCCAGGCGGGCGCGTCACCGGCCCAGGCCGGCAGCGTCACCAGCAGCAGGACCGGGCTCAACGCCACGAGCCACGCCACCTCGAGCAGGGTGGTCACGGCCCCCACCGCGGGCGAGATGCCGTAGCGCCGCCCCATCAGCGGGCGTGCCCCGATCGGGGCGACCGCGAACCCGAGCCGGGTGAGCTGCGATGCCGACCAGACCCGTGCCGCCGTGCCCAGCGGGACGCGAGTGCCGCCGACGGCGATGCCCTCGCGCCATGCCTGGACGAGCACGCCGTTGGCGAGGGCGTTGATCGTGATCGCTGCCACGAAGGGCACGACGCCGGGTAGGCCGCCGCTGGCCTGGACCTCGTCCCAGCGATCGCGCAGCAGCAGCAGGCCCAGCACGGCGAACCCGGCCGTGACGGCCCAGCCGACCCAGCGCAGCCACGCGCGACCGCCGCGCCCACCCGCGTCCTGCTCGGGCTCGGTCACGCCCCGTCGGGCGCACCCGCACCGGCGGTCGCGACCGGCTCGCCGAGCTGCACCGGCGCCATCCGGCTCATGCGCCTGGTCTGCAGCGGCAGCGACAGCGCCTGGTTGGTGAGCAGGTCCATCCAGAACGCCAGGAACAGGGCGTTCACCGTCGTCACGCCCATGACCACCCAGGCGACCGAGGCGATACGGGGCAGCGAGCCGTCCATCAGCAGCGACCGCAGCACGTGCACGCCCAGGCCGGTGGTGACCAGCGTCCCGACCACCCCGAGCAGGTACAGGAACACCATGGGGTGGAACTCCAGCAGCACGTGGCGCGTCCACAGCCGCCACCAGAAGCGCCGGAACAGCATCCATGCGATGCTCAACGAGGTGCGCGCGATCCGCATCGTGGACTGCTCGCCCACGCCGTACACCGCGCGGACCGGGACGTCGGCGGCGCGGCAGCGAGCCACGTTGGCCCGGACCAGCAGGTCGTTGGGACGGCCGTAGCGGGCGTAGAGCTTGTCCCAGTCGATGTGCTCCAGCGCGTGCCGACCAGCGGCGGTGTAGCCGGTCTGCGAGTCCGCGATGGTCCAGTAGCCCGACGCGATCTTGGTCAGCACCGACAGCGACACGTTGCCGAACAGTCGCAGCTTCGGGATGCGCTTGAGGTCCGACGGCTGGGTGAGCCGGTTGCCCTTGGTGAGGTCCGCGCGCCCCTCGATGATCGGCATGATCAGCGCGCCCATGTCGTCGGGGTCCATCTGGCCGTCGCCATCGATGGAGACCGCGATGTCCACCCCGCGGTCCCGCGCCCACTCGTAGGCGTGCGCGATCGCGCCGCCGCAGCCCAGGTTGCGGCCCAGCGTGATGAGCTGGATGCGCGGGTCGCCGACCGCGTGCTC
>DASWKO010000031.1:0-11322 GCA_036396595.1 Nitriliruptorales bacterium | reverse complement strand
TCACACCCACCCCACCACCTCGACGACCCCCACAGTCTCGCCGATCCACCACCCGCAGCCCAGGACCTGCAGTTACTGACCCACGCTCCTAGTGAGCCGCCCCGTTGTTACGGGAGTGAGGCCCGTTGTCACGCCACTGGGGTACCGACGCGACCCTGGGAGCACACCGTGACCGCAGCGCAGATGGTCGAGCGAGCCAACGCCACCCTCATGAGTATCACCCCGAAGTTGGCCGAGGGGTGCTGGCGGGCCGATGCCGGCCTCTTCGTGGACGTCCGCGAGTCCGACGAGCTGGCCGAGCACGGCTGGATCGCGAGGTCCGTGCACGTTCCGCGGGGTCTGCTGGAGTTCCGGGCCGACCCCGCCAGCGCCTCGTACCAGCCGGAGCTGAACCCGTCGCTGCTCACGATCGTCTACGACACGGCGGGCCACCGAGCGGTCCTGGCCGCCCGCACGCTGCTGGACCTCGGCTACGAGCAGGTGGCCTTCCTGGACGGCGGGTTCGCCGAGTGGATACGTGCCGGACTCCCGGTCATGGGCCCGGCACCGTCGGGCGGTTGGGCCCGTTCGTGAGCGCAGCCGCGACCAGTCCATCAACGACCGTCAACGACCCATCAACGAAGGAACGCACGATGAAGCAAGCACTGGAGAACCTGCCGGTCGAGCTCGAGCAGGGGGAGTTGGTCACCCGCTACGTCGAATGGGGGGACATGGCCGTCCGCTACGCGCAGGTGCCGGCCGGGACCGACATGGGCCCGGTCCTGGAGGGCCTGCCCGGCGACCGCTGTCCCAGCGATCACTGGGGTCTGGTGCTGGACGGCTCGATCACCCTGATCCACGCCGACGGCACGAAGGAGCAGACCGCCGCCGGCGAGGCGTACTACTGGCCGGCCGGACACACCGCCATCAGCGAGGAGGGCGCGGTCTTCCTCGAGGTCGGTCCGGTGGCGACCATGCGCGCCTTCGGGGACCACGCCAAGGCGAAGTTCGGAGGCTGACACCCACGCGGATCGCCCACGACGGCGTGGCACGCTGGGACCCACGGCGCGGTCGTCGCGAACGGGTGCGCCGGCTGGAACCCTCGCCCCAGGATGCAGAGGGCTGCGGTGGCGTCACCGGACGCGGTAAGCGTGGCCGTCCGGGTACTCGAAGCAGCGGCTCCGGGAAGTTGTGGTCGAGCGCCACTGGGCTGGCTGCAGCCATCAAGCGGCGACGTGGGTCAGCTTGTCCTCGAAGCGTAAGGCTTCGCCCAAAGCCGCGGCATCCTCATCCGGGTAGAGAGCGGCGATGGTGCTCAGTTCGTAGCCACGTCTCGCCAGGGCAGCCACGGTGCGCGTGGTCAACCTCGTTCCCAGCAGGTGCGGCTCACCGGCGCAGCGTCCCGGCACGATTCGCAAGTGCTCGTCGGGCTCGCGGAGATCGGGGCCGTCACCGAAGGGCGCGAAGAGGTCGAGCACGTCGCGGAACGCGCGCTGACCGCCCACGGTCTCTGAGCGTTCGACGTGGAAGACCTGACCTGCGGCGTCAACGGCGATCGTTGGGCGCTCCTGGCCAGGAGTCACCTCCCGCCAGAGGTCGTCGCTGAACCGATCCAGGGCCGCACGAACCTCGGCCATAGCTGTCCGTCGTGCCTCGGGCTTGTCCGACCGCAGCCACCGGACCAGCCGCAACGTCAGCAGGTCACCGTAAGACCACAGCTTCTCACGCGACGGTGAGATGGATGGGACGACGATGCTCTTGCGGGCCCAGTCGTAGAGCGTGCTGATCGGCACGCCTGCCAGGGCAGCAGCACGGGGCGCCTCGTAGGCACCGAGATCCAGCCTGCTGATGACCGCCGACACGATTGCCCTCCCCGCCAGATCCCAGTGTAAGCCGCTGCAGGCCCCGGACCGCAGCGGTCACGCCAGCGCTATCGTGACCGAGCCGCTGAACGACTGCTCCACCCTCGACCGCGGCACGATGTCGACGTCCAAGGCCAAGGCTTCACGTCCGTCCCGTCCCGCGTCAGGTGTACGCAGGATGCGTTGCGAGACGGTTGCGTCACCCGGCGATCGGGCTGGCGACGTGTCGACGGCGAACCGTCGCGTAGGGCCGGAGTCAGGTGTGCCCGGCGAGGTGCTCGCGCAAGTCGCCCTCGATGCCGTCCATCAGCGACAGCACGTCGACGGCCTCGTAGACGTGCAGGCCACGCGCCGCCGTGGTCTGGCCGAGGATCCCGGCGTTGGTGAGCGTGTCGAGTGCGTTGAGGGCGGCGCGTCGGCTGACGTCGTAGTGGGCCATCACCCAGTTGGTGTCGATCACGGGGTGCTCGACGAGGTCGGTGATGAGTCTCCGGACGGTGGCGTCAGACCGTGTGTTGGCGACGGCAGGGGTCAGGGCCCACTCCGTGGCGAGGTCGGCCAGATCGGACGTGAGCTGCCGGCTCGCGGTCGCGGCCGCCATGGCGGAGGTCGCGAAGTGGCGCACGAAGGTGTCGATGTCCCCGGCGTCGTAGGCGGCCAGGTCGTCGAGGTAGTGCTCCTTGCGTGAGAGCATGGCCACGGACACGGGCGCCACGCCGTGGTTGACGACGCTGCGGCGCCGCAGGACGCGGTGGATCAGCGCCCGGCCGACGCGGCCGTTGCCGTCCTCGTAGGGATGGATGGCCTCGAACTGGGCGTGGGCGATTCCGGCCTGTCCCACCGCTGGCAGGTCGCGGCGGTTGAGGAACCGGCACAGATCCTCGACCAGTTCCCCCACGTCCTCGGGGGCGGGCGGGACGTAGCGGGCGCCCCGTGGACTGTGGTCCGATCCGCCGATCCAGTTCTGCACGGCCCGGAGCTTGCCGGCCGAGGCGTCCTCGGGAAGCAGGGTCCGGTGGATGTCGTTGAGCCGGGCGACCGTGAGGTCGCGGACGGCGTCTCGCAGGGCCTCGCGGACGGTGGCGATGTTCGCGGCGACCTCCCGGGCGGCTCGTTGCCGCGTCGGGTAGCCGGCCAGTGCGCGCGCGATGTGGCGCTGCCCGACCTCGATCTGCTCGATCTTGGAGGACGCCGCCGACTCCGATCGCAGCAACGGCACGGTCGACGGTCCGGTCGCACCGGCCTCGTCGGCGCCGCGCAGCTCCAGCGCCGCATGCTCGGCCAACGCAAGGGTTTGTGACGTGAGCTGGGGCGGAAAGCGATCGATCAGCGCAGGCAAGGCCGTGCGATAGCGCACGCCCCGATCCCGTTGAGGGACGCGCCGCTGTGGCCGCCAAGCGACCTCGCGGCGCTGCGTTGGCTGGCTGCGGTCGAGGCGCGGCAACGGACAACCTCCAGATTCAGAATGAAGGATATCAGATTACCCTTCATATTCGTCCGGCAGCATGCAGGTTTCCGAAGGGACTCGCGAGCAGCGCTCTCCATGGGTGCAACGGCAACGCAGGTTGGTCGCTGGTGGGGGCAACAGAAGATCCTGCGTGAGCTGCGCAGCTTCAAGCTCCCCGCCCTGGAACAGGACGGGTTCAAGTTGAGCCGTGAGCTGACCACTGTCTTGTTCAGCCGGTCGGGCTACTCCGCGGGGCTCCGCACCCGCGCCAAGGACGCCTCGTGGAAGGCCTCGATCCACTCGCCCTCATCCGGCGTCCGCTGCCGGTTCCGGCGACGCCCGCTCACGACAACGCCATGGTGGCCGAGCCGCGGAACGACTCGTCCACCGTCGACCGCGGCACCACGTCGACGTTCACGCCCAGGAGTCCGCTGAGCTCCCGCTCGAGCCGGACGAGCGTCAGCAGGTCGGCGTGGTCATCGAGGTCCACCAGGATGTCCAGGTCGGACTTGCCGTCGGCCGTGCCGGCGGCGACCGAGCCGAACACCTCGACGTGGTGTGCGCCGTGGCGTTGGCAGACCGCCACGATGTCGGGACGCAGCGCTTCCACCCGCTGCCGCAAGGGCAGGCGGAACTCGATTTCGAGATCCGCACCCAGGGCCTCGGCCAGCCGCTCCAGCGTGTCGAGCCGAGGGCGGACCGCACCCCGCTCGATGCGCCCCACGGTGGAGGCGGGGACGTCCGCCCTCCGCGCCAGGGTGCGTTGTGACATGCCAGCGACGCGCCGAGCGAGCCGGAGCGACGTACCAACGGGTCTCATACTGAGAGCATACATGCTCTCAGCGGCTGTCAGTAGCGGGTCCCGGTGGGAGCGGCTGCGCCCTGTCTGGCCCGGGTTTCGTGTGTGGATGTGGAGCGGGTGAGGGGAATCGAACCCCCGTCGCCAGCTTGGGAAGCTGGAGCTCTACCATTGAGCTACACCCGCGGGCGGGCCGAGGGTAGCCCTGGGCCTAGGGCCCAACAACGTCCCCGCGTAGCCTCCGGACGTTGGCACGGACCCGACCGCAAGGCGCTCCAGGTGATCCTCTCGGACGGCTCGATCCGCCGCGCGCTCGAGGCGGGCACCATCGTCATCGACCCGCTGCTGGACGGTGCCATCCAGCCGTCGAGCGTCGACGTCCGGGTCGACCCGGCCTTCCGGGTGTTCGCCAACCACCGCCACCCGTTCATCGACACGCGCGCCGACCAGCCCGACCTGACCGAGCAGATCGTGGTCCCCGACGGCGAGCCGTTCATCCTGCACCCCGGCGAGTTCGTCCTCGGCTCGACCCTGGAACGGCTCAAGCTGCCCGACGACATCGTCGCCCAGCTCAACGGCAAGTCGTCGCTGGGCCGGCTGGGCCTGGTGGTCCACGCCACCGCCGGCTTCATCGACCCGGGGTGGGACGGCAACATCACCCTGGAGCTGAGCAACGTGGCCACGTTGCCGATCGCGATCTATCCCGGGATGAAGATCGGGCAATTCGTGTTCTCCAAGCTCGATCGACCGGCAGAGCACCCCTACGGCTCGCCCGAGCTCGGCTCGAAGTACCAGGGACAGCGGGGGCCGACCGCCAGCCGCTACCACCTCAACTTCGACGCCTGACGGACCGGTCGTGGCGATCGCCTTTCCCCCGCACGGCATCCGCAGTGCGGGTCTCGCGGAGGGTGATCTTGCGTTCACTCTGTGCGATGGACGCACATCTCGGGGGCAGCTTACGCTGAGTGCTTGCCTAGTTACTTCGAGTCATGTTCTCTCGACTTGAAGCAACGAGGAACCGAGGGCCATCCCGAGGTTCCGGGGCGCGATGAAGCCCGACCGGTAGCTGGTCGCCGAGGTCGGGTGGAGCGAGCGGCGAACCCACCCCCACAGGTGGGAGGCAACGATCCTCGAGGCGGTCCAACCGGTCGCCTGAGGCGGGACCACGGTCCCGGCTCGGCCCCTCGAGGGGAGCCAGTGGCGAGACCGACCCGTACGACACGCCCATGCGCGTCGACGGCACGTCGACGCCTCGCCACGAAGGACCAGCATCATGCGTCACCTCATGACTCGTATCGCCAGGGCGGCTGCGCTCGTCGCGCTCGCACTGCCGCTCACGGCATCCGCGGCCTCGGCTGCGCCCGGCTCCGACGTCGACGTCGACTGGGCGAGCTGCAGCGACGTCTCGGTGTCCTCGGACAAGGACATCTCGAACGTCGTCCTGGGATTCGGCGACGGTGACACCGAGAGGTTCGAGGAGGGCGACTGGGGCAACGCAGCCTCGTTCTCCGGCACCGGTGAGCACGCTGGCGAGACGATCGCCACGGTGTGGGTGAAGGCCGGTGACAACCACTCGGGCGACGGTCCTGGCTACGGCGAGCGCTTCGACCACACCGTGGATTGCGACACGGAGCCCAGCGGGTCGCAGAGCCAGGACTCGGACCAGGGCTCCGGCTCGCAGGACGCGGGCAGCGAAGGTTCGACCGGTGACGGCTCGGGTTCCGACGGCTCCGGCTCGCAGGACGCGGACAGCGAGGGCTCGACGAGTGACACCTCGGGTTCGGACGGCTCGGGTTCGGACGGCTCCGGCTCGCAGGACGCCGACAGCGAAGGCTCGACCGGCGACACCTCGGACTCCGAGGACACCGCGCCCGAGGACGGCGGCTCGCAGGACGTTGGTTCGCCGGACACCACCGGCCACCAAGCTGGTGACGTCACGACGGGGACCGATGGTGACCCCGAGTCCACGACCGCACCCGGACTCGACGACGTGTCCGACGACGCCGACGAGTCGGCCGAGGTGCTCGACGCCTCGTTCGACGCGACGACCACCCGGACCGCGATCCCGCAGGAAGGCCCGGCTACACAGAGTGATGACGAAATCACTGAGGGAACGCAGGTGCTCGGGGTCTCCGTGGAGAACTCTGCAGGTGGCACCCCGGTCGCCGCGGCCGGCCACGAGCCGGTCGAGGTCAGCCCGAGCGCGCTCCCGCGGACCGGTGCCAACGCCGCCCACCTGGCGCTGGCAGCCCTGACGAGCCTGACCGCTGGCGGTGCGGTTGTGCGCCGGCGCTCCAACTGACCGATCACGCGCACGCGGGACATGGACGGAGCAACCGTGGACGACACCTACCAGACCGAGCTCGGTGAGCGGCTGCGTGCCATCCGGCAGCAGCAGGGGCTCACCTTGCAGGAGGTCGAGGACCGCAGCGACGGCGTGTGGAAGGCCGTGGTCGTGGGCTCGTACGAACGGGGTGACCGCGCCGTTTCGGTCGCCAAGCTCGCGGGCCTGGCACGGTTCTACGGCGTGCCGGTCGGCGAGCTGCTGCCGCCGACGGGGGCGGAGGCCCCGGCTGCGGGCGGGAACGCGCACGTGGTGCTCGACCTCACCCGCCTCCAACCGAGCGAGGTGGACGACCCCCGACTCCAACCGCTCGCCCGGTTCGCCTCGAGCATCCAGGTGCAGCGCGGCGACTACAACGGGCGCATGCTGACCCTGCGCAGCGACGACGTCCGCGCCCTGGCCAGCATCCTGGGCGAGGCCCCCGAGGAGCTGCTCCACGATCTGCAGACGCGTGGTCTGATCGACGCCCGCTGACAACGCCGACAACAACCGACAACGACCCTGAGACGCCGGAGCCCGGGCTGCCCGCCCGGGCTCTGGCGTGCCTGGCCGCCCAGGCAGGTCAGGTGATCAGCCCGCTCCACAGCGGCAGCGTCAGCATCGACAGGAGCACACCCGCGCCGACTGCGTTGGCCGCGAGTTCCTCATCGAGGCCCGCGTCGATGGCGATGATCGATGCGGTGACCATCGGCGGCATCGCCGCCTCGAGCACGCTGGTCTGCCACGCGACTCCGGATAGGGCCACGACCTCGCCGATCCCGTACACCAGCGCCGGAAGGGCCACCAGGCGCAGTCCGAGTGCCGCGGTCAGCGGTACCAGGGCCCCGAATCGCCGGGGGATCGCAACTCGCATCCCGACCGCGATCATCGCCAGCGGCGTCACCGTCGATCCGAGCCGGTCGCTGACATCGGCGACCAGCTCGGGCACCCCCGTCGCGGCCAGGACCACCGCGACCACCAGCGCTGCGAACGGCGGGAAGCTCACGACCCGTAGCAGGACGCGGCCGAGGCGGGGACGGCTGGCCCGCCCGTAGACGCCAGCGATCACGGCGCCGTACGTGGCCAACGCCAGGAACGAGCCGAGCTGGTCGTAGATGATGGCGTAGGGCACGTGACCGGGCCCGAGGAGCTGCTCGACCGCCGGGATCCCGAGGAAGCTGGTGTTGCCCAGCGGCACCACCAGCAGCAGCGTGCCGGTCACCGCCCGGCTCCAGCGCAGCACCCGCGAGAGCGCCAGCACGGCCAGGGCTGCGACCACCAGCGTCCCCCAGGCCACCGCCACCGGCACGGCCACCTCGGGGTCGAATTCGAGCCGGGGGACCAGCGCGATCACCAGGCCGGGCAGCGCGACGTTCACCACGAACGCGTCCAGCACACGGGCCGACCCGTCCGGCACCCGCGACCACCGCCCTGCTACGACGCCGACGCCCAGCAGCGCCAGGACGGTCAGCACGCCTCACCACCTCCGCTGCAGCCGAGCGTGCGCACCCGTGAGCAGCCGGTGCTCAGGCAGCACCCGCTCACGGGGCGACGTCGGGTCGTGTCAGGCCTGGCCCGCAGGCTGCGCCTCGGGGTCGACCCGGGCGCCCTGGGTGGCCACCGGCAGCAGGCCGCGCTTGAGGACCTCGGCGACATCCAGAACCTCGACGCTGCCCTCCTCGATCATGCCGTCCTGGACCTTCTGCGCGACGCCGTCGGACAGCATCGTCGTGCAGAACGGGCAGGCGGTCGTGATGAGCTCGGGGTCGGTCCCCAGGGCCTCCTCGATGCGCTCGATGTTGACGCGCTTGCCGATGTCCTCCTCCATCCACATGCGCGCCCCGCCTGCGCCGCAGCAGAAGCCGTTGGAGCGGCAGCGGCCCATCTCGGTCGGTTGCAGGCCCGGGACCGCGTCGACGACCTTGCGCGGCGCGCTGTAGACCTCGTTGTGCCGCCCGAGGTAGCAGGGGTCGTGGTAGGTGACCCGCTTCTCGAGGCTCTGGGTCGCGACCAGCTTGCCCTCGTCGATCAGGCGGCTGAGCACCTCGGAATGGTGCAGCACCTCGAAGTGGCCGTCGAAGTCGGGGTACTCGTTCTTGATGGTGTTGAAGCAGTGCGGGCACCACGCCACGATCTTGCGCTTGACGCCGCTGGCGGGGCTCGGGCCGTCGGGCAGCGCCGGAGGCGACCCCGCAGCGGGTTCGCGGCCCATCCCGATCGAGTTGAGGATCTCCACGTTGTTCTGGGCCAGCATCTGGAACAGGTACTCCATACCCAGGCGCCGGGCGGGATCGCCGGTGCAGGTCTCGTTGGTGCCCAGGATCGCGAACTTCACCCCCGCTTCGTGCAGCAGCTCGGCGACGGTCGCGGTGATCTTCTTGGCGCGGTCGTCGGCGGCGCCGGCGCAGCCGACCCAGAACAGGTACTCGGTCTCGGGGTCCAGCTCGGTGCCGGGCTGGGCGCGGGGGATGTCGAAGGCCAGGCTGGAGGTCCAGTCCTCGCGCTTGGCCTGGCCCACCCCCCACGGGTCGCCGGAGTTCTCGACGTTGCGCAGCATCACGCCGGCCTCCGGCGGGAAGCTCGACTCCATCATGGCCTTGTAGCGGCGCATCCCCACGATCATGTCGACGTGCTCGATGTCGACCGGGCACTCCTCGACGCATGCGCCGCAGGTGGTGCAGCTCCACAGCACGTCGAAGTCGATGACGGCGTTGTCCTGACCCGGCTGGGACCCGACCAGCTCCATGTTCAGGACGTCGGCGGCCTGCTCCTCGTCCTGCCTGCCGAGCAGGAACGGGCCCTTGGCGTACAGGTGGTCGCGCAGCTCCATCACCAGCAGCTTGGGTGACAGCGGCTTGCCGGTGTTCCACGCGGGGCACTGGCTCTGGCAGCGGCCGCACTCGGTGCAGGTGTACATGTCCAGGAAGGACGCCCAGCCGAAGTCCTCGACCTTGCCCACGCCCAGCAGCGTGTCCTCGTCCATGTTCTCCATGTCGATCTCGATGTGCGGCAGCGCACCGAGGGCCTTGGGCTGGCGGGCGAACAGCTCCTGGAACGTGATCGTGGCGATGTGCAGGTGCTTGGAGTGCAGGGTGAAGACGAGGAACCCGCCGACGACGGCCAGGTGGATGACCAGCATGATCACCGCGATGGACTCGAGCTGCAGGTCGCTGAACCCGACGAAGGCCTCGCCGAACCGCCTGGACACGAAGGCCGCCTCGGTCGGCGCGTGGTCCAGCGCGAACCGGACGCCGTGCGCGACCAGCAGCGTCCACACGACCATGAACTCGCCGGCCAGGACCCACCAACCCTGGTTGAGGTTCGAGCCGGCGAACCGGCTGGCACGGCCCTTGCGGCGCGGGTCCTGGGCCAGGCGCATGATCGCGAAGATCGTGACGCCCACGATCGTGAGCACGAAGAAGGTGTCCTGGAAGAACCCGAGGAGGTCGTACAGCGACACGGTGGTGCTCGGCAGGATGATGTCGGCCAGCCACGGCAGCGACCGGCCGCCGAAGATCTCGACGGCGGCCTCGACCAGGGTCGTCTGGGCCACCAGGAAGCCCCAGAACACCCACGTGTGGGCGATGCCGGGCAGCGACCAGCGCAGCAGCTTCTCCTGGCCGAGCACCTTGCTGAACAGGTACCTGATGTTGCCGACGACGTGCTCGCGGGTGGCGCGTTCGGGCTCGGGCTGGGCGACCTTCAGCAGCCCGTACAGGAACATCACGCGCCGCGCCGCCCAGCCGGCGAAGAACGCGATGACCGCCAGGCCGCCGATGATCCGGACGTACGTGAGGATGTCGTGGGAGTCCACGCTGCAGCTTCCTCCGAGTAGGCGTCCCGCACGGATGTGAGCTTGCGGGTCCGGGCAGGGCGGAGTCTAGGAGGCCCGCGCCCAACTCCGGTACCGCGATGTGAGGCCGGGTGGTTCAGTGGTAGCGCTTGCGGCGGAAGACGTCGGTCTTGGGGGAGACGACGCGGTCCAGGATGAGCAGGCCGTCGAGGTGGTCGACCTCATGCTGCAGGGCGCGGGCCTCGAAGCCGTCGGCCTCGATCACCCGCGAGTCGCCCTCCGGAGTGGTGCCGCGCACGACGACCCGCGTCGCCCTGCTGATGTCGCAGGTGAAGTCGGGGACCGAGGCACAGCCCTCACGACGGACCTCCGAGCCCTCGGCGAACAACAACTCGGGATCGAACAGCACCACCAGGCCGTGGTTGTCGTGCGGCTTCTTCATCCGCGTGAGGTCGAGGCAGAACGCTCGCAGCGGCACGGCGATCTGGGGCGCGGCCAGCCCGATGCAGCCGGGGGCGTGGTTCATCGTGTCGACCAGATCCTCGGCCAGGGCCAGCTCGCGGTCCCCGATCGAGCCCGCGGGGCCGGCCACGCCCTTCAGGACCCGACCCGGGTACCGCACGATCGGCTTGACTGCCACGGTCAGTCCCCGACTGACCGGACCCGCGGGGGTCGGGTCGTTGCGGCAGGTTCCTGGACGCGGGCCACGGTCAGTCCTTCGACTGACCGGACCCGCGGGGGTCGGGTCGTTGCGGCAGGTTCCTGGTCGCGGGCCACGGTCAGTAGGTCTCGGTCTCGAGGGCGCGCAGGGAGTGGTCGATCCCGAGCGCACCCGTCAGCCCGTCGAGCTGTGACCGAAGGTCGCTCTCGCTGACACGGTCGGGGAGGACCAGCTCGAGGAACATCGCGTACACCGGGGTCTCGGCGTCGGGCGACAGCAGCCGGGTCTCGACGTCGGTGATGTTCACGCCGTTGTCGGCCATGGCGCGTGACACCCCGGCGAGCAGACCGGGGCGGTCGGCGCCGTACACCGACAGCACATGGGTGGATGCGGCGGAGGCGTGCCCCTCGCCGACCTCGTTGACCGAGATCGTCAACCCCAGCTCGCCGGTGGCTCGG
>DASWKO010000030.1:0-2327 GCA_036396595.1 Nitriliruptorales bacterium | reverse complement strand
CTTGGGCGCGTAGCCCATGGCCTTGATCTGGGCCTCCACGGCGTCCGCGATCGCCACCGGCCCTCCGAGGAGGTAGACGGCTGCTCCGTCGGGCAGGACCCGCTCCAGCTCCGTCCGCGAGGACGGCGTCAGCGAGCTCGTCGCGGTCAGCAACAGCGGCCCGGTCGCGGTCAACGCGGAGCCTGCAAGCGAATCGGGGAAGTTGTCGTCCCGCGACAGGACCACGTGCGCCGCCGCGTCCGCCGCGAACCGCGCCTGGCTGATCTGGATCGCCGCGCTGGTCGGATCCGCCGCGTCGACCCGTTCCGTCGTCGACGGGTCCCCGTCGAACGTGGCCGCCACCGCGGCCACCGGCACCAGGATCAACAGCGCCGCCAGGACCACGACCGGCACAGACCGTTGCTCTCGCACCAGGGACTCCCGCCTCGACGACGGGCCGCGTGGCCCGGACGCCCATGCTACGCCGACGCGCCCACGCAGGCGCCCGGAACGCTCCCGCGAGTTCGCGGGCCACCCGCACAACCGGGACGTGACCTCAGGGCGACGGCACGCCGACGGGCTCCTGGTCGTCGGTGAGGTCGATGGCGACGGCATCGGGCCCCGACAGGAGGTCGTCGAGCGCGTCGAGCGCGTCGTCCACGCCCGCCGCGTACGCCTCGGGCTCATCGAACAGATACGCCTGCTGCCTCAACCGTTCACGCAGGTGTGTGAGCTGATCCACCTCGGCTCCCCCCTCGGTTGACCGCTCCCCCCAGTGTCCACCCGCGACACCCCCGGCGTCCAGGTCCGTTCGGCCGTTCGACCTACTCCCGCACCCGGCTCTTCACCCACCACCACGGCCATCCGGGGCTCTCGCGTGGCCCCTCGGCCAGTCCAGCGCCTCCGCGAAGCCAGCTCGCGCCGTAGGTTGTGTGCCATGGACCCCGACGTACGCGTCGCCGCGATCATCCCGGCCTTCAACGAGGCCGGCACGGTCCGTGGTGTCGTCGAGGTCGCGCGCAGCGCGGCCTGCATCGACGAGGTGCTGGTCGTCGACAACGCCTCCGAGGACGACACCGGCAGGGTCGCCGCCGCCGCCGGCGCCCGGGTCGTCCACTGCGCCAGGAAGGGCAAGGGCCAGGCGATGCGCGCCGGGGTCGAGTTCACCGATGCGCAGATCATCTGCTTCCTCGACGCCGACCTGCTGAACCTCACCACGGACATGGTCGACCGCCTGGTCGAGCCGGTGCGCGCGGGCCAGGCTGCCATGACGATGTGCCTGTTCGACCGGGGCCCCGAGATGAACCCCGTGTTCCTCAACGTCCTGCCCAAGCTCACCGGCCAGCGTGCGATGCGACGCGAGCTGTTCGCGGCGCTGTCCCCGCACGACATCAAGGGCTACAAGGTCGAGGCGGCGTTGAACTCACTGGTCGAGGAGCGCGGGCTGCCCACCGAGGCCTTCGTGGGCGAGGGACTGTGGCACCGCACCAAGGAGGAGAAGATGGACAACCCCGTCGTCGGGCACACGCGCAAGGTCGCGATGCTCGGGACCGCGGTGTGGTCCTACATCAGCTACGCCGCGGTCCGCCCCGTCCGCGAGAAGCTCGCCGGCGCGCGAGGCGACCGCACCTCGGTCTGAACGGGGTCAGGCGTCGCGTTCCCGGACGGCCTGCTTCCAGCCCACCTCCTCGGCACGCTGCTTGAACGCGACGCCCTCGGGTGAGTGGCGCGCGATGCCGTCGAAGAAGGTCGCCATGCGCTGGGTCTGGGCCAGGCCCATCGACTCGTACGCCTGGTTGACCATCAGCTTCATCATGGCGAGCTGGTTGGCCGGCACGCCCGCGATCCGTGCCGCCAGCTCCTCGACCCGGTCGTCCAGGTCGGACGCCGGGACCGCCTCGGCCACGAGGCCGATGCGGGCTGCCTCGCGCCCATCGATCGTGTCACCGGTGAACAGCAGCCGCTTCGCCTGCTCCATCCCGACCCGGTAGACCCACATCGCCGTCGTCGGCACGCCCCAGACCCGTGCGGGCGGGTAGCCGATGCGGGCCTCCTGTTCCATCACGACCAGGTCCGCGCACAGCGCGATGTCCGAGCCACCCGCGACCGCAAACCCGTGCACCTTGCACACCACCGGCGTCAGGCAGCGCCACAGGCTCATGAACAGCTCGGCGTTGCGGCTCATCATCCGGTAGTCGATCGTCGGGTCCCAGGGCATCTCCTGGATCCCGGGGTTGGGCCCGGGTGCCTGCGCATACCGCTCCAGGTCGTACCCGCTGCAGAACGCCCGCCCGGCCCCCGACAGCACGATCACCCGGACCTCCGGGTCCGCATCGGCCTGCCCGACC
>DASWKO010000029.1:0-4591 GCA_036396595.1 Nitriliruptorales bacterium | reverse complement strand
CCTGCCGTGTGCACGTGCACGACGTCCGCGGAGCCAGCCGCCCGCCACACCGCCACGGTGTCGGCAAGCGTCCGGCGGAGGTTCGAGAGGGACGCGGCGCCCCCCTGCCGCGTCGCGTCCGTGCGGCTGAGGTTCAGCAGCTCGGCCACGTCGCCCCGCGCGACCAGGCCGCGCTGGAGCGTGACCAGGAACGTCGGGATGCCACCGCGTTCCGGGGGCCCCTTGCCCACCAGCAGCACCCGCACCCGTCCTCCGGCCCTCGTCGAGACGCCGATGCTAGGGTCTGGGGCCGTGCGGGCTCGGCGTCCACCCCGGAGGTGTCGGTGTACGACGCGACGCCGCTCCCGCTGCTCGCCGCCGGCTTCGCAGCCCTCGACGCGGCTGACGTGCCGTGGGTGCTGCTCCGGGGACGCGACGAGCTGGCCGCGCCACCGGGCGATGTCGACCTGCTGGTCCACCCGCGGACCGCGGCCCGCGCCCAGGCGGCGCTGGTCGATGCAGGCTTCGCACCGCGCCGTGCCTGGGCACGCGGGACCCAGCGGTCGCTGTTGGGCTACGACGAGCGCGCCGGCGTGTGGATCGAGCTGCACGTGGTGAGCGAGGTCGCGGCGGGACCGTGGTACGAGTTCGAGCTGCCGGTGTCGGCGCCGCTCGTCGCCGCGGCCGAGGTCCGCGACGGGGTCCCGGTCCTGCGGGGTCCCGACGAGTTCTGGGTCACGTTGCTGCACGCGCTGCTCGACAAGGGGTCGATCCCGGCCACCCGAGGCCAACGGCTGCTCGCCCTGTCGACCGGCGCAGGATCGTCGCCGGTCGCCGATGCGCTGGACCGGGTCGTCCCCGGTCGGGCGGCCGAGCTGCTCGACCTGGTGAGCCAGCAGCGGTGGCACGAGCTCGCCGGCGCCGGTCCTCGCCTGACCACCGCGTGGGCACATGCGGACCCGGCGGTGCGCCGTCGCCGCTGGCGGCACCGGCTGTCGATGCGTGCGCGCAAGCTGGTGGAGCCGGTCACGCGCCGGACGCTCACCGTCGCGGTGATGGCGCCCGACGGTGCCGGCAAGACGACGCTGGTCGAGTCCCTGCGGGACCGGTTGTACTTCCCGGTCCGGGTCGCCTACCTGGGGCTCGAGGGTGGGCGCTTCGCCGCCCGCGCGACCTCCCTGCCCGGGGTGGGACTGCTCCATCGGCTCGCGGTGATGTGGTGGGCCTACGCGGCGGCACGCCACCATGTGGCCAGACGTCGCTTCGTCCTGTTCGATCGCCACCCCTACGACGCGCGGCTGGACGACGGCAGGTCGCGGCCGCCGCTGGCACGGCTGCGGCGGCGGCTGCTCGGCGGCGCGCTGCCACTGCCCGATGTCGTGCTGGTGCTGGACGCGCCGCCCGAGGTCCTGCACGCCCGCAAGCCGGAGCACCCCCTGGACGAGGCCGCCACGCGTCGCCGGGCATACCTCGCGCTGGCCCGCGACGTGGGTGCGACCGTGCTCGACGCCGCGCAACCGCCGGAGGAAGTCGCCCGCGCCGCCGTGCGCGCGATCTGGCGGGCGTACCGGGATCGGCTGGTGCCGTGACCGGGCACGATCGGCAGGAGCGCCCGTGAAAGTGCTGCTCGTGGCCGCCGAGGCGCCGTTCCCGCCCGTCACGGGTTTCCGGCTGGTGGTCGGCACGCTGCTGGCTCGGCTGCCGGACCGGCACGACGTGCGGCTGCTGGCCTTCCAGATGCCCGACCAGGCACCCGGGCCGCTGCCGGTGCCGGCCACCCTCCTGCCGTGGCCGCAGCTCTCGAGGGTCGACGACCTGCGTGACCTCGCGCGTGGGGCGGTCACGGGCCGACCATTGCGTCCCGACCGCCTGGCGGCGCTGGTCGCGCCACACGTCCAGCACGAGATCGAGCGGTTCCAGCCTGACGTCGTCCACGTGGTGTCCGAGCGGCTGGCGGCACTGGGCAGCCGCCTCGAGGGCGTCCCCACGGTGCTGACCCCCCTGGACGCGTGGCACCGAAACGTCGCCGCCGACGCCCGCGCGTCGAGCGGGCTGCGCGGGTGGTTGCTGCGGGGCGAGGTGGCCCGGGTCGAGCGCTACGAGGCCCGGGAGTACCGACGGTTCGGCGCCGTCACGGTCGTGTCGGCGCAGGATGCCGACGCGCTGCGGCGGCTGGCGCCCGACCTGCCCCTGGTGGTCGTCCCGAACGGCGTGGACCTGGATCGCTACCGCCCCCGCCCGGAGCTGCCGCGCGAGCCGCACCGGATCGCGTTCCACGGCGTCATGCGCTACGCCCCCAACGTCACCGCTGCGCAGTACCTCGTCGATGACGTCCTGCCGCTGGTACGGACCGAGGTCCCGCAGGCGACCGTGGCGCTGGTGGGTCGCGACCCTGCCCCCGAGATCCTGGCGCTGGCTGGCGACCACGTCGAGGTGACCGGCGAGGTCGACGATGTGGTGCCGTGGCTGGCCGGCGCCCGCGTGTACGCGTGCCTGATGCGCTCAGGCACCGGCATCAAGAACAAGCTGCTCGAGGCCATGGCGTGCGGCCTGCCTGCGGTGGTCACGCCGCTGGCGCTCCAGGGCATGCAGGTCGAGCCCGGGGTGGACGCGGTGGTGGCCGACGACGCCGCGTCGGCAGCGATGGCCATCACCGCACTCCTGCGCGACGACGGGCACGCGGCTCGGATCGCCGCGGCGGGACGCGCCTACGTCCAGCAGCACCACTCCTGGGAGGCCGCGGTGGCAGCCTACGAGGCCTGCTACGACCGGGTCACGGGGAGCCGTGCGTGAGCGGTTACCTGGCCTACCACCTCGCCCAGGATCTGACGCCGGGCACGAACCTCAAGGGCGCGCAGGCCCCACCCGCATGGCTGTTCCTCCTGCCGTCGCCGGCGATCGGGTTGCTGGCCACGGCTGGCGAGGTCGCTCGCGAGCTGGTCGAGGAGCTGGCGCCCTACGCCGACCGCGTCGAGTCCATCGACGCGAGCCGACCCGCGAGCGGCGACCTGCTGGTGGTCGGGCCCGGCCTGGCCGACGGCAGGGTCCGGACGCTCGTGGACGGCCACCCGGAGGCATCGGTCGTCCTCCTGCCCGGTACGTCCCTGGCTGGCATCGAGGCGGACGTGCGGCGCCTCGATGCGGTACCGACGTCGCGGGGGCCACACCCGTCCGGCCCGGTCGAAGGGTCGGGGACCGGCGGATCGCGGTGCGCCGTGGCGGTCCCGCCCGACGCGCGGACTCCGACGCCGGCGGCGAGGCTGGTCAGGCGGGCTCTGCGCGTCGTGCGCCCGTCCCGGCTGGTCCTCGGTGCCGGGCTGCGTGGCGACCTCGGACCCGTGGCCGCGCCGCCGGAGCGGGGCGATGCCGTCGTGCTGCTGCCTCGGTCGATCGCGACGCACGGTCCGCCCGCATACGTCCGCGAGGTCGGGGGGTTCGACGGGGCCGGGTGGACGCTCGTGCCGGCCCGCGGGTACGTCTCGCAGAAGCTGGTGTTCCTGCCGCCCCCGGGTGGGGACACGGTCGTCAAGGTCGCCCGGACCGAGCTGGCCGCGCGGCGCCTGGCCAACGAGGCGGACCTTCTGGAGTACGTGCATCACGAGCTGCCCGAGCACGCCGGGATCCCGCGGGTACGCGGGCGTCGCGCCCTGGGGCCGGCGCTCGCCGTCGCCGAATCCCTGGTCGAGGGCTCCCCGATCCGCGGGGCGGCGGACGTCGGCCCGGCCAGCGGCACGCTCCGCGCCGCACTGGACACGCTGCACCGGCTGGCCACCACGACCGCGCGTGCCCCCGCGCCCGACGCGGGCGCCGCGCTGGGGGAGCTGGTCGGACGGTTCGCGTCCGAGCACGGCGACGATCACGTGGTCGACCAGCTACGCCGGGACGTGGAGACCGTCATCCGGGCGCAGGTGCCGGCGGTCGTGCTGCACGGTGACGCCGGGCCGCAGAACCTGCTCGTGGTCGGAGACCAGCGGATCGGGCTGCTCGACTGGGAGAACGCGGAGCGGCTCGGACCGCCCGTGTGGGACCTGACGTACCTGCTGCTCACCTCGGTGGAGCTGGAGCTCGAGCGTGGCAGTCGGCGGGCGCCGGGATCCCGCGTGGCCGACCGGCTGTTCGGCCACGGGCCCTGGCGGACGCTGCTGGACTCCGAGCTGGCGCGCGCTGGGAGCGAACTGGGGTTCGCGGCCGAAGCCGGCCCCGCACTGGTGCGCCTGTTCCTGGCCTACCTCGCGCGGCGCGACCTGCCGCGGCTGGATCCCGAGGCGGTCACGGTGGGACCGCGGGCCCGCATCCTCGTCGCGGCGGTCGAGCGCTACGGCTGAGCGTCACGGCTGAGGCAGGTCCGCCATGACCGGGTCGACGTTGCCGGCCAGCCACGCGCCGTCGGTCGCCCGCTCGGGACGGCGGCGCAGTGTCCCGGCGACCTCGGCCGCCCACCAGGCGGTCACCACCGCGTCCAGGATCGCAGGGTCCGGTGCGACGCCGAGCTGCCGCAACTGCTCGTGCAGCGGTCCGGCGACGGCGGGAGCCTCCCACAGCCGGTCGCGCCACAGGACCGCCAGGCTCGCCCGGGTGGCGTGGCGGACCTCGGTGAGCAGGAGCTGGAGCA
>DASWKO010000028.1:0-9720 GCA_036396595.1 Nitriliruptorales bacterium | reverse complement strand
GTACAGCTTGCCCGCGGCGTCGCGGAGGTCGCCCTCGGCGGTCGCGGTCCGGCGCCCCCGGTGCACGATCCGACCCGTGCAGCGCAGGCGTCCGGTGTCGGCCAGCACGGGGCGGACGAACCGCACCTGCAGGTCCGACGTGGTGTAGCCCGTGCCCGCGGGCAGCGTCGATTGCACGGCACAGCCCATGGCGGAGTCCAGCAGCGTTGCGATGACGCCGCCGTGCACCGTGCCGATGGGGTTGTACTGGTGCTCGCCGGGTTCGGTCTCCATCACGACCTCGCCCTCGGACACCTCGGTCGTCGCGAAGCCCAGCAGCAGGGCGATCGGGGGAGCGGGCACCTCGGCGGCCAGGATGGCGCGGATGTGGTCGATGCCGCTGCGCTCCAGTGCGTGCAGCGCCCCGGCCCGCGGATCGTCCCACGTGACGGTGCGGGTCCGGACCTCGGCAGGTTGACGCCACGCATCGACCACGTCGTGTGAGTCCGGCCGGGGCGTGATGTGGGCCGCCTGGTCCAGGGTGGGGATGGGGTGGTCAGGTGTGCCCACGGGGTGCCTCCGTCCGGGTGGGTGCGTTCGTGCAACCCACTGGAGGCAGACCGTACGTCAGCTCGGTTGCTTCATGCAACTCACTTGGTTGCTTCATACAACCCATCCGTGCCTCGTGCCGTACACTGGGCGGCACGATGACGACCCGGACCTCGCTCGCCGACCTGCCCTGCTCGGTGGCGCGCACCCTCGATCTGATCGGGGACGCGTGGACCGTGCTGATCCTGCGTGACGTGTTCTACGGCCGGCGCCGCTTCTCGGAGTTCGCCGACAGCCTGCCGATCGCGCGCAACGTGCTGACCCACCGGCTCAACGCCCTGGTCGCGGCGGGGATCCTGCGCAAGGTCGCCTACCAGGAGCGGCCGCTGCGCCACGAGTACCGGCTCACGGATGCCGGACGTGACCTGTTCGGTGTCGTGCTCGCGCTGGCCCGGTGGGGCGACCAGCACATCACACCGGCCGGGCAGCCGGCGCCCGTGACGTTCGTGCACGCCGTCTGTGGTCACGACACCCACGCCGAGGTCGTGTGCGCCGCCTGCGGCGAGCGGCTCGAGCCACGCGACGTGCGCGTGCGACCCAACTTCGGCCAGGACGTCCCCGCGGTCGCCTTGGCCCAGGACTGACAGTGCGGCCTGACCGCGGAAGGTTGAAGCAACCTTGCCGCATCCGGCATCAACGGTTCAACCTTCGCTGGCTGGCTCGACGTCGGCGAGGCGGGCGCGCAGCGCCTTGCGGTCCAGCTTCATCACGGGCGTGAGCGGGATGGCGTCGACGAGGTGGACGCGGCGCGGGTACTTGTAGCCGCCGAGCCGGTCCCGGCTCCAGGCCACCAGCTCGTCGGGCGTGATCGTCGCGCCCTCGACGAGCTGGACGAACGCCACCACCTCCTCGCCCTTGCCGGCATCCGGCGCCCCGACCACTCCCGCCATCGCCACGGCCGGGTGCTCCACGAGCGCGTCCTCGACGTCGCTGGGGTAGACGTTGAAGCCACCGCGGATGATCAGATCCTTCTTGCGATCCAGGATGGTGAGGAAGCCGTCCTCGTCCAGCCTCCCGATGTCGCCGGTCCGCAGCCAGCCGTCGCCGGTGACGGCCGCCGCGGTGGCCTCCGGATCGTTCCAGTAGCCCTTCATCACCCCGGGGGAGCGCACCCAGATCTCCCCCGCCGCCACCCCGGTCTCCCCCGCCGCCGCCCCGGTCTCCCCCGCTGCCGCCCCGGTCTCCCCCGCCGCCGCCCCGGTCTCTCCCTCGTCGACGTCCTGGCCGTCGTCGTCGACCGTGCGCAGCTCGACCCCGGGCATCGGACGTCCGACCGTGCCGACCCTGCGGTTGCCGGGCTGGTTGGCCGCCGCGAACGTGGCCGATTCGGTCAGGCCGTAGCCCTCGAGCACCTCGACCCAGGGGAGGCGACGCTCCAGCTCGCGGATGGTCTGGACCCCCAGCGGCGCGGCGCCCGAGTTGCAGGTGACCAGGGTGCTGAGGTCATGCGACTCCAGATCCTGGCCGAGCAGCATCTGGAGCATCGACGGCACCAGCAGCGCGCGCTGGAGGCCATGCCGCTCGATGAGGTCGAGCGCCTCGGCCGGATCGAACCAGCGCATCAGCACCGAGGTGCCCGGCTCGCGCTGGTGTGCGGCGGCGATCGTGATCCCGAGGCCGTACGCGTGCGACAGCGGCAGGGGCATCAGCGAGCGCGTGATCCCCTCGCGGTAGCTGTGGTCGACCGCCGCCTTCGCCATCGTCCAGAAGGCCCCGTGGGTCTGCATCACGCCCTTGGAGCGCCCCGTCGTGCCGCCGGTGTAGAGCAGGCCGGCCAGGTCGTCATCCGTGCGCGCCACGATGCCGATCGGGTCGCCGCCCTCCACCTGCGCGAAGTCGGTGACCGGACGGGGGCCGGGCACCTCGTCGACCGTGTCGAGCCCGACGCACACGATGTGCTCCAGCGCGTCGACCCCGTCGGCGGCGAACTGGACCGTCAGGAGAAACTCGGGAGTGGTCACGATCACCTTCGCCCCCGAGTCGGCCAGCACGTGCCGCAGCTCGGGCGGCGGCAGGAGGAAGATCGTCGGCGTGGCCACCGCGCCCGCGCGCCAGATCGCGTTGTAGAGCACGCCGACCTCCGGGGTGTTGGCCATGAAGACCACGACGCGGTCGCCGGGTTCGACGCCGAGCTCCACCAGGCCGCCCGCGATCGGAGCCAGCCGGCGGTGCAGCTCGCCGGACGAGTACCAGCGTCCCTCGAAGCACAGCGCCTCGGGCCGGTCTCCGAACCGCTCGAACGCCTCGTCCGCCAGCGCGGCCAGGTGGTGGCTCCCGCCGCCCACGTCGCCCTCCTCGTCGTCGGGGGTCGCGAAGGTAGGTGCGTCGGCGCGGTCTGCTCGCCCCGTGCGATGACCGACTACGGCGCCTGCTCAGGCGCACGCACGCCGGTGCGACCGGCGCCGGTTGGAAAGAGGTTCAACGGTGAGGCAGGTTCAGGCGCCGCCCGCGTCGAACTGGGGATGCGGGAGAGAGGAGCCGGGCCGTGGCGCACGTGACGACACGGGAACCGACGCGGACCGCGCGTCGCAAGGCGGCGACCGAGGCCGCGATCGTGGCGGCCGGCGAGCGGCTGTTCCACGAGCGTGGGTTCCGCGACGCGCGCATCGAGGATCTGGCCGAGGCGGCGGACGTCGCGGTGGGCTCGATCTACGCCCACTTCGGCAGCAAGCTCGGGCTGTTCCTGGAGGTCGTGGAGCGCGCGCTGTCCACCCAGGAGGCGCTCCTGCTCGAGATCCACGCTCGTTGCGAGCCCGCCGACAGCAAGCTGCGCGCGCTGGGCGAGGCATTCGTGGCGTTCGCGGTCGAGCACCCCTCGAAGTTCCGGCTGCTCAGCGAGGGGC
Organism: Nitriliruptorales bacterium; assembly: GCA_036396595.1. Taxonomy (GTDB): domain Bacteria; phylum Actinomycetota; class Nitriliruptoria; order Nitriliruptorales; family Nitriliruptoraceae; genus DASWKO01. Next base: position 6,289 of record DASWKO010000028.1, on the reverse strand, counting down.
CGCTCACGCCCGCACGTCCCGCCGACGCCGATCTGGCGCGACGGATCGACCAGATGAGCCGCCGGGGGCAGGTGCTGATCGACCGCCTGGCCGCGACCATCGACGAGGGGATCGAGGCCGGGATCCTGCGGGCGGTCGACGCCCAGCGCAGCGCCCGGTTCCTGTGGGCCGCGTGGAGTGGGGCGCTGGCCCTGCACCTGCGCCACGACCGCCTGGGGGCCACCGATCCGCGCGAGCTGCGCGCCATCGTCCAGCAGGGAACCGACCTGGTGACGCACGGCCTGATGGCCGCGTCACCGCCGGCACGCTGACCGGGAGGGACACCGTGCGACGCTCACCACTCAGCCTGTACACCCCGCTGCTGATCATCGTGCTCGTCCAGGCGCTGATCATCGCGGTCGCACCCTCGCGCGCGCCGCAGCCGTCGATCGACGACGGGGGCTTCGTGGCGGCCGCGCCGGGGACCACCGGGACGGACGGCACGACCGGGACCGGGACCACCGGCACGACCGGGACCGACACCGCCGACACGACCGGGAGCACGTCGACCGGCACCGACGGATCGGCGGGTGGCAGCGCGGCGTCCACCGGCGGTTCCGGCTCGACCACGGGGAGCTCGACGACGGGGAGCTCGACGACGGGCGGCTCGACGACCGGGGACTCGACGACCGGGGACTCGACGACGGGCGACACCGGACGCGAGCCAGCCGTCGAGGGCGACACCAGCCACTGCAGCCCGGACGGCCGACAGCACGGCGTCACCTACCACGCCCCGCCGTGCGCCCCGAAGTGGGAGGGCGGCGACAACGGCGGGGCCACCTACCGCGGGGTGACGCAGGACACGGTCAAGGTCGTCTACTTCCGTGAGAACAAGAACGAGCAGGTGACGGCGCTCCTGAACCAGTACGGCCTGCGCGCCACGCGGGCCGAGGACGAGCAGTTCATGGACGCGGCAGAGGACTTCGTCAACGAGCACTACGAGTCCTACGGACGCGAGATCGACTTCGAGATCTTCGACGCCACCAACTGCCCCGAGACCCCACCCGACATCCCCGCCTGCCGGGCCGAGGCCAAGCGCGCGCTCGCCGAGACCGACCCGTTCATGATCCTCTGGCCCGCCCCGATCTACCCCGACGTCTACGACGAGTTCACCCGCGAGGGCGTGATCGCCGTCGGCGGCTGGCACTTCGACAACAGCTACTTCGCCGGGCGGCGCCCCTACCGCTACGACGTGTTCATGGACGGCACGCGGTCGGCCGACGTCATCAGCGAGTACGTGTGCAAGAAGCTCGCCACGAAGAACGCCACGCACGCGGGGCGGATCATCCACCCGTCGTTCCCCGCCGGGGGGGCGCGGGACGGCAACGAGCGCAGGTTCGGGATCATCGTCCCCGAGTTCCCCGGGACCCTGATGCCCGCCCAGCGCGCCGCCGAGTCCATCCGCGGCTGCGGGTCCGAGGTCTTCATCTACGGGTACCCCAGCGACATCACGCAGGCGCGTCAGCAGTCGCAGGCGACCATCACCGCGATGATCGACGACGGGGTCACCAGCGCCATCTGCATGTGCGACCCCATCGCGCCCGTGTTCCGAACCCAGGCCGCCTCCGAGAACAACTACTACCCGGAGTGGGTGATGCCCGGGCTGGGGCTGCTCGACTACGACCTGCTCGGACGGCTCTACGAGAAGCGCCAGATGGCGCACGCGTTCGGGCCGAGCCACCTGCAGCTGTTCCCGCCGCACGCGCAGTCCGACTCGTCGAAGGTCTGGCGTGCGTCCGGCCGCGAGGGCAACGCGTGTGCGTCGTGCAACCTCAACACCTCGTACTTCCTGATGGCCGCCGCGATGATCCAGGCCGCGGGTCCGAACCTGACCCCCGCGACCGTCGAGCAGGGGATGCTGACCGGCGAGCCCCGTGGCGGCTGGGCCCAGACCGGCGGTGACGAGACCGTCGTGCTCCAGGAGTTCGGCCAGGACGACTACACGCTGATCTCGGACTTCAAGGAGGTGTTCTGGCGGGAGGACGCGATCTCGCGCGTCGACGGCCGGCCGGGCGCGTTCGTCGCGATGTACGCGGGCGAGCGCTGGAAGCTCGGTGAACTGCCCAGCGTCTTCGAGGTGCCGCAGCCCACCACCTGACCGAGCCGGACCGACGAGTGAGGGGAGGGAGCACACCGGTGAGCGCCATCACGCAGCGGATCCGCGACGTGTCGAGGAGCGCCGCAGGCGAGCTCGCGCGAGTGTCGAGGAGCGCCGCAGGCGAGCTCGCGCGCGTGTGGGCCCGACCCGTCGCGGGCCAGGTCCTGCGGGTGGTGGTCGGCTACGTGGTGCTCGTCGAGGTCCTGATGCAGCTCGTGTTCGGCCGCATCGACCTCCCACTGGTGGAGGTGTCCTGGCTCGAGGTCGGCCTGCGCGGACGTCCGATCCCGCGCGAGGTGTTCGTGTTCGGCGCGATCGTCGGCACGCTGTACGGCCTGATCGGGATGGGCATCATCCTGGTCTACCGCGCCAACCGGGTCCTGAACTTCGCGCAGGCACAGCTCGGTGCCGTGCCGGCGATCCTCGGGCTGCTGCTGATGGTCAAGGAGGGATGGTCGTACTGGCTCGCCCTGCCGATCGCCGTCGTCGGCGGGGGTCTGCTGGGCGGAGTCGTCGAGGTCGGCGTGGTGCGTCGCTTCCAGCGCTCGTCGCGCCTGGTGCTGACGGTCGCGACCGTCGGCGTCGGGCTGTTCCTGCTGATCCTCGAGGTGCTGGTCAAGGAGGGGATCGCTGGCACGCTGCTGGTGACCGACCGCGTCCGCACGCCGTTCGACGGCCTGCTGCAGGTCCAGTACGGGGTGGTCGCCCTGCAGGGGGACCACTTCCTCACGATCCTCGTCGCCGTCGGGGTCCTGGCCGCCCTGGCCGCGTTCTTTCGTTACACCAACATCGGCATCGCCGTGCGCGCCGCGGCGGAGAACCGCCCCGCCGCGGCGTTGCTCGGCATCCCCGTCAACCGGGTGTCCACCGTCGTGTGGGTGCTGGCCGGGACGCTGTCGGGCATCGGGGTGTTCCTGCGGGCGCCGCTGACGGGGATACCGCTGAGCGGCTTCATCGGCCCGTTCCTGCTGCTGTACGGGCTCACGGCTGCGGTGCTCGCCCGCATGGACCGTCTGCCGATGGCGCTCGTCGGCGGGATGTTCGTCGGCATCGCCGACACCGTGGCGGTGTTCTCGACGCGGCGAGCCTCGCTGGCGGCCGCGTCCATGCTCGTGGTGATCGTCGGCGCGCTCCTGCTGCAGCGCCGTCACCTGTCGCGCACCGGTGCGGGCGAAGCGACCTCGTGGGACAACGTCCGTGAGCCGCGCCCGGTCCCGCTGGAGCTGCGACACCTCAGGGAGGTCGTCTGGGGGCGACGGGTGCTCATCGCGCTGGTGGTGGTCGTCGCCGTGGGGCTGCCGTGGATCGTCAACGACGTCCGCGTCCCGTTCGCCACCGTCGGTCTCGCGTACGCGATGGTGGGGGTCTCGCTGGTCATCCTGACCGGCTGGGCCGGGCAGATCAGCCTGGGTCAGTTCGCCATCTCCGGCATCGGTGCGGCCGTGGCCGGCGGACTGGTGGCCAACCACGGCTGGGACTTCTTCGGCGCCGTGATCACCGCTGGCGTGGTCGGGGCGGTGGTCGCGCTGGTCATCGGGCTGCCCGCGCTGCGCATCCAGGGGCTGTTCCTGGCCGTCACCACGCTCGCGTTCGCGTTCACGGTGGAGGACTTCGTCCTGCAACGCGAGTACTTCCCCTGGCTGCTGCCGGCCGACGCCGCCTTCGTGGAGCCTCCGGTGCTGTACGGGCGGTGGGATCTCACCAGCACCACCGAGGTGCTGGGCGCCACGATCACGCCGGCCGCCAAGCTGTACCTGCTGACGCTGCTGTTCCTGGTCGCGAGCATCGGCATCGCCCGGTCGGCACGGCGCTACCGGTCGGGTCGGGTGTTCATCGCCGTCCGGGACAGCGAGCGGGTCTCACAGGCATTCGGCATCAGCCCCGCGCTGACCCGGCTGAACGCCTTCGCCCTATCAGGCTTCATCGCCGGGCTGGCCGGTGCCGTCTTCGTCTTCAGCCAGGGTTCGGTCGACTCCGGAACGTTCACCCCGGAGCGGTCCATCGAGCTGTTCGTGGTCACGGTGCTGGGGGGTATCGGCTCGGTCTCGGGCGCAATCCTGGGAGCCATCTTCCTGCAGAGCTTCTCCATCTTCGGCCTGCGCGAGATCCCCGTCTGGGGCGAGCTGATCTCGCTGCTCGGGACCTCGGTCGGCGTGCTGCTGATCCTGTACTTCCTGCCCGGCGGCATCGCCGAGGGGGTTCTGCGCCTGCGTGACCGGTGGCTGCGCCGGGTGGCGGCGCGGCGCGGCATCGTCGTGCCGAGCCTGATCGCAGACGTGCGGACCGGGTCCCAGGACGACTTCGCCCGCATCAAGGACGGGCACCTGCCGCGGCGGCCGGCCGACGACGACGACGACGCGCACGAGGCGGCCCAACCCCAGCCGGCCGTCGTGACCGGGGGTGGCTCGTGAGGCAGCGGCTCGAGCGGGTCACGCGCGGGGCTCCCGTGGGGCCCCTGCTGGTGCTGGCGGCGCTCAACCTCGTCGACGAGTTCGACCGGCTCGCGTTCGCCACCCTGACCCCCGAGATCCGCGACGCGTTCGGGCTGTCGGACCTCGGCATCGTGACGATCGGCGTGGTCGCGGGCGCGTTCGTGGTCGCCACGGCGGTGCCGATGGGCGCGATCACGGACCGGGTGAACCGGGTCCGGCTGGCGGCCGCGTCGGCGCTGCTGTGGGGCTCGATGAGCGTGCTCACCGGCCTGGTCCCCACCGTGGCCCTGCTGTTCGTCGTGCGGCTGCTGTCGGGCCTGGGCCGGACCGCCAACGAGGTCGTGCACCCGAGCCTCCTGACCGACTACTACGCCGCGCCGGCCCACCCGCGCGTGTTCCTGATCCACCGGCTGGCCAACCCCGTCGGCCTGATCAGCGCGCTGTTCGCGGGGCTGATCGGGGCCTGGCTGGGCTGGCAGTGGGCGTTCTTCCTGCTGTCGATCCCGACCTTCCTGCTGCTCACGGGCCTGCTCAGGCTGCGCGAGCCGATCCGGGGGCAGACCGTCGACGCCGAGCTGGCGGCCGCCGCCGAGACCGCCGGGGACCGCGTGCCGGTGGGCGAGGCGCGCCGTCAACTGTTCGCGATCCGCAGCCTCAAGCGGACCTGGATCAGCTCGTTCCTGGTGGGCATCGGCGCCATCAACATCACCCAGTTCTTCACGCTGTTCTTCGAGCAGGTGTACGACTTCGGCAGCGTCGCCCGCGGCCTGGTGCTGACGTTCTACGGCGTGGGGGTGGTCGCCGGCCTCGCTGCCGGGGCACGGCTGGCCGACCGCGCGCTGACCAAGGGTGACGAGCCCTACCTGGCCAAGATCAACGGGCAGTCCGCCTGGATCTTCGCGACGGCCTTGGCGATCGCCGTGGTGTCGCCCTGGGCGTGGCTCTCGGTCGCAGCGGTGTTCCTCGTCGGGATCGGAGGTGGCTGGTTCCAGCCCGCCTACTACCCGCTGGTCGGCCGGGTCAGCCCACCCAGGCTGCGGGGCCAGGCGTTCGCGTGGGCGGTGCTGTTCGTCGCCACGGGTGCGCTGCTCGGCGTCATCGTGGGAGCGATCGGTGACGAGGCTGGCTGGCGCTGGGCCCTGGGGCTGCTGGCGGGGACCGTCACGATCGCCGGCTTCATCTCCTACTCCGCCCACCGGTTCGTACGCGCCGACGTCGCCCAGGCAGAGAGCACTCTGGCCATCGCGCAGGAGCTGCGGCGCGCCAAGCAGGACACCGGCGAGCAGGCCGTGCTGCGCTGCCACGGGGTCGAGGTCGCCTACGGCCAGGTCCAGGTCCTGTTCGGCGTCGACCTCGAGGTCCGGTCCGGCGAGATCGTGGCGCTGCTCGGGACCAACGGCGCGGGCAAGTCGACCCTGCTCGAGGCCATCAGCGGCATCAACGACCCCATCGGTGGCGCGATCTTCTTCGACGGTCGCGACATCACCCACGCCGACCCCCGCCAGACCGCGCAGCTCGGCCTGGTCCAGGTGCCCGGCGGCAACGCCATCTTCCCGACCCTGACCGTCGCCGAGCACCTGCGCCTGGCCGCGTGGTTGGAGCAGGACCCGGACCACGTCCGGCAGACCACGCAGCACGTGCTGGACACCTTCCCGCGGCTGCGCGAGCGCTACCAGCAGGTGGCCGGCAACCTCTCCGGCGGCGAGCAGCAGATGCTGGC
>DASWKO010000027.1:0-5881 GCA_036396595.1 Nitriliruptorales bacterium | reverse complement strand
CATCGTCGGCTCCAACGTCGCCAACCTCTCGCTCGTCATGGGCGTCGCCGTGCTGATCACGCGGCTCGATGTCAGCCGTGGCGTGCTGCGCCGTGAGGCCCCGCTGTCGCTGTTCGGCGTCCTGCTGTTCGCGGCGCTGGTGCAGCACGGGCTGACGCGCTGGGAGGGCGTGGTCCTGCTCACGTGCCTCGTGGCCGCGCTGACCTGGATCATCGCGGCGGGGCGCAACCACTCCCCCGACGATCCCGACATCGCCCACGAGGTCGAGGAGTTCGTCGCGGACGGGCAGTTGCGGCTGGCCGTGGAGGTCCCGCGCACCCTGCTCGGCCTGGTCGGCACGGTCATCAGCGCACAGATCCTCATCGAGGGCGCGCTCGGCGTGTCGCAGCAGATGGGTCTGGCCGAGGGGTTCGTCGGCCTGACGATCGTGGCCATCGGAACGTCGTTGCCCGAGCTGGCGACGTCGATCCAGGCGGCGCGCAAGGGCGAGCACGACCTGATCGTGGGCAACCTGCTCGGCTCCAACCTGTTCAACAGCCTCGCCGTGGGAGGGGTCGTGTCGCTGGCCGGCCCGGGGCCGATCACCGACACCTCGCTGACCATGCTCGCAGCTTCGCTGATGGTGGTCATCGCCGTGCTGGCGACCGTGTTCCTGGCCACCGAGCGGCGTCTCCGGCGCTGGGAGGGGATGACCCTCCTGGCCATCTACCTCGGCTCGATCCCGTTCCTCGCCTGAGCCGCGCAGCCAGCCCGGCCGGGCGCGCGACGGAACCCGCATGAGCGGCCAGTAGTCTCGGCCCCCCCCGTCGGCTGCACCGGAGCGCGCGATGTCCGAGCAAGAGGCGTACGACTACGGCGAGCTGCTGGTCGTCCAGCACGCCGACCACACCGGGCCCTCGGACCTCGTTCCGATGCTGGACGGCCGGGCCAACAAGCGCCCGTGGAGAACGCTGCGCCCCGACCGGGGCGATGGCTTCCCGGCGGCGGCGGACGGCATCGCGGGCGTGCTGCTCCTCGGTGGGCCGATGGGAGTCGACGACACCGACGAGCACCCGTGGATCACAGAGGAACTGGCGTTCGTGCGCCGTGCGGTCGAGGGTGAGGTGCCCGTGCTGGGCATCTGCCTCGGCCACCAGCTCCTGGCGACCGCCCTCGGTGGCCAGGTCCGCACCCGTGAGACCCCCGAGATCGGGCTGCTCCCCCTGACCCGCAGCGAGGCCGCGCAGGACGACGAGCTGTTCGCCGGGTACCCGGACGGGTCGTTGCAGATCGTGATCCACGACGACGAGGTGACCTCCCTGCCGGATGGCGCCGAGGTGATGCTGCACGGCAGCGACGGCACGACCGCCTTCCGCGCGGCCAACGGGCTGGCCTACGGCGTGCAGTTCCATCCGGAGACCAGCGCCGACCTGTTCGAGACGTGGGCAACGCGTCCGGAGAGCGCCCCGAGGTTCGAGGCAGCGGGTGTCGACGCCGCGCAGATGGTCGCCGACGTGCATGCCCGGGCGCGGTTCCTCCGGAGCGTCGGCGTGGCGCTGGTCGGCCGGTGGGTCGACGGGGTCGTGGGCGCGCACGACCCGATGCCCCGGCGCCCCCGGAAGGCGAGCTGAACGGCGTCAGCGGGACCAGTTGGCGTAGCGGGCGACCTGTTCGAGCACGGCGACGGTGACGGCGGCGGGGCCGCCGATCGACACGATCGCCTCGATCGCTCCGGCGCGGTCGCGCAGCCAGCCGTAGGTGGACGGTGAGCCGCTGGTCGACTCCCCGTCGACGAGCACGAGCACCCGGTCGAGCCGAGCCAGCGAGGAACCGGCCGCGAGCGCGTCAGGGAAGTTGCGGCCCGTGGCGATGAACACCCGCTCCAGACCCACGCCCTCGGCCTGCGCGTACTCGGCTGCGATCGCCTGCGAGGTCGAGTAGCGCGTCGCACCGGCCATGCGGCGGGTCGCCTTGCCGTGCTCCTCCTGGATCATCGCCTCCACCTCGTCCGAGACGGCGGCGGGGCCGCCCGCGATCCGGACCTCGCCGACGTGCTCGTTGTCGAGGATGTCGCGTGTCGCCTGCGGGAGCTCGCCCGGTGCGGTCAGCAGGACCGGAACCTGCTGGCGGGCGGCCAGCACGCTGGCTGACAGCGCGTCCGGCCAGCCGCGGTCGTCGATCTCGTGCTCGCCGAGCGCCAGGATGGGCGAGATGATGGGTGGCTCCTCGCTGGCTGCCTCGCCCTCGGGATCGCCGTCCTCGGGGTCGTCGCCGCCCTCGCCGGTCGTCGTGGCATCCTGCATCGTCGGTGGCAGGTCGAGCACCGATGGCTGCCCATCGGTCCCACCCTCCTCGGCGGGCGGGTCGACCGGGATGCCGCGAGCCGCCAGAACCTCTTCGGCGACCTCGCGGGACAGCTCGTAACGGTCTGCGCCCTGGATACGGCGGATCGCGGACGGATCGATCGAGGTCTTCTCGGCGAGCTGCTCCTCGAGTTCGGGCCCGAGGCGGTCAGGGCCACCCACGATGACGGCGTAGGTGACGCCGAGGCGCTCGATCTCGGCGGCGACCGCGTCATCGAGCAGGTCGCGCCCGTCGCGGTGCTGGTCCCACGTGATCAGGACCGGAGCGTCCATGACGCTGGCCAGCGGTGCCGCGACCAGCGCTTCGGGGTACACGAGGGCCGGAGCGAGCACCACCGACTGGGAGCTCTCGAAGGCAGCCTCGCTGAGTGCGATCGCGGTGCGCACGCGGTCCTCACCGGCCACGCGTCCGGTCGGGACCGGTGTCGGCGGGGCGCCCTCTGGGCCCCAGAACGCGCCGGCGGCGTGGGCGTCCTCCAGCAACGGGAGGGGATCGACCTTGGGCGAGCCCCAGCCGTGGCCGTCCCAGATCTCGAAGTGCACGTGGTCGGTGCCGCAGCCGGCGTTGCCCGACGAGCCGTTGTACGCGATGTGCTCGCCGCGCTCGACGCGCACACCGGTGAGCGTGCCGTCCTGCCTCCACAGCTCGGCCAGCCGTGGTGAGAACGCGGCCTCCACTCCACCGATGCCGTCACAGCCCTCGGGCCGGCCGGGCGTGTCGTTGTTCAGGTGCACGTAGAAGTACGAGCGGCCGTCGTCGCCGCTGATCAGCAGGTAGTACGAGTAGCACTGCTCGCCCGCCCGGCAGTCGCCCTCGTAGGCGTGGATGCTGCCGGAAGCAGACGCGTACACCTCGGCCATCTGGTGGCTCATGATGTCGATGCCCGTGTGGGTGTGGCCGCCGCGGTCGTCGCCCCAGGTGTCGGGGTAGGTCATGTCCTCGGTCACCTGGACCGGGAAGAAGATCGTGCCCGCGTCGACGGCGTGCGCGACCGGGAAGCTCGCGGTGACCAGCGTGAGGGCCAGCAGCGCGGTCGTGAGCGAGCGGCGGGACAGAACAGCTCCGAGGTCCGGGGACGGGGATCGAGACGGGGATCGGCACGGTTGCGTCAACGGCGTGCGGCGAGCGGGTCGTGCCCGGACGACCCGGGACGCCGCGCTGTGCCCGACCCCATGGTGCCACCGGAGCGGGGCCAGGCGAACGAACGGCGACACCGGGGCACAGGTTCCCACGCCCGCCGACGTTCCGCCACTCCCGCGCGCGGCGTGGGGTCAGGGACTACTCGCCAGGCCGCGGAGGGCCAGCTCGACGGCCACCTCGCGGTAGCGGCGCGCGGGCACGAGGTGCACGCCGTCGACCGCGCCGCTGGCCCGCAGCTCCTCGACCTGGGCGATCGCGAGCTCGACGCCGGCGTGGATCGGGTGGTCGATGGCGTGCTCGGCGCGCCACCGCTCGATGGCCTCGGCGGCAGCCCCGACCTGTACGTACAGCGCGTCGGCAGGACGCTTCCAGTCCGGCAGGGGCCGGCGCACGTCCGCGGCGACGGCGATCGACAGCGTGGGACCGGGAGGCGGGTGCTGGTGGATCTGGCGCAGCATCTCACGGACGGTCAGCGCGCTGCGGTCCCCCACGGTGGGCGCGTCGCCGTACACGAACAGCAGCTCGCGCACGCCGTACGCCGCGGCGGTGAGCAGGTCGCGGCGCAGGCCCAGCACGTTGCGGTCCCGGGCGTTGAGGCAGGCGATGGCGCGACCGCCGAGGTAGCCGACCTCGTGGGCGACCGCCACCGATGACACCGTCGCCCGCCCCAGGTGCGAGTCCGGCACGAGGAACGCGTCGGCCACGCGGCGCAGCACCGCGATCTGCTCGCGGACCGTGTCGAGCTCGGCCGCCGGCGGCGGCTCGATCTCGACGATCACCTCGAACCCCACGACCCCGCCAGCGCGCGGGTCAGGCGCCGCCGGCGACGGCTGGGACGATGCTGACGGTGTCGCCGTCCTCGAGCTTGGTGTCCAGGCCGTCCTGGAAGCGGACGTCCTCGTCGCGCACGAACACGTTGACGAACCGGCGCAGGTCGCCGTTCTCGTCGAACAGGCGCTCGCCGATGCCGGGATGGGCGGCCTCGACCTGCTTGACCGCGCTGCGGACATCGCCCGCCTCGACCTCGATCTCGGCCTGCCCGTCGGTCAGCTTGCGCAGCGGGGTGGGGATACGGACCTTGACGCTCACGGTGTCTCCTGTGCTTGCCTCAGCCGGAAGCGAGCTGGGTGGTGAAGTCCTCCAGGGCGGGGGTGACCTCGAAGCGCGGCCCGACGTGGGCCTGCACCGCCTCGATCGTCTTGTAGCCGTTGCCGCTGATGATGGCGACGACGCGCTCGTCGCGGGCGATGTCGCCGGCCTCGACGAGCTTCTCGAGGCCGGCCACGGTCACCCCGCCCGCCGTCTCGGCGAACAGCCCCTCGGTGGAGGCCAGCAGCTTCATGCCCTCGACGATCTCGTCGTCCGAGGCATGGCTCATCGCGCCGTCGGTCTGGTCCACGACCTTCAGCGCGTAGTACCCGTCCGCCGGGTTGCCGATGGCCAGCGACCGTGCGATCGTGTCGGGCTTGACCGGCTGGACGTCGAACGTGCCCTGCTCGTAGGCCTGTGCGATGGGTGAGCAGCCGGTGGCCTGGGCACCGCTGATGCGCGCCGACGCGTCGCTGGCGATCAGCCCGTACGCCCGCAGCTCGCCGAACGCCTTGTCGACCTTGGTGAGCATCGACCCGGAGGCGACCGGGATGACGACGTGGTCGGGCAGGGTCCAGCCGAGCTGCTCGGCGATCTCGAAGCCGATCGACTTGGAGCCCTCGGCGTAGAACGGCCGCAGGTTGACGTTGGCGAAGCCCCAGCCCTGGTCGTCGGCAACCTCGGCGCACAACCGGTTGACGTCGTCGTAGTTGCCCTTGACCGACACGACGTTGGCGCCGTAGATGGCCGACCCGACCACCTTGCCGCGCTCGAGGTCGTGCGGGATGAACACGTACGCGGGCATGCCGGCGAACGCCGCGTGTGCCGCCACCGCGTTGGCGAGGTTGCCCGTGGAGGCGCACGCGATCGTGTCGATGCCCAGGGCCCTGGCGGCGCTGATGGCGATCGTGACCACCCGGTCCTTGAACGAGCCCGACGGGTTGCGCGTGTCGTCCTTGAGCCACAGGTCGTCCAGACCCAGGGCTCGTCCGAGGTTCGGGGCGCGCCGCAGGGGCGACAGCCCGGTCCCCATGTCCACCCGCGTCGAGCGGTCGGCGCTCAGGACCGGCAGCAACGCCTCGTAGCGCCACATCGAGGCGGGGCCGGCGGCGATGGCGTCGTGCGAGACGCGCGCGGCGATCGCCTCGTGGTCGTAGGCCACCTCCATGGGCGCGAAGCAGAAGTCGCACACGTGCTGCGTGGCGGTGGGCGCGACGCCACCCTGGTCGGTGTGCACGGGGACCTCGGTGCCGCACTCACGACAGCGCAGGCCCAGCACGTTGATGATCGTGTCGTTGCTCATGTTCTT
>DASWKO010000026.1:0-1669 GCA_036396595.1 Nitriliruptorales bacterium | reverse complement strand
GCTGGCGCTCCCGGCCGCCGCTGACCACGACGGGGACAACGGCTGGCCCAACGCCCCGGAGCAGGACGCACGCGCCGCGCCGCCCGACGATCCGCGCTTCGATGCCCCGGAGGACGGCGCGCCGGAGTCCTGCTTCGAGATGCCGTCGGACCCGGGCGACGCGCCGGAGTACCGGGGGCTGGACCAGCAGTGGGAGTGGTTCGGCTTCGCGCCCGCGTGCGCGCCGCTGGCGATCTACCGCGAGGGTCCGTACGCCGACCAGCCGATGGTCTCGGGCGCCTCGGTGGACCGGGCGTGGCAGGTCTCGACCGGTCGCCCCGACGTCGTGGTCGCCGTGCTGGACACGGGGATCGACTGGGGCCAGGCCGAGCTCGACACCAAGATGTGGCTCAACCCCGGCGAGCTGCCTGGCGCCACCGACCGCAACGGCAACGGCGTCATCGACGTGCTGGACTTCTGCGCCGACACCACCGCGCGGTTCTCGTGCGACCCCGAGGACTTCCTGGTCCCGGACGCCAACCCGCCCGACCCGGGCCGCGGGCGGACCGAGGTCGGCAACGGGCTGCTCGACGCGCAGGACATCCTGATCGCCTTCAGCGACGGGGTGGACGACGACGGCAACGGCTACGTCGACGACATCGCCGGGTGGGACTTCTTCGACGACGACAACGACCCGTACGACGTCTCGAGCCACGCGTCCGCCCGCACCCACGGCACCGGCCGTGCGGAGGAAGCAGCCGCCGAGACCAACAACGGGCAGGGCGAGGCGGGCTCCTGCCCCGACTGCCGGATCATGCCGCTGCGCATCTGGGACACGTTCATCCCCGACACCAACACCTATGCAGCCGGGCTGGTCTACGCCACCGACAACGGCGCCAAGATCACCGAGGCCTCCATCGGGGCCTTCACCGACACCACCTTCGCGTTCGACGCGCACGCGTACGCGTGGGACCACGACGTGCTGCCGGTGGTGGTGTCCTCCGACCTCAACACCGCGCACCACGACTACCCCGCCAGCGACGCCCACACGCTGTGGATCAACGGCCACGTGCCCGACACGTGGGCCATGGACCTGCCCCCGAACACCTGGTTCCGCCAGTCCAACATCACCCAGTACGGCGCGCACGCGCACGTCGGGGTCGGGGGCTCGACGGGCAGCCAGGCCACCGGCAAGGCCTCGGGCATGGTCGCCCTGCTGGCGGCGCACGCCCGCGACCTCGGCCTCGAGCTGACCGCCAACGAGCTCAAGCAGGTGGTCACGATGACGGCCGAGGACGTGCTGCCCGGCAACACCGAGGGGGTCGGCGAGCCCGATCCGGCCCAGGAGGGCTGGGACCAGTACTTCGGGTACGGGCGCATCCACACCCGCGACGCGATCGACGCGATCACCGACGGCGCCATCCCGCCGGAGGTGTTCATCGACAGCCCCCGGTGGTTCCGACTGCTGCGTCCCGACGCCGCCGTCGTGGTCGAGGCCACCGTCCGCGCCGACCGCTCGAACCTGGTCGAGTGGGCGCTCCAGGCGGCAGCCGGCATCGAGCCCACCGAGGACCAGTTCGTGACCCTTGCCAGCGGCGACGGTCCGGTCGAGGGCGTGCTCGCCACGATCCCGGCCGGCGCCCTGGCCGAGCTGTTCCCGTCCGGCTTCGACTTCGGGGCGCCGCCGAGC
>DASWKO010000025.1:0-2104 GCA_036396595.1 Nitriliruptorales bacterium | reverse complement strand
TGAGCCAACCCGCCAACTGCTCGTTCTCCGACGAGCGACGCAGATCGGCGCCGGCGATGAACCCGTCTTCGCGTGCGACCAGGGACCGGATGGCAGTCACCGCTTCGTCGGTGTCGTCCACGACCAGATCGAGCTGTGCGCGCAGGACGACCTGCCGGTCGCCGTTCGCTGGCTCGTCCCCACCGACCTCGTCCCCACCGCCCTCGCCACCGCGGTCGTCGCCACCGCCGCCACCGTCGGGCCCGGGGGGCGCCGGAGCGAGTTCGAGACCACCGCCGTCCCCGCTGCTCTGATCGGCACTCGAGCACCCGGCCAGCCCCGCCGAGGCGACCAGGAGGGCGATCATCAGCCACCGGATCCTCATCGTCCGACCCCTCCCGGCTCCGACAGACGTCGAGGACCGATGTTGTGAGCTTGCGTTCCTGAAGCCGTCATGATGCCGCATCCGCGACGTTCATGAACCGCCGAGCAGCGCGTCGAGGTCCGTGAAGCCGTACCCGGCGGCCCGGATGCGCCGGATCACCTCGGGCAGGGCATCGGCGTCCAGCGTCAACCCGTCCGTCGGGTGCGAGCCCACGTGCATCAGCACGATCTGGCCGGGGCGGAGCTGGCACCCGTACAAGGCGGCGCGGTCACCCTCGAGCGAGTACCACGCCTCCTCGATGCCAGCGAACTGCGTCGCGGTCCGGTCGAGCTGGGCCAGCAGGCCGATCGAGCCGCACGAGCTGGACGCATTGGGGATCACGTCGGGAAGGGTCCGACGAAAGCTCACCAACGCCCGGGCCCCGTCGATGCGCACCCCGTCGAGGAGGTCGGCTGCGGGGAGGGCGTGTCGCCACCGCAGGCGCCCAGGACCAGCGCCGCGACGATCAGCAGTGAAGCCCAGATCGATCTACGGGCAGCGGGCAAGATGGTCCCTCACTCGTGGATCAGCGGCCGACCGCCGCTGGACCCAAGCGTCCGCCCTGGGGCAGATCCGGAGCAGTGCTGAAACGGACCTCGGACCCGGGCCGGAGGTCCCGTGCCGGCGACCACGTGTGCCGTAGCGTTCGGTGATCGCCTGGCGCGGTGCAATGGTCCATGACCACCGGAAGGAGCCGACCTGAGCGTCCCAACGAGAGCCGAAGGCGCCGCCCGTCAGGATCGTGCGGCCCGTGCGACCGACCTCGATGAGCTGGCGGCGGGCCGTGATCGGGCGCTGGATGCCGCCCGGGCGCTGGCGATGGTGGCGGTCGCGGTGGGGCACTGGCTCGTCGCCGAGCCCCTCCAGACTCCGGGTGGGCTCGAGGTGCGCGATGTGCTGTCCGATCTGCCCAGCGCCGCCCACCTGACCTGGATCTTCCAGGTCATCCCGTTGTTCGTGGTGGCCGGGTTCGCGGCCGGGACCCCGTCCTGGCACCGCCACCGCGATGGCGGCGGGACGGCCGGGTCGTGGGTGGCCAGGCGCGTGTGGCGGCTGCTGTGGCCCACGCTGCCCGTCGTGGTGTTCTGGACCGTGCTCACCCAGGTCGCGGACCACGTGCTCGGGGTCGACGACTCCCTGCTGGCCGCGACGCGCGGCATCGGCCTGGTCCTGTGGTTCCTCGCGATCTACGTGCTCCTGATGGCCCTGCTGCCGGCCCTGGATGCGCTGGCCGAGCGGTTCGGGACCCTGCGCGTGATGCTCGCGTTCGCGCTGCCGGCACTGGCCGTGGACGTCGTGGCCGCGCGGCTGGGCTACGTCTCGTCCACCGAGCCGTCCTGGGTGTGGGTCAACTACCTGCTCTGGTGGGCGCCCGTCGGCCTTGCGGGTCGCTGGTGGCCGCGGACCCACGAGCCCGGTGCGAGGCGCGCGGGGGCCGGGGTGTGCGTCGCCGCGCTCGGACTGCTGGTGCTGGTGACCTCGGCCGGCTGGTACCCGGTCGCGATGGTCGGGGTCACCGGCCAGGCCCGCAGCAACTCGCTGCCACCCACGCTGGGGCTGGCGCTGCTCGCGGCGGTGCAGACCGGCGCGCTCTACGCGCTGGCCGAGCCGGCACGGCGGCGGCTGGCCTCGCCGCGCTGGTACCTGCCGGTCGCCGTGGCGGGGTCGCGGGCCATGACCATCTACCTTTGGCACCTGCTC
>DASWKO010000024.1:0-6989 GCA_036396595.1 Nitriliruptorales bacterium | reverse complement strand
TGGTGTGGAACGGAGGTGACTTGACGCATCGAGGTCGCAGCTGCGCCGCGAGCGCAAGGCGCGGCGAGGGCTCGTAGCGGTGTCCTACGTGCCCGAGCCGCAACGCCGCGATCGTGGATGCAGATGCGGCCGAATGCCAAGAAACTTCCGTTCCGCGCCACTAGCTTCGGCTGACCGTCCGCCACCACGGAGCCTGCGTGAACGACCACGCCATCGGAGTGTTCGACTCGGGGTTGGGCGGCCTCACGGTGCTGCAGGCGCTGGCGGACCTGCTGCCGCACGAGGACCTGATCTACCTCGGTGACACGGCGCGTTACCCGTACGGACCCAAGCCGGACGAGGAGCTGAAGCGCTACTCGACCCAGATCGCCGAGTTCCTGGTCGAGCAGGGCGTCAAGATGATCGTCATCGCCTGCAACTCCGCGACGGCGGCCGCGCGCGACCTGCTCCGCGACCGCTTCGAGGTCCCGATCATCGGCGTGGTCGAGCCCGGTGTCCGGGCGGCCGTCAAGGCGAGCAGGACCGGTCGAGTCGGCGTCATCGGGACGCAGATGACCGCGGATTCGCGCATCTACGAGCGCACCTCCGACCGGCTGCGAACGGGCCTGGACGTGACCACGCTGGCGTGTCCCGGGTTCGTCGAACTCATCGAGGCCGGCGACACCGAGTCGGAGCGGGCCCACGACGTGGTGCGCGCCGGGCTGGGCCCGTTGCAGGAGCACGACATCGACGCGCTGGTGCTCGGCTGCACCCACTACCCGCTGCTGGCACGCACGATCAAGGACGTCGCCGGCCGCCACGTGGTCCTGGTGTCGTCCGCCGACGAGACCGCGTTCGAGGTCCGGAGCATCCTCGAGCGCACGGGCTGGGCTGCCCACGACCGCACGCGGACCGGGAGGCGGACCTACTTCACCACCGGTGACCCGGCGACGTTCAGGCGGCTGGGGCAGCGGTTCCTGGGCTACGAGCTCGTCGACGTCCGGGCCCACCGCTGGGAGGTGGCCGGGGAACCGGCGACCGGCTGAGGACGTTGCCCGGACCAGGATCGGTCGACCTCGGGAGGGTGCGCGTGCGGCGACCAGGCTGGTGGGCCGCGGGTGTGGCTGCGGCCGTGCTCGCGAGCGCGTGCGCTGGATCGGCCGACCCGGTCGCGACGTCACCCTCCCCCGACGCCACCGTGCCCTCGCCGGCTCCCACCGCCTCGTCGAGCCCCGCCCGGTCGAGCCCGGACACGCACTCACCACCGGCCGCCGGCGATCCGCACGAACAACTTGCCTTCGAGGCGCCGCTGCTGGACGGCGGGACCTTCGACGGAGCGGTGTCGGGCGACGTGGTCCTGTGGTTCTGGGCTCCGTGGTGACCGACGTGCAACCGGGAGGCTCCCGGTGTCGCGCAGGTTGCGCGACGGTTCGCTGCCCAGGACGTCACGATCCTGGGTGTGGCCTGGAAGGGCGACGCCCAGCAGTACCAGGCGTTCCTCGACCGCCACGACCTCGGCTTCCTGCAGCACCTGCGCGACGACACGGGTGAGATCTTCAGCTCCTTCGGGATCCGCTACCAGCCCGGCTGGGTGTTCATCGACGACGACGGCTCGATGGAGCTGAGTCCCGGTTCGCTGAGCGAGGAGGAACTGCAGCAACGGATCGAGGACCTGCTGGCCACGTGAGCGCGCCACCGAGCATCGTCGCGTTCGACCTGATGGACACGGTCGTGCGCGACCCGTTCCGTGAGGCGCTGGAGGCCGGGACAGGGATGGCACTCGAGGAGCTGTTCCAGCGCAAGCGTGCGTCGTCGTGGCCGGCGTTCGAGCGAGGCGAGCTGACCGAGTCCGAGTACTGGCAGCAGTTCCACGATGCGGGCATCGACCTGGACCCCGAGGCATTCCACGAGGCCCGCGTCGGCGGGTACGAGTGGATCGCCGGCATGCGCCAGCTCCTCGACGACCTCGAGGGCCTGGTCCGGCGGGTGGTGGCCAGCAACTACCCGGTGTGGATCGAGGAGCTCGCCAACGGGATGTTGGGCGGTCGGTTCGAGCGGGTGCTCGCGTCCCACCACCTCGGCGTGCGCAAGCCCGAGCCGGCCTTCTTCGAGCGCTTCCTCGACGAGGTCGGCGCCGACGCGGACACGGTGCTGTTCGTCGACGACCGCGAGCGCAACGTCGACGGTGCACGGGCGGTCGGGCTGCGCGCCCACCTGTTCGCTGGCGCCCCGGATCTGCGCGCGCGCCTGCTCGCCGAGGGAGTGGACGTGCCACGCGACCGGGCGCCGGAGCGGCGTGGGTAGGACCTCGGCTACGGCGCTGTCGGCGCCGGAGGGTCATCGGTCCCCACGAAACCCTGGTGTTCGCCAGGTCAGGCGGCCCCGACGACCAGCGTGCCGGCCTGCTTGTCGTGCCAGCCCTGGTTGCGCTCGTCGCCCGAGATCGTGATCGCGATGTAGATCACGATCGCCAGCGAGACCAGCCCCACCAGCGCGCCGAGGATCGGGATGCCCGAGAAGATGCTGAGTCCCGCCCACCAGTTGCGCTTGAACGCGGTGTCGAACGACAGCGGGGCGCCCCCGGTCGTGACCTTGATGTGCAGCAGGCCCTTGCCGAGCGTCTGCCCCGACGTGCCCTCGAGGTACACGAAGTAAGCCAGGTAGGCGATGCCGGTGAGCACGCCCCCGACGAAGCCTCCGGGGGACACACCCGGCAGGACGGCCAGCACGATCCACATCGGTATGCCGACGATCAGGCCGTCCAGCAAGCGCGCCCCGAACCGCTTGCCGAGGCCGATCGTCACCTGACCGGCGGCTGCACCCGGTTCCGGTGGCGGTTGTGGCTCGCTCACGTGCATGCCCCTTGTTCGTGGGTCGGTTCGTGGGTCACGGCTCTCGACCGATCAGGTCCGTCACCGTCCTGACAACCCTGACAACCTATCGGCTGACGGGCGGGAGCGTGCGGAGTCCGCGGCGTGGGCGCGAGTCCGGGATGCGGCAACGGCTGGCGTACCATCCGCGCGGACGGGAGGGAGCAGCATCGTGACCACACACCGGATCGCGGTCCTGGGAGGCGACGGCATCGGACCCGAGGTCGTCGCTCAGGGGCTGCGGGTGCTGGACACCGTCGAGAAGCTCGAGGGCTTCTCGAGCGAGCGGGTCGAGTACGACCTGGGCGGCCGGCGCTACCTCGAGACCGGCGAGGTCCTGAGCGACGAGACGCTGGAGGAGCTGCGTGGCTTCGACGCGATCTACCTCGGGGCGGTCGGGACCCCGGAGGTCGCGCCCGGGGTCATCGAGCGCGGGCTGCTGCTACGGCTGCGGTTCGCCTTCGACCAGTACGTCAACCTGCGTCCGGTCAAGCTGTACCCGGGCGTGGAGTCGCCGATCGCCGGCCTGACCCCCGAGCGTTGCGACCTGGTGGTGGTCCGCGAGAACACCGAGAGCGTGTACGCGGGTGCGGGCGGGACGCTGTTCGAGGGCACCCCCCACGAGGTCGCGACGCAGGAGTCGATCAACACCCGTCACGGCGTCGAACGGGTCGTCCGCTTCGCGTTCGAGCAGGCGATGGCGCGGCGACGCAAGCTGACGCTGGTACACAAGACCAACGTGCTCGTGCACGCGGGCAGCCTCTGGATGCGCACCTTCGAGGAGGTCGGTGACGCCGACTACCCCGGGGTCGAGCGCGACTACCTGCACGTCGACGCGGCCTGCATCTTCTTCGTGACCCACCCCGAGCGCTTCGACGTGGTCGTGACCGAGAACCTGTTCGGTGACATCATCACCGACCTCGGTGGCGCGATCCAGGGCGGCATCGGGCTGGCCGCGTCCGCCAACCTCGACCCGCAGCGGCGCAACCCTTCGATGTTCGAGCCCGTCCATGGCTCCGCCCCCGACATCGCCGGGCGCAACCTCGCTGACCCGACCGCCGCGGTCGTGTCGTTGGGGATGATGCTGGACTTCCTCGGCGAGACCGCGGCTGCCCGGCGGATCGACCGCGGGGTCTCGGCCAGCCTGGCCGAGCGAGGCGATACCGCCAGCGGAGTGCGATACTCCACGGACGTGATCGGTGACCGGCTCGTCCAGCTCGTCCAGGACTGAGGACCGCTCCGCCACACACCCGACCAGCCAACACATGCGACCGACCGGAGGCGAGCAAACATGCCCTTCCCCGCAGCCGACAAGATCTGGATGGACGGCGAGTTCGTCGACTGGGACGACGCCAAGATCCACATCCTCACCCCGACCCTGCACTACGGGTGGGGCGTCTTCGAGGGCATCCGCGCGTACGCCACCGATCGCGGCCCGGCGGTGTTCCAGCTCGGCCCGCACATCGAGCGGCTGTTCCGCTCGGCCAGGATCTACCCGCCGCTCGACGAGATCCCGTACGACGTCGCGGGCGTCTGCGACGCGATCGTGCAGACCATCGCGGTCAACGGACACGACTCCTGTTACATCCGGCCGGTCATCTACCTCGGGTATGGCGAGATGGGGCTCAACCCGCTGCCCTCGACGCCGGCGATCGCGATCGCGACCTGGGAGTGGGGCACCTACCTCGGCGAGGACGCGCTGGTCAACGGCGTGAAGGTGATGATCAGCAGCTACCGGCGTATCGGCAAGAACACGATCCCGCCGGCCTCCAAGACCAACGGCCAGTACATCAACAGCTCGCTGGCCAAGGTCGAGGCGCTGCGGGCCGGCTACGACGAGTCGATCATGCTCAGCGAGGACGGCTTCCTCGCCGAAGGCACGGGCGAGAACCTGTTCATCGTGCGCGATGGCGAGCTGCTGACGCCGCCGCTGTCGGCGGGACCGCTCGGCGGCATCACCCGTGCTGCGGTGATGCGGATCGCCAGCGACTACGACATCCCGGTACACGAGACCAGCCTCGTGCGCACGGACCTGTTCACCGCGGACGAGGCGTTCCTCACCGGTACCGCGGCCGAGATCACGCCCGTGCGCGAGGTCGAGGGCCGCACGATCGGCAAGCGTGGCCCCATCACCGAGCGCATCCAGTCCACCTTCATGGACGCGGTCAGCGGCAAGCTCGACCAGTACAAGGACTGGCTCACGTACGTCCGCGAGTAGATGACGTGGGTCGGCCAGGGACACGACACCGAGGACAGGCAGGCACGTGGGCAACGTCTACAAGAAGATCGAACTCGTCGGCTCGAGCATCGACGGCGTCGACGACGCCATCAAGAGCGCGATCGGCAAGGCGTCGCAGACGATCCGCAACATCGACTGGTTCGAGGTCAAGGAGATCCGCGGCTGGGTCCGCGAGGGCCAGGCCCAGCACTTCCAGGTCGTCCTCCAGGTCGGCTTCCGGCTGGATGACGACCAGCCCGTGGCCTGACGTGCATGCCCGTTCAGGACGACACCAGGTCCACGTGAATCCAAGCTGACCGGTACCGTGCGGACTCCGCACACCCCCGATCTGAGTCGACCTTCCGATGAGCGACGCACGCCTGCCCGACGCCGATGCCGCGCACGGCCTCGTCCTGTACGACACCACCCTGCGCGACGGCACCCAG
This sequence comes from Nitriliruptorales bacterium, assembly GCA_036396595.1. GTDB lineage: Bacteria > Actinomycetota > Nitriliruptoria > Nitriliruptorales > Nitriliruptoraceae > DASWKO01. The sequence continues at coordinate 1,476 of DASWKO010000024.1, read as the reverse complement.
CAGAAGGGCATCACGCTGTCCGTCGAGGACAAGCTGAAGGTCGCGAGCAGGATGGACGAGCTCGGCGTCGACTACATCGAGGGCGGCTGGCCGGGTGCGAACCCGCGCGACACCGAGTTCTTCAAGCGCGCAACCGAGGGCGAGCTCGAGCTGGCCGGCGCCACCCTCACCGCGTTCGGGATGACCCGGTCGGCCAGGCGGCCTGCAGACGACGATCCGCTGCTCCAGGCTCTGGTGGACGCGGGCACCGAGGTCGTCTGCCTCGTCGGCAAGAGCTGGGGCTACCACGTCGACGAGGCACTCGGCGTGCCACGCGACGAGAACCTGGCGATGGTCCGCGAGTCCATCGAGCACCTGTGCGCGCGCGGCCGGCGGGTGTTCTTCGACGCCGAGCACTTCTTCGACGGCTGGAGCCGCGACGGGGCGTACGCCCGCGACGTGGTGGTGGCGGCCGCCGAGGCCGGTGCCGAGGCCGTCGTCCTGTGCGACACCAACGGCGGTGCGATGCCGTGGGAGGTCGACGACATCGTGCGCGAGCTGATCGCCACGTTGCCGTGTGACGTCGGGCTGCACTTCCACGACGACGGCGGCTGCGCGGTCGCCAACTCGCTGATCGGGATCCAGGCCGGGGCGCATCAGGTCCAGGGAACCGCCAACGGCCTGGGGGAGCGGTGCGGCAACGCGAACCTGTTCACCATCATCGCCGACCTGCAGCTCAAGCGCGGCTGGCACCTGGTGCCGCCCGACCGGCTCGAGCGCATGACCGACATCGCCCACCACATCGCCGAGATCTGCAACGAGACGCCCCCGCGCAAGCAGCCGTACGTCGGCCATGCCGCGTTCGCACACAAGGCGGGTCTGCACGCCTCGGCGATGGCCAAGGCGCCCGACATGTACCAGCACATCGACCCTGCTGAGGTCGGCAACGCGATGCGGCTGGTCATCAGCGACCTCGCGGGCCGGTCCAACGTCAAGATGAAGGGCCGGGAGCTCGGGCTCGAGATCGACGACGACACCGCTGCGACCGTCCTCCAGGAGGTCAAGCGCCGTGAGCTGCAGGGTTGGACCTACGAGGCCGCCGATGCCAGCTTCGAGCTGCTCCTGCGCCGGCTGACCGGGTCGCTGGAGCCAGGCGACGAACCGTTCAAGACCCAGCACTACCGCGTGACCGTCGGCGGCGGCTCACCGACCTGGGACGCGGTGGGCCCCGACGCGGCGAACCTCGACGGCCCCGCCGAAGCGATCCTCAGCGTGCTGATCGACGGCGAGCGCCGCCTTGGTGCCGGCGAGGGCAACGGTCCGGTCGACGCCCTCGATCACGCGTTCCGCAACGCCGCGAACGGCACCTGGCCGCAGCTCGACTCGATCCACCTGAGCGACTACAAGGTGCGCATCCTCGAGGCATCCCAGGGCACCGATGCGGTGACCCGGGTGCTCGTCACCAGCACGGACGGCCACCAGACGTGGGAGACCGTC
>DASWKO010000023.1:0-2598 GCA_036396595.1 Nitriliruptorales bacterium | reverse complement strand
CGATCGGGACCCGATGTCCTCGAGGAACACCGGCTGCGACCGTGCGATCGCGTCCGCCCCCGGACCCTCTCCGGTGGTGAACTGGGATTCCTCGAGCTCCGCGACCCACGGGGAGGACGCTCCCAGGCCGCTCGCGGGCAGTCCGTCGGTCTTGACCGTGATGGCGCCACCGCTCATCGACGTCAGCTCGGCGCACGCGGCCGCCAGGCCGTCCAGGGCCGGGCTCCCGTCGCGGCGTGCGTCGTCCAGGGCGACGAGGAGGCGCTCGATCGGCCGGGACCTCACACGACGTCGCTTCCACGCCGTCTGCCCGTGCTGAACGCACGCGGGCTCATGCGGTGGCCTTCCACGGAGGGTGGCCGGGATGCTGCGCCGGCTGGTTGCAGGACTGCCGACGGGGTCCGGATCGGCCACGATCCGCACGTGGGCCACCGGCGTCACACCGTGCCGCCCGCGCGGGCTCGCACGCCCCCACCCTATCCCGCCGGCCAGGCGCCGGCCCGGCCGGCCGGGCCGGGCGCCGCGCGGGCCGGGCGGGCCACGCGCGAGACATCCGTGAGCAGATTCCGCTCGATAGTGGCCACAAACTGCTCACGGATGCGGCGGCGGGGCTGCCGCGGCCGCCGGGCCGCGCGCGAGACAACCGTGAGCAGGTTCCGCTCGATAGCGAGCACAAGCTGCTCACAGGCTTGTTGAGGGTTCGCACGCATCTCCCCGTGACGTCTGACAAAACTGACGCTACGCTCCATAGTGTCGGTTCTAGCCGACAGAATGAGGTAACAGCGAGGAGGTATCCCGGTGGCCAGGACCCACTCCCCGGCGACGCTCGACGCGGTGAGCATCCTCGGGCAACAGGTCGCGACCGAGCGGCGCGCCCAGCGGCGGACCGCGGCGGACCTGGCCGAACGGGCCGGGATCAGCCGCGACACGCTGCACCGGGTGGAACGCGGTGACCCGAGCGTCGCGGTCGGGACGGTGCTCGAGATCCTGGTGCTGCTCGGGGTCCCCGTGTTCGGAACCGACGCAGCAGGGCTCGCCCGAGAGTCGGCCACGGGCCGCCGGCTGCTCGCGCTGCTGCCCCAACGCGTCCGCCCCCCCACGACGGAGCCAGACGATGCCTTCTGACCGGGTGTTCGTGTGGACCTGGCTGGCGGGGCGCGACGACCCGGTCGTGGCCGGTGCACTGGAGGTGGTGGGCGATCGCCTGCGGTTCGTATACGGCCGCACCTGGAAGATGTGATCCGGGCACGGTTCCAGGGACCCGAACGCACCCTCCATGAGCTGTTCCGCCGGATCGTGTTCAACATCCTGATCGGCAACCGCGACGACCACCCCCGCAACCACGCCGCGTTCTGGGACGGCACGACCCTCGCGCTCACGCCAGCCTACGACCTGTGCCCGCAGCCGCGTGACACCGGCGAAGCGACCCAGGCGATGGCGATCGCGCGCGACGGCCGCCGGCACTCGCAGCTCCGGGTCTGCGTCGAGGAGGCAGCCACCTACCTGCTCACCGACGCGGAGGCGCGTGACGAGATCGACCGGCAGCTTGCCGTGATCCACGAACAGTGGGACGACGCCGCGGACGCGACCGGGCTGACCGAGGCGGACCGCAACCTGCTGTGGGGCCGTGCCATCATCCACCCGTACGCGCTGCAGGGCTACACCGGAGCCGGGTGACGCGCCGGGGCCGCCTGGCCGCCGGCCACCCGGGCTCAGAGCAGGCCGAGGTCCTTGGCGACGGCGGAGGCCTGGGCGCGGTCGTCGACGTCGAGCTTGCGCAGGATGTTGCGCACATGGGTCTTGACGGTGTTCTCGCTGATGCCCAGCTCCTCGCCGATCTCGATGTTGGTCAGCCCCCGAGGCAGCCGCTCGAGCACCCGCCGCTGCTGCACGGTCAGCCCGTGGGGGCCCTTCACGCGCTTGGCCTTGACCGCCAGCTCGACCAGCTTGCCCGCGATCGACGGGTCGACGAACGTCCCGCCCGTGTGCACCGCCCGCACCGCCTGGACCAGCGCGATCGGCGACGACTCGTCCATCACCAGCGCGTGCGCCCCGACCGCGAACGCCGACAGCAGCACCGGCTCGCCCGCCACCCGCGAGCGCACCACCACCCGCGCCTGCGGGAAGCCCTCGCGCAGCTCGGTGACCGCCTGGGTCCCCTCCTTGTGCTGCTGCTGGAACGCCACCACGATCACGTCGAGGTTCTGGTTGCGGAACCGCCTCAGCGCGTCGTCGACGCCCGTGGCCCCACCCACCACCAGCAGCGAGGCCTCCTGCGCCAGCGTCCGGATCAGCAGGTCGCGTTCCGGTGCGCGCGGCTCGACCACGAGCACGCGCACCATGCCGCTCCTCGAGGTCAAGGGGTCGGGGTGAACTGGCGTCGCCGCGGTCGGGCGGCTGCCGGCCCCCTCGGGAGGCGCCATGGCCTCCGGCGGGAAGACGGCGTCCAGCCCCACCGTCGCAGGCTCCGACCCGTGCGGCATCGCTCCTTCGGGGGAACCACCCTCACCCGCGGGTGAGGGTGGGCCTGACTTCCCCGAGCCAGAGCTCACACCAGGCCCCGGTTCATCGCCACCACCGCCGCCTCGGTCCGGTCGC
>DASWKO010000022.1:0-7891 GCA_036396595.1 Nitriliruptorales bacterium | reverse complement strand
ACGGCACGTTCCTGATCGCGGAAGGGGACGGTCAGAACGAACTCTCAGCGTGGCTGAGCGTCGCGCCCGGTGCCGTGGCCCTGGATCCGGGCGAGATCGGCGAAGCGACGGTGACCGTCGAGGTCCCCGAGGATGCGACCGACGGGGAGCGGTACGCCGCCGTGGTTGCGTCGTCACCCACTGAGGCCACCGGACCGATCACGCTGGAGTCGCGGGTCGGGCTGCGTGTCTACCTGTCGGTCGGTGAGGGTCAGGAGCCGCCATCCGACTTCGAGGTCGACACGCTCACGGCTCGTCGAGATGCGGCAGGGGTGCCCGTGGTCGATGCCGAGGTACGCAACACTGGCCAACGTGCGCTGGATCTTCGAGGTGAGCTCACCTTGGAGGAGGGTCCTGCCGGCCTCAGTGCGGGTCCGTTCCGGGCTCGAGTGCCGACGACCCTGGGTCCGGGTGAGCGCGGTCAGGTCACAGTCGAACTCGATCCCGCACTGCCCGCGGGACCGTGGCGTGCTCGCCTGACCGTGCGCTCGGGAACGCTGGCGCGTGCCGCTGAAGCGACGATCGTGTTCCCGGAGGGGGCGGGGGAGGCGTCGGAGCCGGTGGAGGCGACCGAGGTACCGTTGTTGCGGGACCGGGGGTTCCTGCTGCCGCTGGCGATCGTGCTGGTGAGCCTGGTGGTGATCGGGCTGGCGCTGTTCTGGTGGTTCGTCGTCCGGCGGCGCGGCGGTGACGACGGGGACGGCAGGAAGGCGGCCCGCAAGCACGCCGGGGTCACGCCTCGGGAGTAGACCCGCGGGCGGCCGCCAGCAGGGGGACGCGGAGGTCGTCGGGGAGCTGGGCGGTGCGCTGGTGCAGCGCGACCGCCTCCTCGCCGTAGGACGCGGCGGCGCCGAGGAGCCCGTCCTCGAGTTCGGTGCCCCACTGCAGCGCCTCGAGCAGCTCGGACAGGGCATCGCCCCGCATCTCGTGGGCCCGCAACGCCATCCGGGCGAAGCCCTCGTGATCCCGGTTGCGCCGGGCTCGCTTCAGGCCCGTGTGCAGGGACTGCTCGTCGCTGACGTCGGTGCGCAGGTCGGCGCCGCTGCGGACCACCTTCGCGGGCCCCTCGGCCCGTGCCCCGATGATCAGGCGCTCCAGACGCCGGATGTCGGCCTCGAGGCGGGCGCTGCGGGACTCGTGTCGCCGCCACCACCGCACGACCAGCCCGGCGGTGACGAGGACGAGCAGCGCGCTCAGCAGGTAGCCCCATGGCACCACGGTGGCGGACACGTTCACCCTCCGGATCAACCCGCTCTGGTCGGTGGCGGCCACCGGCACCCGCAGCAGCCCCCCCACGCGCGACACCGGCAGGTCGATCACGTACTGCTCCGACGACTGCGACAGCAGCGTGTCGGGGCCCCGGGCCACCTCGTCGCCGACCCGGACCTCGGGGTGCAGCCGGATGTCGCCCCGGTTGGCGACCTCGACCACGACCAAGGCGCGGCGCGGGAACCACGTCGAGTCGAGTTCGGTGCGGACGTCGATGACCTCGAGCGCGCGGCGGGCCTCGCCGGGGACCGTGACGTACAGCCGGGTCGCCACGCGCTGGACCACCGTGGCAGCGGCCTGCTCGTCGACGACCTCGGCCACGACCGCCCCGATGTGGTCGCCCGGAGCGGTGCCCACCGGCACGTGCACCTCGAAGGTGGCACGCCGCTCACCGCGTGCCGGCACGACCACCTCGGGCTCGGCGAAGCCGCCCCACGAGGCCACCGGTGCGGTCGGATCCTCGTCCACGGTCACGCCGTCGCCGAAGTCCAGTGCCCGCAGGCTCAGAGCCGCCGTCACCGGGGTGGTGCGCGGGTTGACGATCCGCGCTTCCGCGGAAGCGCTCTCGCCGGGCAGCAGCTCCAGGACGAACCAGGTGCCGCCGTTGGGCGCGTCCAGGTCCACCTCGACCGGCATGACGGCGACCGACGCCCGGTCCACGTCGTGATCGGTCTGCGCCCACGCCCCGGCACCCGATGCGAGCGACACCGCCGCGCAGGCGAGCAGGGCGAGCGCCCGGCCGGCCCGCCCGCGTCTCACGGCTGCCTCCTCACTGGACCAGCGTCACGGTGACCACGGGTCGGTCCGGGCGCCCCGCCGGGAAGCTGACCCCACCGAACGCCAGGTAGCGCGCACGGTAGGACACCCCCGCCTGCTGCCCCGACACGGCGAACACCGTCGCGGCCCGGTCGGCGTCCCCCGCCGTGGAGGTGGAGCGGGGCACCCCGCCAGAGCCCGTGATCGTGACCGCCTCCGAGGTCACCTGGCCCCGCGTCCCGGCTTCGGCTGACACGGTCACGCTCCAGCCTCCGTCCACGCCCAAGACGTCGGACTCGAACACGACCACCCGCAGGTCCAGGTCGGCGCCGTCGTCGGTCACGGTCGCGGCCACGACCCGCGTGCCCGACTGCGGACCGGGCGGCGGCGGGGCAGGGGGCGGCGTCGGTGAGACGGTCGGAGCCGGCTCGGGCACCGTGGACTGCCCCACGGCGGCTCGCGGGGCGCCGGCGACACCTGCCGCCATCGCCGCCGAGACGATCGCGGCCGCCAGCCGGCGCGAGCCCGCCCCGGACCTCACGGGACCAGCGCGGGCTCGTCGGCACGGGCCCGGGTCAGCGTCACCACGAAGCGGGCGCCGCCCGACGGGGACGGCTCGGCCCGGACCGCGCCGCCCATCTGCTCCGCCAGCGAGCGCACGATGTACAGCCCCAGGCCCACGCCGCCCTCCTCGCGGGTGCGGGTGTCGACGTCCTCGACCTGGGTGAACGGCTCGAACAGCCGGGAGGGGTCGGCTGGCAGCCCGACGCCCTCGTCCTCGACGCTCAGCTCGACCGCGCGGCGGGTCGTGGCGACCCGGACGAGGATCGTGCCTCCGGACGGCGAGTACTTGACGGCGTTGTCGAGTAGGTGGAACACGATCTGGTCCAGCGCCTTGCGGTCGCCGACACCCTGCTCGCCGGTGCCGCCGCCCTCGAACGTGATCGTGTGCAGGGGCGAGATCGCGGCGTGGTGTGCGACGGCGTCACGGACCAGGTTGGCGACCTCGATGGGGCGACGGTCCACCATCCCTGCGATGCCGGCTTCCAGGTGGGCCGCGAACAGCAGCCGCTCGATCAGGTGCTCGAGCGTCCGTGCCTGGCGTTCCACGGTCTGGACGAGCTGGAGCTTCTGGCCGTCGGGCAGGGTGTCCCAGCGGGCCACCGCGGTCGTCGACATGCCTCGTACCACGGTCAATGGGGTGCGCAGCTCGTGGCCCGCCACCGCCAGCACGGACCGCTTGGCGCGTTCGGCGTCCTTGCGCACCCCGCGGATGCGCCGTTCGGCCAGCACCAGCGCGACCGCGACCGTGAGGACCAGCACCACCCCCACCCCGGCACCAACACGTCGCACGGCCGCTGGCAGCGCCTCGATGCGCGAGCGCGGCTCGTGCTGGACCAGGGCCCAGCCGCCCTCGACCGGCGCGTAGGCGGCGAACCGCTCGACGTTGCCGGCGCCGTCGTAGACCAGCGTCCCCGCGCCCTCGGCCGCTGCTTCGGCCGGGGCCCGCGTGTCGAGGCTGTCGCGCTCCAACTCGCCGGAACCGCCGGCCCCTGCTTGGGGGCGTGTCACGACCGCCTTCCCGGGACCCACCAGGACCAGCTCGGTGCCCGGCGTCGGCGCGACCCGGGCCAGCGCGGCCGTCAGGAACCCCTGGTCGACCGGGCTGAACGCGACCAGCGCCCCGGTCACCTCACCCGTCGCGGCGCGCAGGGGTGAGGCCACCTGGAGCGAGGCCTCGCCGTCGATCGGGTCGTCGAGGACCGGCGACATCGAGGCGGTCCCGGCCAGTGCTGCCGCGATGTGCGGGCCCGTCAGGGTGTCGCCCAACAGCCGTTCGTGGGCGCGGTCGCTGCCGACCACGGCGCCTCCGGGCCCGACCGCCACGAGCCCCGTCGACAGTTCGGGCACCTGCGAGGCCAACCGCTCCAGCGCCGTGAACGTCCGCGCCCGATCCCGGTCGCTGCCGGTCCAGGGCGAGACCCCCGCCGCGGCCGTCTGCACCGCCGCGACCCTGGCCGCCACGGCCTGGTCGACCACGCTGGCCACGGCCACGGCGCTGGCGAGCCGGTCGTCGACGCGGTCGTCGGCGACGTTGCGTGCGACGGCGTCCAGGCCCAGATAGCTCACCGCCACCAGCGCCATCACGGTGGCCAGCGACAACACGGAGCTGACGGCCCAGTCTCTCAACTGACGTTCCTCGACCGGCACGGCGAACGGCGAGCCCACGGCGGACCCACCCGCCCTGTCGGCCGGCGTCGGCGCGACTACAGCGAGTAGGATCAATATCACGTTCCGCGACGAGCAGTCGCGCCCCGCGGTCGGCGGTGGGCAGCCGTGTCAGCGGAGTTGCTCGATGAAGCTGGTGCAGATCACACGGACGCGGTCGGCGGGCAGTGCTGGGCCGAACGAGCGGATCGCCATCTCCACACCTGGGGCACGTCGAGCACCGAACAGTCTGCGCAGGTGCTGCACGCCGTCGCGTGTCGCCTGTCCGGCCCGGGCGTCGTGAAGCAACCCGCCGAGCACCTCGTTCACCAGGCCGACGGATGTCGCCTGCATCAAGCGGTAGACGTCGGCGGCGTCCTTGTCGACGAGCCGGTCGGCATCGTCGAGCCGGTCTGCGATCTTGTGGGCCTTGGCGACAAGCAGCGCGGTCGGGCCAGCAACGTTGCAGTGGATGACCCGCGGGTCGTTCGGGTCGAGCGCTTCGATCGGCATGCGGTCGTGGCCAACAAGTGCAGCTTCCAGCCCGACGGCACGTCGTGCGGTTCGGTCGCCGTGCGGACCGAGCCGGGCGGCACGACGACCGCCGGGCGGTGCGATCGCCTCGGGCACGATCAGATCGACCGAGATGTCGATGCCGACGCCTTCGACGTCGATCGTCTGGATCCAGATCCCAGGCTTGACCGAGCCGTCGTGGGAGGTGTCGAGCGTGAACAGGTCGCGCATCATCACATCGAGTAGCGGTGCATCGGCGAGCCTGGCCAGATCGAGAGCGAGATCGCCGTCGGTCGTGTACGGCGCGACACCGGGGATGATGTCGCCGGTGCGCAGGTACACGGCCTGTCCGCCCGCGACGATGACAGCTTCGTTCTGGTCGGCCAGCGCGTCGAGCGCGTCGAGCAGCACCCGCCGGGCGGCGACGTAGCGGGGGTCGACGGTCATCGCGGTGTCTTCGTTCGCAGGTATTCGTCGAGCGAGCTTGCCCGCCATGCTGACTCGTTCTCGCGCATCCAGTCCAGCACCGCCTCGCCTTCCGCGGGCATGCGGCCGGTACCACCCAGGCAGTCGACGACGAGCTGCGGCAGGTTGACCAGGCGTAGCCCGACCGCCTCCCGGTAGTCCTCGATCGGCCGCATGCTGTTCGGCCGCAGCAGCGCGACATCACCGCCCTCACTGGCCTCCTGGAGCCCGAAGCGTTCGGCGACCTCGTTGAAGTAGGCGGGACGTCCGTCGGGGTCCATGTACAGGACCAGTAGCGCAGGTGCGGCGATAGGGGCGATCCGCACGGCCGCGAAGGAACCCGTCAGGTACAGCTTGTCGGCGAACTCGGTGCTCGGGATCGCGTCCAGCATTCCCGCCGCACCCTTGGGCGCGACGTAGGTGCGCACGGTGTTCTTGAACAGGTCGACCGCCTGCCCGCGACGGCGTAGCAGCGCCGGCCAGTCGACCTGTTCGACCGGGCCGCGCGGCTCGCGTCGGATGAGCGCCTCATCCGCGAGTGCGCCGAGCGTGCGGCTCACCCACCCGCGGCTGATCTTGTTCGCTTCGTCCTCGATGCCGGTTGCGCGCTCGATGTCCAGCACCCCGTAAGGCGGCTCGACCTCGACGAGGAAGCGGATGACCCGCCACGCGTTCGGGCCGGCGAACGTCGCCGACGGCTGGGGTCGCTGCCCGCGTGGTTGTCGCTGCGCACCCACTGTCTCAACGAACATGGCCGGGTAGCGCATCGTCAACCGAACGTTTCCCGTCAGGTCGAGGTAGCTGATGCCCTCGTCGGTAAGCAGTTCGCGTGTCCGCGGGCTGAGGTAGGAGCTGACCAGCAGGATGGGTCTCCTACCAGCCGCCTCCAAGAGGCGTCGCCCCAGCCCCCCCAGCAGCCGGTCGACGTCGACTGGCGAGAACCGCGGCTTGGCGACCACCATCGCAACATCGCTGGATGAATCGGATGGCGCCTTGAACAGGAACAACCCATCGCCGTCGCCGGTCCCCTCGGCCTGCCCCGCAGTTCGCTCGACCGTCCAACCTTCCGGCAGACGCTGTTGGAGCATCTGGAGGGCGTTCGCGAGGAGCTCGGCCTCGGTCACGGTTTCATCCTCACGTCTGGAGGCGGGCCAATGAGGAACTGCGCATGAATTTCGGGTTTTTGCTAGTTTCGCGCATCGAGAAACTCTAGTAAAGACGAAACTCTACTGCTAGCGTTGCGGCCTGCGCAACTCACAGTTCTCGGTCGCGGACGGCTTCCCAGCGCAGACCAAGCTGTGGGGCCGCCTGCGGCGGCGGGGCGGCCCGAGCGGTGGTCGTCCTCGCTGAGTGCCCCGGAAACGCCCGGACACTGGCGTTCGGGTCGGTACCCCCGGTAGGAATCGAACCTACGCATCCGGCTCCGGAGGCCGGTGCTCTATCCACTGAGCTACGGGGGCTTGGGTCTGGCGACGCTGGCGGCGGTGACGCCGCTCCGCATGGCGAGCCACGGTACCACCGCGGTCCGGTGCTCTCACGGGCACGGTCGGTGCTGTGACCGGTCAGCGGCGCTACCGTGGCGGCCCACATCACTCGTGGAGGGGGCCTGCCGATGCCGAAGGTGCTCGCGGTCGACGACGATCCGGTCATCCAGCGCCTGCTCCAGGTCAACCTCGAGATGGAGGGCTACGAGGTCGAGCTGGCCAGCGATGGCGAGGAAGCCCTCGAGAAGGCCAGGGCCTTCCTTCCCGACGTCGTGCTGCTCGACATCATGATGCCCAAGAAGGACGGGTGGCAGGTCTGCGCGGAGCTCAAGCAGGACCCCGACCTCAAGGACGTTCCGGTCATCTTCCTCTCCGCCCGCGCCCAGGATCTCGACGTCCAGCGCGGCACGGAGCTCGGGGCCGAGGCCTACATCACCAAGCCGTTCGACCCGATCGACCTGCTCGACCTCGTCGCCGAACTCGCCAAGGCCTGAGCCAGCCACCCCGGCCCGTGGCACGTGGAGTTGGTGGGCGTGTCCGCTGCGGGCCGGCCCGTCGCCGCTCAGCTCGAGTTCCCGACCCCCCAACCCCCGGGCGCTCGGCGGTGTGGACAGCCGGCTTGACACGTCCCACCCGCACGCTAGACTCGAACACACGTTCGGCACACACCGCGGAAGGAGGACCCGATGCACACCACCACCCTGCACCGGACCCTCGCCCGCGAAACCCCCGGCACCTATGAAGCCAGCCCGCCCTCCGACGCCCCGCCACCGGATGCCCCGCTGGACCTGCCCCCCGCGCTGGCCGAGGCACTGGACCTGCTGGCCTCCACCGATCAAGCCCTGGCCCGCGTCCTGACCCTGCTGGCCCGGCTGCAGGCATCCGGCGAGGTCGAAGCCGCCACCGAGCTGCCGGTGGAGGCCTGGCTGGCACAGCTCGGACGCATCACCCGCGTCGACCGCCGGTTCCTGGGCCTGGCAGCAGACGTGCTGGCCCCCATGCCAGCCACCCTGGCCTGCTTCGGTGACGGCAGCCTGTCGTGGTCCCAGATCCGCGCCATCGTCACCGCACTCCGCCCGCTCAAGATCGCCCAACGGGCCCAACTCGACCACCAGATCGCACAGGCAGCCCACCAGTTCGCCTCCTGGGACCCCGAA
>DASWKO010000021.1:0-14204 GCA_036396595.1 Nitriliruptorales bacterium | reverse complement strand
GAACTCGAGCGTCTGGCTCGGGTTGCTCAGCGGGACGTTCAGGGCGGAAGGCAGGATCACGAGCAGGAGCACCAGGGCCGGTAGCGCGGCGACGAAGGGCGAGTACCGGCTCCAACCCCGGCGGCGCCTGGGACCCCGGCTCACCGGTGCCCACCCATCGCCGGGACCGTGACCTGGAGAACGAGGGCGAGCAGCTCCTCGAAGGCGTCGTCGGCCGTCGCGTCGTCATCGACCGTGGCGACGACCGCAGCGATCGCCGGGTAGCGGGCAGGGTCGTCGATGACCGGCAAGGGCAGGGCGTCGCCCCGTCCGTCGCCGGCGAGCCGGCGGTTCCCGCCGACCAGCGCGCTCGAGACCGTGACGTGGTGCAGCAGCGCGTAGGCCGCCCGCTGCTGATGCGGGCCCAGACCCATCCGGCCCAGCAGACCCACGATCACATCCAGGGTGTGCACGGGCGCCGTCGTCCGGGCAGGGAGCTGACCCACGAGTCCGAGCAGGTCCACGTGCTCCAGCGCGAGCTGGCGCAGGTCGCGGAAGATGGCCGTGACCTGCTCGGCGGGCGGGCGCGGGTCGTCAGCCGCTGGCAGGCGTAGCTGGTGCGCGAAGACCTCCTCGAGCATCGCGGTCAGCAGATCGTCCTTGCTGTTCACGTAGGTGTAGAGGCTGGTCTGGTGCAGGCCGAGCCGGTCCGCGACGCTCCGCATCGAAACCGTGTTCAGGCCGCTCTGACGCGCGATCGCAAGTGCGGCGTGGACCACCTGGGCCCGCGTGCAGCCGGGTGGCCGGCCGCGGCGGGGTCGGCGTGCTGTTGACGGCGGGCGCGGGGTGGTCGTAGAGTCCATCATTATCCAACATCGTATGATAATGAGTGCCCGGGGTCAACCGGGTACCGAGGAAGGCGATCACGATGCCCACCGCACCGGCTCACGACGGCACCAGGACCACGTTCAGCGTTCGTGGCAACGGGTTCCCGCTCGTGCTGTCGCCGGTGCGACCGCGCGGGAAGGTGGCCGAGGGTTACCTCGACCGGCTGAGCGACCGCTACCAGGTCGTGCTGCTGGACTACCCGGGCCACCCCAAGCCCGGGTCGCTGACCCCGGAGACCGCAGCGGCCGACGTCGTGGCCGTCCTCGACGAGGCCGGGATCGGCCGGTTCATCTGGTTCGGGTACTCGTTCGGCAGCGTCCTCGGTCTGCAGCTCGCGCTGCGGACCGACCGGATCGCGGCGTTCGTCTGCGGTGGATGGACGCCGCTCGGGGCCCCGTACGCATCGATGGTCCAACTGTCGGAGCGTGCGGCGCGGCTGACCCGTCCGGTGGCTCGGGCGACGGCGCCGCTGCGGGGCCGGGGAAGGCCCTCGACCGATGTGCCAGCCGCGGCACCCGGCGCCAGCGCGGCCCAGTACGTGACCTTCTACCGGGCGCTGCAGGACTTCGACGAGCATGAGGCGCTCGACGCGCTGGCCGATGTGCCGCGGCTCGTGTTCGTGGGCTCCAAGGACGACGCCGGACACTCCCAGCTCGCGAGCCGCGTCGCGAGCCGCGAGCACGAGCTGGTGAGCAGCGGTTGGGACGTGCGCTACCTCGAAGGGAGGCGACACGCGGTGCTGGTGCGGCCGGGTGTCGTCGTCCCGTTCGTGCGCAGTTGGCTCGATGAGCAGCCGCTGGACTAATGGCGCTACGCGTCTGCCAGCCCGTCGAGGTCCACCGTCCCCGCGGTCAGCAGAGCTCCAGAACTCTCGCACGACATCGTCAATGCACTTCTGTCCGCGACGACGAAGGATCGGGCACGGGTCGGTCGTGGGCCCGCTCACCCGTGCCCGCGCGCTGCGGGCCGCGATCAGCCGACGGTCGTCGCGAGAAGCTGCGTTGCCATGGCGGCGACTGCCTCACGCACTTGGGCTGGGTCTCCGACGCCCTGCTCAGCGCGACCGGCACGTGTGGCCCCAACGGCGTCGGCCCTTGTGAAGTCCCGACGCAAGTAGTCGAGGGCCTTCTCGGTCGCAGCGGCACTGACGTCGTGGTCGAGCAGCCGCCGGAACACTCCGGCAAGTTCGGGCGCGGGCAGCGCCACGAACAGGCGGTAGACGTCGTGGGCGTCCTTGTCCTTGAGCCGCCCCGGATCGCCGATGCGCTCTCCGAACTTGTGGAGTTTCGCCACGATCAGTCCCGCGTGTCCTGCCACGCTGGCGGTCATGACCCGCGAATCGTTGGCATCCAGGGCGGTGATGGACAGGGGGGAGCGGTCGATGACGACTGCCTCCAGGCCCTCGGCTCGACGCATCGAGCTGTTGGCATGCGGAGGAAGACGTGCCCCGCGACGTTGACTGGCGCTCGGGCCAGCCAGCGCCTCGGGGACCATCACGTCTACAGGTAGGCCCGACGGCGAGCACCAGGCTCCGGGCTGCTGGTTGTCCGGGTCGGGGTAGAAGCCCGCGGCTGACAAGGCATCCTCGACTCGCGGATCGCCAGACAGCCCTCGGCTGTCGACGGCAACGTCGGCGTCCTTGGTCAGGGGGGCCAGCGCGAGATCGATGTCGTTCGTTCGCAAGTGGATGGCCTGAGCGCCGATGACGACGATGTTGGCCGCGTGCGCCTTGAGCGCGTCGAGGGCGTCGAGCAGCGCGCTGCGGGCCGCGATCAGCAGCTCAGCGTCGCCAGGCATCTTCGTTCCTTTCCATCCAGTTCAGGAGCTCCTCGCCTTCGCTGGGGCTGCGACCGGGCAGGGACAGCAGGTCAACCGCGACCTGGCTGGGTGCGGCGTAGTTCAGACCATCTACGACGCGGCTGCGGCAGAAGGCGAAGTCGTCCTTGTTCGCAGCGACCATGACGTTCGTGCCTTGCGAGACCGGCCGCAGCTCCAGAGCACCCTCGGCCAGCGAGAGATCCTCGAGGTAGATCGCGAGCAAGCGGGCGGGCGCATAGGGGGCGTCGAGGTGTGCGGCGACGGAGCCGGTGATGACGTACTCGCTGGGGTCGCACTCGCGCAGCCGATCGAGTGCCACGTCGATCCCTCGGGGTTCGAGGTAACGGCGGACGGCTTGGGCGCGGTCCAAGCCGTAGTCCTGGCTCCATCGTTCGAGGAGTTGCCGCCAGGCGACATCCGTGATCGGCCCGCGCTCCTCACGCTGGATCAGATCCTCTTGCTCGAGGAACTCGACGACCCGATAGGTCGCACCCGTTGATGCGCCGCTGCGCTCGATCAAGTCTGGAACGCTGTACGGAGGAGCGAAGTCGATGAGGGCGCGCACGACCCGAGCGGCGGGCGCGCCACGCAGGCCGCCGCGTGGGCGACCCGGGCCGCGCCACGGGTCGCGGTCGGCACCCGAGACGCGTATGTACAGCGCCGGCTTGTCGCTGGCGATGCGGATGTTGCCGGTAGCGTCGAGGTAGTTGCCTCCGAGCGCTTCGATCTTGGTGCGGGTGCTGGCGGACAGGTAGCGCGCGACGAGCGTGAGGAGCGGCTCCTCGATCCCTGCCTCGTCGGCGCGCCGTGCGAGCCGGTCGAGTTCTGTCGGCACATCGCGTGTCTGGACGAGGCGCTTGGCTTCGATGACGAGCGTGCGGCCGCTGTTGTTCGGGCCGGTGAGGCAGGCCACGGCGTCGAGCCGGGCGTCCGCCTCGTCGTCCCACGTGCCGACTTCCCACCCCGACGGCAGGACGAATTCGAGCTGCTCCATGGCAGCTCGCAGGACGTCGACCTCACGCTCGGGGGCCTCGGTAGGGCTGGACATCCACTTCCGTGTGCAGCGGGTGCGTTAGAGTTCTAGAATATCAGGGTTTCCGTTGAGATCGGAAATCCATCATTATTGGAAATCACGGTCGGGCCGGCTGTCTGGACGCGTAATCTGCTCGCCCCTGAGGGGAAGCCGCTGGACTGACGCTACGCGTCGGCCAGCCCGTCGAGGTCCACCGTCCCCGCGGTCAGCAGATCCAGGACTTCGAGCAACAGTTGTGTGCGTGCCCCGACGTCGTCGGCCTCGTCGCCGGGCTCACCGGTGGCCATGGTGCGCTGGACGACGATCGGGTTGGGGCGGTCCGGGTCGGCGGTCCACAGCCGCACCGACACCAACACGGACGGCTCGCCGGACACCCCGTTCGGGAGCGCCTCGAGCGTCAGGATCCGGTGCTGGAGCGTGGACGCGGTGGTGGCACCGACGGCCTGCCCCGGCCCGAGCGTCACCAGCAGGTCGACCGCGTGGGACAACAGCGTCTCGAGCAGCCACCCGTCCACCGCCACATCGTCGCCGTGGAGCTCCGGCGGGAGCTGGAGTGCGGTGATGTCGGGAGCGTCGTCGGGCAGGGAGACCGGCTCGTGGCCGACGATGAGCACCAACTCGCTGGAGCCACCGAGGTCGCCGGCCGTGCCGAGCAGCGACGCGGCGAGGTCCGAGGGCCGCGCCCCCAACAGGGCGAAACGGATGGTCACGCGGTCAACCTAGCCTCGTGCCTCAGCGGGTGCGGGACCGAGCGGTCCCGCGGCCAGGGCGGCGTCCTCCTCGGCGAGCAGCCGTGCGATGAGGCCGTCCTGCCAGTGCCGGCCCCACAAGGACACCCCCGTCCCGACCACGCCAACCACCCCGACCGCCGCCGGGGGAATCGCCAGGCTGGCTGCCCCCCCCGTGAGGTTGAGCCCGCCGAGCGCCACGCACGCCAGACCGAGCACCGTCGGGGCGCCGAGCCACACCAGGCCCGCGTCGAACGCGACGAACGTCAGGCCGATGACGACGAGGGTCACGGCCCACCACCGTGCCGGGACCGCGGCGAGCCCGAACAGCAGGAACGGGACCACCACACCGAGGACCAGCGTCGCGGCTGCTGCACGCACCGGCAGGGCGAGGAGCGCCGCCACCGCCAGGATCAGCAGGACGAACGCCACGACCGGGATCGAAGCCGTCGCGAGCAGTCGGCGGGAGACGCTGAGCTCATGGCCGAGCAGCGTCGTCGTTTCCGGGTCCACGTTCAGCGCGAACACGCTGGTGCCCTTGCGCACGACCGCCCCCGACAACCCGGCCAGTGCGAGGTCCCGGGTCTCGGCCGTGAGGTCGGCGATGCCCCGACGGATCAGCGTCGGCGCATCGAACTCGTCGACCGCCAGCTCGCTGGCCAGGATCCGAGGGTCCTCGCGCTCCGCGACGACCGTGCGGCGCAGGCTGGTGTAGTCGGACAGCCCGTCGCGCGCGGGATCGGCGCTGCCCGGCTCGCCGTCGGCGAGTTCGAACGGGATGGCTGGGCCCACGGTGGCGGTCGGCGCGACGACCACGACGTCCGCGGCCGCCACGAGGTAGGCGGCGCCGCCACGGGCGACGGCGTCCTGGCCGATCCAGACGATCACGGGGATGTTCGCCTCCAGGACCGGCGTGATCAGCGACAGGTTGACCGACAGCACACCCGGGCTGTCGATGTCCAGCAGTACGGCGGACGAACCGCCGGCCACGGCGAGCTCGACGGTGTCCTGGATGGCGGCGGCGACGGGCGGAGAGATGACGCCATGGACCTCGAGCACGTCGATCACGGTCTGCTGCCGGCTCGGTTGGGCGCTGGCGGCCCAGGCGCCGAGCACGGTCACCAGCAGGACCGCAGCCAGGACGTACCGCGTGGTGGCTACCTCGACACCTCCTCGGCGGCGCGCTGCGTGAGGGCGGCTTCGATCATCGCCCGAACCGTTCCAGCCCGAACGGCTCGAGCACCTCGGGGGTCCGCCCGCTCAGCATCAGCTCGGCCATCGCGACGCCCGATGCGGGAGCCAGCGTGATCCCGAGCATCGCGTGCCCGGTTGACACGAACGTGTTGTCGAGTCCCGGCGCGCGGCCCATGATCGGCAGCCCGTCGGGCGCCATCGGGCGCATCCCGGCCCACACCTCGCGCAGCGGCTGCTCCGGCCAGTGACGGACGAACCGCCGGGCACCGTTGACGATCGCCTTGACGCGGCGCCGGTCCAGATCGAGGTTGATGCCGCTGATCTCCATCGTGCCGGCGAACCGGACCTGATGGCCGAACGGGGTCACGCCGACCTTGACGTCACCGAGGTAGACGGGCCGTGCGGGTGGCTGGTCGACCTCGAGGCTGAAGCTGTAGCCCTTGCCTGCCAGCACAGGAACGTTCACGCCGATGTGCCGGGCCAGCGGGGTCGTCCACGCGCCCGCCGCCAGCAGCACCTGGTCGGGGCGGAACACGCCGGCGGTCGTGCGCACGGCGGTCACGTGACGGCCGACCCGATCGATCGCGGTGACCTCGGCGCCCTCGACCACCGTCCCGCCGAGTCTCCGGATGGCTTCGGCGAGCCCGGTGGTCAGGCTGGCGGGTTGGACGTGACGCTCCTCACCGATGATGAACCCGGCGGCCACGTCGGGCGACAGGAACGGCTCGATGGCGTGCAGGTCGTCGCCCTCCAGCACGGTGTCGGGCAGCTTGTAGCCGTACGGCTCGAGCACGCGCAGGTACTCGAGTTCGGACTCGGCACCTGCTCGCTGGAGCGAGACGAACAGCAGGCCGTCGGTCCACATCTCGAAGTCGACGCCGTCGGCCCGCAGCCGGTCGTACAGGTCGTGCGACCCGGCGCCCAGCCGCGCGGTGGCGTGCAGGCCGTCGTAATGATCGCGGTCGTTGCAGCGGCGCCAGAACCCCCACGCCCAGCGCACCAGGTCGGGGTCCAGGCGCGGCGCCAGGTAGACGGGCGAGTCCGGATCTCTCAGCGAGCGCAGGGTGTAGCGGATCTGGCCCTTCGCGGGGACGGGCCCGGCCAGCGACGGGACGATCCAGCCCGCGTTGCCCCAGGACGCGCCGCTGCCGACCTGGCGTGCCTCGAGTACCGTGACGTCGGCGCCCTGACGCACGAGCTCGTAGGCGGTCGCCAACCCGATGGCGCCGCCTCCCACGACGGCGACCGATGGCGATGTGCTCACGGCTTCCTCCTGGTCGTCACGAGCAGGATGTC
Organism: Nitriliruptorales bacterium; assembly: GCA_036396595.1. Classification (GTDB taxonomy): domain Bacteria; phylum Actinomycetota; class Nitriliruptoria; order Nitriliruptorales; family Nitriliruptoraceae; genus DASWKO01. Next base: position 7,268 of record DASWKO010000021.1, on the reverse strand, counting down.
GCCAACCGCGACCGGGTGACTTGTGCTACCGCACCAAGCCAAGCACGGCCGTCGGTGCCAGCGGGCGAAGAGGCAGCGTGCGTTCGACACGAGGGGCGTGAGGTCGTAGCGTCCCGCTCCGTCCCGCTCCGTTCCCGGCGCCGGGCGGGACGCGGGAGTCGGGTCGTGGCCACCTTGCTGACGGGCGTGAACCTGCTGGGTGCCGGCGGCTACGGGCGCCGCGCTGCTTGCGATGCGCCAGCAGTCGACGTGCGCCTTGGGGACGGCGCCGTCGTGGCGATCGGGCACGATCTGGACCCCGGGACGGGTACCGAGGTCGTGGACCTCGGTGGCCGGTTCGTGCTGCCGGGGTTGCGCGACGGCCACACCCACCTGGCGTGGGTGGCGCAGTCGCGCCGGTCCCTGGATCTGGAGCACGCCCCGTCGGCGCGCGCGGTCGCCGAGCTGGTCGCCCAGCACCACGGGCAGCTTCCTGCGGGTGAGGTGATGTGGGGGCGAGGCTTCCACGACGCCCGCTTCCTCGACACCCCGCACCGGTCCCTGCTGGACCGCGCCGCCCCGGATCGGGCGGTCGTGCTGGCCAGCCACGACGGCCACACCGTGTGGGCCTCGGGTGCCGCGCTGGCACGCGCCGGCATGGACCACCCGACGGGGCTGCTGCGCGAGGACGACGCCTTTGGGATCCGCAGGGCGATCCCCCTCGCCGATCCAGCGGTCCTGGACGTGGCGATCGGGCAGGTGCTGGCCGACGGTGCGGCGCGCGGCGTGACCGAGGTCATGGACATCGAGTTCGAGGACGGCTGGTCGAACTGGCAGCGGCGAGCTGCGGCCGGCATGCCCGTCCGCGTGTGGGCGGCGTGCACCGCGGACGGGCTCGACGAGGCCATCGATGCCCGCCGCGCGACCGGGACGGTGGGACCCGGGCTGCTGCGGGCCGGCTGCCTCAAGCTGTTCGCGGACGGGGCACTGGGTTCGCGCACCGCCCTCTGTCAGCACGACTACCGGGAGCGACCGGGTTACCGGGGCGAGCAGATGCTGACGGTGGACGAGATGACGGCGTCGATCGCCCGGGCGCACGCTGCCGGCATCACCACCGCGATCCACGCCATCGGCGATGCGGCCAACCGCAACGCGCTCGACGCGTTCGAGCGGGCCGGCGTGGGAGGGCGGATCGAGCACGCGCAGCTCCTGGACCGCGGTGACGTCGGCCGCTTCCGTGAGCTCGGCGTCGTCGCATCGGTGCAGCCGTCGCACCTGCTGGACGACCGCGACATCGCTGACCGGCACTGGGCCGGGTGGACCGACCGCGCGTACACCTTCGAGGACCTCCAGCGGGCCGGCGCGACCATGGAGTTCGGCAGCGACGCGCCGGTCGCCCCGTTCGACCCGTGGCGCTCGATCGCAGCCGCGGTCGTGCGGACCGAGGACGGGTTGCCACCCTGGCACCCGGAGCAGCGCGTCGACCTCGACACCGCGATCACGGCGTCCACGACGGTCGGGGCGCTCACGGTCGGGGCGCCGGCGGACCTGGTCGTGCTCGACGAGCACCCGGCCGGCGTCCCCGATGCCGACCTGGCGGCCATCCCGGTTCACGCCACGATGGTGGCTGGCCGCTGGACCCACCGCGCCGACGGTGGGGCCTGACCGGCTCTGGAGCTGGAACGGGCTGCGATCAGCCGAACTGTGCGAACGCGAGCGCGAGGCCGCTGATCGACACCGCCGACCCGATCACGCCGAACACCGCGGTCCTGGCCTGGGCCACGACGGCGCTGTTCAACTCGCCCCGGAAGGCGGCCAGCAGCGTGCCCTCGAGCCGCTGGAAGCGCTCGTCCCACAGCTCGGTGAAGATCGCGAACCGCTCGTCGCCCTGGTCGAAGCGCCCGTCGAGCCGCTGGAGGCGCTCGTCCCACAGCTCGGTGAACATGGTGAACCGCTGGTCGCTCTGGTCGAAGCGCGCGTCCATCCGGTCGAACCGGTCATCGATCCGGTCGAACCGCAGGTCCATCCGGTCCAAGCGCTGGTCCATGGCGTCGAAGCGGTCGTCCATGGCGTCGAAGCGCTGGTCCATGGCGTCGAAGCGCTGGTCCATGGCGTCGAAGCGCTGGTCCATGGCGTCGAAGCGCACGCCGAGCCGTCCCTCCAGGTCCTGGAGGTCGGCGCGCGTGGTTGTCTGCATGGTCAGCACCCAGTCCAACAGCGTGGCGGTGGGGTCCGCTCCGAGCATGGGCTCGAGGGCGGCCTGTACCGCATCGTGGGCACGTACGTCCTGCATGGTCGCGTTCCTGGGGTCGGTTGGCAAGCGTGGGCAACCTACGGACGTACGCCCGTCGCGTCGCCTCGGACCGATCGCGGCCTGTGGATAGCGTCGCGCTCGCCCCGACCCGAGGAGCCCCGGCGTGACCGAGATGCGCACCGATCACGACGCGCTGGGCGCGCTCGAGGTCCCCGACGACGCGCTGTACGGCGCGAACGCGGCGCGGGCTGCCGTCAACTTCGCCGTGGACGGGCCGACGCTCGGCCAGTGCCCAGCGGTCGTACGCGCCTACCTCGAGGTCAAGCTCGCCGCTGCGCGTGCGAACGTGGACGCCGGTGCGCTGGCGCCGCGGGACGGCGACGCGATCGTCGCAGCCTGCCGACAGCTCCTCGACGACCTCCCCGAGCAGGCCTTCCCCGTGCCGCTGGTTCACGGCGGGGGCGGTACGGCCGCGAACATGAACGTCAACGAGGTCGTGGCGAGCGTGGCCAACCAACGGTTGGGCTCGGTCCGCGGCAGCGACGGCTCGATCGATCCGCACGTCCACGTGAACCGCTCGCAGTCGACCAACGACACGTACCCGACGGTGCTGCGGCTGGTCTGCATCCCCGAGGTCGAGCACCTCGCCGGGGCGCTGGAGCACCTGGCGGGGGTGTACGACATCAAGGCCGAGGAGTACGACGACGGGTCGCAGCGGTTGGGTCGTACCTGCCTGCGGGATGCGTTGCCGGTCCCGATCGCCGCCACCCACCGGTCGCAGGCGGTCGCGTTGCGGCGCGTGGCCGGCGACCTGCGGACGGCTGGTGGCGACCTCCACGCGGTGCCGCTGGGTGCGACGGCGGTGGGGACCGGGGCCGGGGCCCCGAACGGCTACGCCGAGCGTGTCGTGGCCTACCTCGGGGAGGCCACCGGGCTCGCGTTGCGGGTCAGCGCCGATCCGTTCGATGCGCTGGCCAGCATCGATGATCTGGTCGCGGTCGCCGACGTGTTGGAACGAGCCGTCCTGGTGCTGGACCGCTACGCCCGCGACCTGCGGTTGCTGTCGTCGGGTCCGGTCGGCGGGATCGGCGAGGTGGAGCTGCCGGCAGTCCAGGTCGGCAGCTCGATGATGCCGGGCAAGGCCAACCCGGTGATGCCGGAGCTCGTACTCCAGGTGGGGCTCCAGGTGCGGGCGGCGTGCTCGGTCGTCCGTGGGGCCGCCGCCCTGGGCGAGCTCGAGCTCAACGTCATGGAGCCGGTCGTGATCGCCGAGCTTCCCCGTGCCCTGCGCCGGCTCGCGCAGGCGACCGAGCTGTTCGCCGACCGCTGCGTGCGCGGCCTGGTCTGGAACCTCGACCGGGTGCAAGCCCACCTCGAGGGCTCGTTGCTGGCGGCGACGACGGTCGCGGGGCGCAGGTGAGCGCACCCAGCGAGGGCGGGCTGTGGACCGCCCAGGCTGTCGACGTAGCGGGCGATGGCGTCCTCGCCCCGCCCGAAGTCCGCGACGTCGTGTCCGCCTCCCGCCGTCGAGCGTCGAGCGTGCCACGGCGGTCCGCGACGGTCGTGGTGGCGAGCCACAACGGGGGAGTCGTGGCCGTCGCTCTGGAACAAGGGGTCCGATCGCGTCGCAACCCGCTCGGTGATGTCGAGGTCAGGGCTCGATGACCTGCACGATCCGCCCGAAGCGGGCGAAGTCATCCGCGTTGAACGTGACGACGCCGGCGATCCCGTGTGTCAGCATCGTGGCCACCACGTTCGCGTCGTGGACCTGCTTGCCGCTGCACTCGACGTCGTCCAGCAGGGCAAGCAGCCGGTCGGACACCTTGGCGGTCTCGTCGAGGAAGGCAAGCCGCTCACGCAACGACCGCACGTTGCGCAGGCCGTCGGGTCGGGACATGCCCAGCCCGCTGTCTGCCACGGGACGGGTCGCCACGACCAGGTACTCCCGGAGGATCTGGCCGCTCGTGTACAGCGCGATCCCCTCGGCCGGCCACTCGTTCAGCGTGGCCAGCGCCCGGTCGTGTGCGGGCCTGCCGGTGTCCGTCGCTGCGAGCAGGACGTTGGTGTCCAGTAGCACGCGATCAGCGGCCCTCGTCACCGTAGATCTCCTCGCGCGACCAGGTGCCGCGGGACGAGGTGTCCACGGTCAGCAGTTCGACGGGCTCCACACGTCCCGACGGTATGCCGGTGACCGTCGCTGGGTCGACGTTGGCGCCGCACACGACCGCGACCACGTGGGCGCCCGCGCGCGGGCGGTACGCCCCGTGGCGGAGGGCCGCCAGCGCGGCCGCCCCGCCCGGCTCGGCCATCGTCCGTGCGTGGTGCCACAGCGCGTGCTGGGTGTCTCGGATGTGGTCGTCCGTGACGAGGAGGCTGTCGTCGATCCAGGCGCGGGTGGCCCAGCAGTGGTCGCCGATGGTCCGCGCACCCAGCGAGCTGACCGCCAGGCCGCCGACGTCGACGTCGACGGGGCGCCCGGCCTCGAGCGCGCGGTGGAGGGTCGGGCAACCCTCGGACTCGACGGCGATCACCTGGCACCGGTCGCGGAACCAGCTCGCCAGGCCGGCGATCAGCCCACCTCCGCCGACCGCGACCAGGACGGCGTCGGGACAGCCGACCTGGTCCTCGATCTCGGCGCCGAGGGTGGCCGCTCCCAGCACGTTGCCGGGGAGGTCGTAGGCGTGCGCACGCATGGCCCCGGTCCGGGCGACGTGCTCGTCGCTGGCCGCCAGCGCCTCGGGGTAGTAGCCGTCGACCACCTCGACGACCGCGCCCAGCCGTCGCAGCCCGTCGATCTTCTCCGCGGGCGACGTCGCCGGGACGAACACGGTCGCCCGGTGGCCGAGGGCACGTGCCGCGTGCGCCAGTGCGAGCCCGAAGTTGCCGCCAGAGGCCGCGACGACCCCTGCCTCCGGGACCTCGGCGCCCATCAGGAGCGCGAACGCGCCCCTGGGCTTGAACGTGCCGGTCACCTGGAGCGTCTCGAGCTTGAGCGTGACCGGGCTGTCCGCGACGGTGTCGGGCTCCATCCGGACGGTCGGCGTCCGACGCACGTGCGTCGCCAGATCGGTCAGCGCGCCCCGGACCTCGTCCGGGGCGGGGAGGCGTACGTAGGTGTCCATCAGGTGAGTCAACCGCGCGAGCGCGCGGCGGACGTTGTCGACCAGCACAAGCCGCGCCCGCAGCGCTTGGGGTCCGCGACCGCTCACGGTCCGCCACGAGCGGGCAGACTGACGCTCCAACCGCTCTCGGACACACCCCGGAGGTGCCGTGGGGGATCGACCACCTCAGCCGACCGGCTTCCCGGACTGGAGGGTGCCCGGCGATCTCGACACGCCGTGCCTCGTGGTCGACGTCGACCGGATGAACGCGAACATCGAGCGCATGACCAAGCGCTTGTCCCAGGTCGGCGTGGCCCTGCGCCCGCACGCCAAGACCCACAAGTGCGTCGAGGTGGCACGCGCCCAATTGGCGGGCGGTGCGGTCGGGATCACGACGGCGACGCTGTCCGAGGCGGAGGTGTTCGCGGACGCGGGCATCCCCGACATCTTCGTCGCCTACCCGCTGTGGGCGGTCGGTGCCAAGGCGGAGCGGCTCCGCCGGGTCGCGGCCAAGACGAGGCTGCGGGTCGGGGCGGACTCGCCCGAGGGGGTCGCGCTGATCGGGGCGGCGGTGAATGGCGGCGGCGCGCGGCCGGACGTGATGATCGAGGTCGACGCCGGCGAGCTGCGCACGGGCGTCACGACGGGGGCGCGGGCGGTCGAGGTGGCCACGGCCGCACGCGCGGCCGGGCTGCGCGTCGCCGGCATCTTCACGCACGGTGGGCACGCCTACCAGGGACCGGCCGCCGCCGAGCCGGCAGCGGGCGACGAACTCGACGCGACGCTGACCGTGCTGCGCGCGTTGACGGAGGCGGGCTTCACCGACCTCGAGGTCAGCGCCGGCTCGACGCCCACCGCCTTGCTGTCGGCCCGCGACCACGTGACCGAGGAGCGCCCCGGCACGTTCGTGTTCGGCGACCGCCAGCAGGCGATGCTCGGGTCGGTCGCCCCGTCGACGGTCGCCGCGTTCGTCGCCGGTACCTGCGTCAGTCGCGAGGCCGCGGGGCGGTTCGTGCTCGACTGCGGCGGCAAGGCGTTCACGAAGGACAAGCCGGCGCTGCTGGACGGGTACGGGGCGCTGCCCGCCTACCCGCAGGCGCGGGTCACCTCGATGTACGACCACCACGCGGTGGTCGAGATCGGCGCGGACGGGCTGGGCCCGGGGCTCGGTGAGGTCGTCGCCGTCGTGCCTAACCACATCTGCCCGGTGGTGAACCTCTACGACCAGCTCCTGGTGATGCGCGACGGGGCGATCGTCGACCGGTGGCCGGTCGCCGCCCGAGGCTGCAGCCAGTGACAGCCGGAGGCGGTTGAGGTGCCACGGCTACGTGACCTGGATCTGGCGGGGCTGTCGTTCCTCGAGCAGCCGACCGGTGCGCACAACGCCATCACGGACGTGGCGGGGGTCGCGGTCGGGGTGAGCACCTTGATCGACGTCGACCGCCCCGGCAAGCCGGTCCGGACCGGGGTGACCGCGATCCTCCCGGCGCCCCAGCCGTGGGCGACCCCCGTCCACGCGGCGATCCACCGCCTGAACGGGGCGGGCGAGCTGACCGGGTCGCACTGGATCGAGGAGTCCGGACTGCTCACCACGCCGATCGCCATCACCAACACGCACGCCGTGGGTGCCGTGCACGAGGGGCTGGTCCGCTGGGAGGTGGCCAACCGTGGCGTCGAGCGCCCATGGTTCACCCTCCCGGTCGTCGCCGAGACCAACGACGGCTTCCTCAACGACCTCAACGGGTTCCACGTCCGCCCCGAGCACGCCATCGCTGCTCTCGACCGTGCCACGACCGGCGCGGTGCCGGAGGGCAACGTCGGCGGCGGCACCGGGATGATCGCGCACCAGTGCAAGGGTGGCACCGGCACCGCCTCACGGGTGACGGACGCGGGGACGGTGGGCGTGCTCGTCCAGGCCAACTACGGCCGGCGCG
>DASWKO010000020.1:0-16344 GCA_036396595.1 Nitriliruptorales bacterium | reverse complement strand
CTGCACGAAGACGGCGAGTGGGACCTGCTCATCATCGACACGCCTCCGACGCGCAGCGCGCTGGACTTCCTGGATGCGCCCAAGCGCATGACCAGCTTCCTCGAGGGCAAGCTGCTCAGCCTGCTGATGAAGCCGGGCGTGGCGGCCGGCAGGAACTACCTGAAGGCCGTGAACGTCGGCGCAACCGCGTTCATGAAGGTCGCGGGCAAGGTCACGGGCATGGCGCTGCTGGACGACCTCGCGCAGTTCTTCCGCAGCTTCGAGGGGATGTACGGGGGCTTCAAGGAGCGCGCCGAGCAGGTGCTCGAGCTCCTGCGCCACTCCGACTCGCGCTTCGTGGTCATCGCCTCGCCCCAGCCCCCGCCGTTGCGCGAGGCCCACTTCTTCCTCGATCGGCTCCAGCAGGAGGGCCTGCACAGCGCCGGGGTCGTGGTCAACCGGGTCCACCCCCGGTTCGAGCACCTGCCCACCGGGGACGAGGTCGAGAAGGCCGCCGAGGCCATCGACCACGGGATCCTCGGTGCTGCCGAGAGCAGCGAGCACGCGCGCAGCGGCAAGGCGGTGTCAGCGGCGCTGCGCCTGGCCGACGACACGCGGCGCTTGGCCGCACGCGAGCGACGCGACATCAACGCCGCCCTGTTCGGGCTGTCGCCGGACACGCTGGTCGAGGTCCCGCTGCTGGCTTCGGACGTGCACGACCTGACTACCCTCGCTGCGATCGCCGACGCCCTGACCGCGAGGTCCCGATGACGCAGGACGCCCCCCCGCCGGAGCCTGACGCGACGACCGGCGGTGCGGACGACGACCGTGAGCAGCACGATGGGTTGGCCGGGCCGTCGCCGGACGGCACCGGCAGCGGACCGGGGCCCTCACACGAGCTGGTACTGCCCCGGACCGGGCCGCACCCACCCAAGCGCACGGGGGTGTTCATCGACCCCGATGACCTGCGCAATCACGTCGGCGACCTGCTGCGCGCCTACCTCGGCGGCTATCAGGTCGACGCGTGGGGCAACTTCACCTTCACGTTCGACGGTGCGCGCGTCTTCGTGACCGTGCCCATGACCCCGATCGGCCCGCAGGTCGGCGTGTTCTCTATCACCAACGTCGAGGTCGACCTGACCCCCGAGCTGGCCACGTTCCTGCTGACCACCAACCACGCCCTGGGGTTCGGCTCGTTCAGCTTCGACACCGACAACCATGCCGTCTGGCTGCGGCACACGCTGCTCGGGACCACCCTCGACGCGCCCGAGCTCCAGGCGACGGTCGCCGCGGTCGCCTCGACCGCGGCCCACTTCGACGACGTCATCCGCGAGCGCTTCGGCGGGCGAGCCTTCCACGACGCACCCGAGGACGTGCAGAACGCCGCCCGACCACCCGAGGCACCCGACGTCGCCGGCTACCTCTGATCGCCCCGTCGAGATCGGTCGCCGGACCAGCCGGGGCCCCGCCACGCCGCCCCGGCCGGAACGGCAGGTATCAACTCGCCAGCCTGCGGGTGTAGGCCCGCCGCTGGCGCTCGGTCATCCCACCCCAGACCCCGAAGTCCACATGGTTGTCGATGGCGTACTGGAGGCACTCCGTGCGGACCGTGCAGCGCTCGCAGATCCGCAGCGCCGCACGCGCCTGGCCCGAGCCGCGGACGAAGAACTGGTCGGGTTCCAAGCCGCGACACCGCGCCTTGCTCTGCCAGTCCTCGTCCATCTCGCCTCCCGCCTCTTCGACTCCGGGCCCACCAGGGCCCTGACCACCAGGCTCCCAGCGTCCGCTCGCTGCCTCGATAGCCCAGACGTACGGTTCCGGATGGCCACGACAGACCATGCCGAGACATGACTGAGCCAGTCCCAACGGGCTAGACATGGGCTAGACCTCGGCGGGGGCTGGACAGGTCCGACGTGGCTCTGGCCGGGGCCGGCGCACCCACCCACGGGCCGCTCGGGGCGGCGCCGGTACCCTCCGCCATCCCTCGCCCGGAGACCCCGTGAGTCCCTCGGAAGCCGGCCACCCGTTGCACGCCCTCGGCGTGCGGCTGGCGCTGCTGAGCGCGGTCATCGTCGGCTGCGGCGTGCTGGTCGGCGGCCTGTTCCTCCCGACCGCGCTGGCCGTGACCGACGTGGTCGACTCGGTCAAGTCCGGGGTCCTGGACATCCCTCCGCTGCCGCGCGAGTTCGTGCCGCCAGCCGAGCGCTCGATCCTCTACGCCGCCGACGGCACCCCGCTCGAGACGATCTTCTTCGAGGAGAACCGCAACTCGTTCCCACTGGCCGAGATCCCCGCGATCGTCCGCAACGCGGTCATCGCCACCGAGGACAGCGAGTTCTGGGACCACAGGGGCATCAACTACCGCGCGATCATCCGCGCGGCGTTCACCAACGCCCGGGCCGGCGAGATCCAGGGAGGTGGCTCCACCATCACCCAGCAGTACGTCAAGAACGTGGTGCTCAGCGGTGACCGGACCTTCGAACGCAAGATCAAGGAGGCCGTGTACGCCGTCGAGCTCGAGCAGCGCATCACCAAGGAGGAGATCCTCCAGCACTACCTCAACGAGATCTACCTGGGCAACGGCGTCTACGGCGTGGGCACCGCGGCCGAGTACTACTTCGGGAAGGACGTGCGCGACCTGCAGGCGGCCGAGGCGGCCGTCCTGGCGGGCATGATCCGCGACCCCAGGCGCAACGACCCGATCGCGTTCCCCGACGCATCCCAGCGGCGGCGTGACATCGTGCTCGACCAGATGGAGGAGCAGGGCTACCTGACCCGGGACGAGGCGCAGGATGCCAGATCCCGGCCGATCGAGCTGAACGTCACCCAGCTCGAGGAGCCCGAGAGCCCGTTCTTCGCCGACTGGATCAAGCGGCTGCTGGTCAACGAGGACACCGCCAGGGGGCTGGGCACCCAGCTCGACGCGCTGCGCGCACTGGGCGACACCCCCGAGGAACGCATCCGGCAGGTGTTCCAGGGTGGACTGCGCATCCATACGACCATCGACCCCGAGTTCCAGCGACTGGCCGAGGAGGCGATCGACGAGCACGTCACCGAGCCGCTGACCGACCCCATGGCGGCGATCGTCAGCGTCGAGCCCGGCACCGGCGCGGTGCGCACCATGGCCATCGGTCCCAAGACGCACGGCACCTGCGACGAGCCCGACGAGGTCGACGAGGACACCGGGAAGCTGCTGTGCAGCAGGACCAAGTTCAACCCGGCCGTGCCCGCTGACGCGGGGTCAAACCGGGTCGGACGCCAGCCTGGATCGTCGTTCAAGCCCTACGTGATCGCAACCGCGCTCGAGCTGGGCCTCCCGCCAGGCTGGGAGGTCGAGGCGACCGGCCCCCAGACCATCAACGGCTGCCTCGACAACGGAGCACCGTGGACCGTCAACAACTCGGGGGGCAACGGCCTGCGCAACATGTACAGCGGCGTGGCCGGCTCCTCGAACGTGTTCCACGCCCGGCTGATGGCCGAGATCGGCCCCCGGCCCGTGGCCGAGCTGGCCAACCGTGTCGGCATCAAGAGCCTCGATCCCGACAACCCCAACCAGGCCGTCTGTTCGATGGCCCTGGGCTCGACGGAGGTGTTCCCGCTCGAGCACGCCGCCGCCTTCGCGACCTTCGCGAACGAGGGGGTGTACTGCGCGCCCTACGCGATCCAGCGCATCGAGGACAAGAACGGCAAGGTCCTCTGGGAGCACACCGTCGACTGCGCCCGAGCCATCGACGCGGACGTGGCGCTGCGGGTCGTCGACATCATGAAGGGGCCGGTCAACGGCGGCGGCACCGCCCCGTGGATGGCCTCCGCGATGAGCCCGTACCCCGTGCGCGGCAAGACCGGGACCACCAACGACTACGTGGACGCATGGTTCGTCGGCTTCACCCGGCAGCTCGCAACCGCTGCCTGGCTGGGCTACGAGAACGGGATCGAGCGCTACCAGACCGAGGAGCAGGCGATCACCGCCTGCCCCGGCCAGCATCGCGGCGCGAACGCCCTGGAGGGCAACGTGTGCATCGCGCGCCACCTGATGAGCAACGTGACCATCTCGGGGCGCTACCACAGCCGCATCTTCGGTTCGACCATCAGCGCGCCGATGTGGCGCGACTACATGTCCCGTGCCATGCAGCGGTTCGAGCCGCAGGCGTGGGACGCCCCCAGCGCCGCGCCGGCTGCCACCGTCCCCGATGTCCTGGCCGCCGCCGACCTCGACGCCGCCAAGGAGCTGCTCGAACGGGCCGGCCTGAACTGGTACGTGCAGGACGTCGAGCACTTCGAGCCCGCCGGGACGATGCTTGCCCAGACGCCGCCTGGGGGGACGCGCGTCTCGGCCGGCTCGATCGTCGTCATCGACGTCAGCGACGGCCTGGGCGTGGCGCCGGTCGTGCCGGACCTGGTCGGCCTGACCGAGACCCAGGCGATCCGCCTGCTCGAGGAACGGGGCTACGTCGCGCGCGTGCTCTACAAGGACACCAGGGACGAGGAGCAGGTCGGGCGCGTGCTGGCCCAGAGCCCGGGAGAGGGTGAGCACTACGCCCCGGGGGAGGATGCGGTCGTCATCATCCAGGTCGGGCGCGCGCGCAAGGGCAAGCCCGAACCCTCGCCCAGCCCCAGCCCCTCCGAATCCGCGTCCCCGTCCCCGTCGCCATCCCCGTCCGAAGGACCGGGCAACGGCGGCGGCCGCGGCGGGGACGGGGACGCAGACTCCACGACACCGTGAGCGACGGAGCCCAGTGAGCACCTGGAGTCGAGCGATCGGGACGGTCGCGGCCACGGGCGCCGCGTGCGTCGCCTACGGCAGCCTCGTCGAACGCCGTTGGTACCGGCTGCGCCGGCTGCAGCTACCGGGCGTCCTCCAGGCGGCCCCGGGGACCCGCCTGCGCCTGCTGCACCTGTCGGACCTGCACCTCGACCCGCCTCAGCAGCACAAGGTCGACTTCGTGCGCAGCCTGCGCAGGCAGGGCGCGGACCTCGTCGCGGTCACCGGCGACATCCTCGGGGGCCGCGATGCCGAGGACGCGGCGGTGGATCTGCTGGCATCGCTGACCAGCCCCAGCGTCCCCGGCGTCGTGGTCCTGGGCTCCAACGACCTGTTCGGACCCGTCGCCAAGGGCTATCACCACTACCTGCTGAACCCGGACGCGCGCGTCACCGGCGAGCGGCTGGACACGCCCCGGCTGATCGCGGGGCTGCACGACCACGGCTACCGCGTGCTGCGCAACCAGGCGGTCGTGCTCCCCACGCGGGTGGGCCCGGTGGGCCTCGGGGGCATCGACGATCCCCACCTCGAGGACGCCGTCGTGCCGGATCCCGACGCCGTACGCCCCGACGCCGCCGGCGTCGTCGCGTCCATCGGCCTGGTGCACGCGCCCTACACCGTCGCGCTGGACGTCCTGGTCCTGGCCGGCCATCGCCTGCTGCTGTCCGGACACACCCACGGCGGGCAGGTCCGGTTCCCGCCCATCGGCGCCGTCGTCGCCAACTGCGACCTGCCGCTGGATCGCATCCGTGGTGCCTCCCGCTACGGCCCCGGCCCCGACGGCGACGCCGCCTGGCTGCACGTCTCCCCTGGCCTCGGCACCAGCCGCTACGCGCCCTTCCGCTTCGCGTGCCGCCCGGAGGCGACCCTGCTCGAGCTCACGACCTGACCACGCGGCGTTCGCAGCGCAGAGGTCGGTGGGTACCCTCGCCCCCGCTCCGGTTCCGGAGCGGCTCCGGGATGTAGCGCAGCTTGGTTAGCGCGCCTCGTTCGGGACGAGGAGGCCGCCGGTTCGAATCCGGCCATCCCGACCACCGGGCCCGCCAGGTGCGGGCCCGATGGGCTCCCGGCCCCATGCTCGCCGTACGATCGGGGGCACGATGACCCGGTCCACCACGCACGACCAGGACGAGGCCGCCCGAAGCCGCATCAAGCGGTCGGCGGCGGCGCTGTCCATCGCCGTCAACGTCCTGCTGCTGACGATGAAGGCCATCGCCGCCGCCGTCACGGGGTCCGTGGCGTTGTGGGCCTCGGCCGCCGACAGCATGCTGGACCTGACCGCCAGCGGGTTCGCGTACTTGGGCGTCCGGGTCGGGTCGCGGCCACCCGACGACAGCCACGCCTACGGCCACGAGAAGTTCGAGAGCCTGTCCAGCCTGATCCAGCTCGGACTTCTGTTCGTGACCGTCGGGGTCATCGCCAGCGAGGCCTTCGACCGGCTCCAGGGCGCGCCCGGCGTCTCCACCCCCGGCTACGGCGTCGCGGTCATCGTGGTCTCGATGATCGTGGACGTGTGGATCTCACGGAGGTTGCAGGCCGCAGCCGATACGTCGGGGGGCAGTCAGGCCCTGGCCGCCGACGCGCTGCACTTCGCAACCGACGTCTGGTCCAACGGGGCGGTGATCATCGGGTTGGCCGCCGCCGGCGCCGGGTTCCCGCTCGGTGACCCCATCGCGGCGCTCGTCGTTGCAGCGCTGGTCGCGCTCACGGCCATGCGACTGCTGCGCGACACCGCCGCCGTGCTCACCGACCGCGCCCCCGACGAAGCCACGGTGCGCAGCATCATCGACGTGATCCACTCGTTCCCGGAGGTGCACGAGCACCACACGTTGCGTGCCCGGCTGGTCGGCTCCCGCATCTTCCTGGACGTGTGCGTGGAGCTGGACGCGGACCTGACGTTCAAGCACGCCCACGACATCACCCACCAGATGCAGGACCGGCTGCGCCAGTCGGTCCCCGACATCGCGGACGCCGTCATCCACTTCGAGCCGACCGGTCACCCGCACCACCAGGACCGGGCCCACCACATGTACGGTTTCGATGCGCTGGCGGTCGACGAGCGGGGCACCACCCGCGAGGAGCGCTAGAGGAGCGCTAGATGCAGCTCGCGGAACTCCAGGCGCTCATGCGCGAGACGTATGGTCGGCAGGACCGCGCGCGCGGGATCGACGCCAGCTTCGGCTGGTTCGTCGAGGAGGTGGGCGAGCTGTCACGCGCGCTGCGGCGTGGCGACCACGACCGCCGGGTCGAGGAGTTCTCGGACGTGCTCGCGTGGCTGGCCAGCCTGGCCGACCAGGCGGGCGTGGACCTCGAGGAGGCAGCGGCCCGCTACGCCGACGGCTGCCCCAAGTGCCACGCGTGCCCCTGCGCCTGCGCCCACGAGATCCACTGAGCGCCTGGTCACATCGGACCAGGCGGGGCGGCCGAACGGCGTATGTCCGACCGGTCCGATCGTGCCGACACCGAGAGGGGCAGCCCCTCGATCTCGACCAGGCACAGGAGGTCCCGATGCGCGCCGTGGCCGGTCCGCTGCGCGACCTGGCCCCCGACGTGGCCCTGGCGGGGCTGGCGCTGGCCGCGTTGCTGGGCGCAGGTGCCGCGCTGGGCGTGCCGCTCACGCTCTACCTCGGACTGGTGACCGTGACCCTGGGGATGATGTACCTCGGGCGGCGGGTGCTCGGGCCGGCCAGCCGCACCGCGGTCGAGACCCTGGCCACGGGTGTGATCGTGTACGCGTCCGGCTGGGGCCCCGCCCTGGGACTGGCCTTCGTCGCCCCGCTGGTCCAGGCCGTGGGCCGCGGGGGTCCCCGGGCCGTTCGCCCTGCGGTCGGGACCGCTCTGGTCACGATCGGGTCGGGCCAGGCCGCGACGCACCTGGGTTGGGCGCCCACCTTCGTGGCCACGGCGGCGGGTCACGGCGTCGCCGCGGTCGGAGCGCTCGCCCTGGTGGCGGTGGCGCGACGGCTGCACCGGACGGTCGTCGCACGCGAGCTGGCGGAGCAGTCGCTCCGGCACAGCCGCGAGCGCTACCGCGCCCTGGTCCAGCACTCGACGGACGTGGTGGTCGTGCTGGACGACGAGGGCCGCATCGTGGAGCAGGGGCCGGCCGTCACGGCCTCGCTCGGCTACGCCACCCACGCGCTCGACGGGGCCGGCTACGCCACGCTGGCCCACCCCGACGACGCTCCCCGGGTCACCGAGGCACTGTGCGCGCTGGTCGCGGGCGGGGCCCTCGGCCTCACCGACGCACGGCTGCGTCGCGTGGACGGGAGCTACGTCCCGGTCGAGATCGCCTGGAGCGATCTGCGTTCCCACCCCGCGGTGCGGGCGCTCGTGGCGCACGCCCGGGACGTCTCGGAGCGGCGCCAGCTCGAGGCCGCGCTGGAGCACCGCGCCTTCCACGACGAGCTGACCGACCTGGCCAACCGGGCCAAGTTCACCGACCGGGTCGAGCACGCCGTGGCCAGGTCGGGTCGCCGGCCCCAGCGCATCGCCGTGATGTTCCTCGACCTCGACGGCTTCAAGCACGTCAACGACACGCTCGGGCACGAGGCGGGGGACGCGCTGCTGGCCGAGGTCGCGGACCGGCTGCGCGAGGCGGTCCGCGACGTCGACACGCCGGCCCGCCTGGGCGGCGACGAGTTCGCGGTGCTGCTCGAGGACCTGCGCGACGAGTCCGACGCGGTCCGGGTCGCCCAGCGCGTCCTGGCCGGGATCCGGCGGCCGATCGAGCTGGACGGCCAACCCGTGCACATCGACGGCTCCGTGGGCGTCGCCGTGTGGTCGGGGATCGAATCGGCCAGCCAGCTCCTGCGCAACGCCGACATCGCGATGTACAGCGCCAAGAACGGCGGCAAGGGCCGCTACGAGGTGTTCGAGCCGGCCATGCACGTGCGCGCGGTCGAGCGGCTCGAGCTCGAGCGCGAGCTGGCGGCGGCCATCGGCAGGGATCTGGTCCTGCACCACGAACCGATCTTCGCCCTCGACGACGACCTCGTCGTGGGCGTGGAGGCGCTGGTGCACTGGCGCCACCCCCGCCGCGGCCTGCTGGCTCCAGCCGAGTTCCTCCCGTTCGCCGAGGAGAGCGGCCTGGTCGTGCCGCTCGGCCGTTGGGTGCTGACGACCGCGTGCCGCGAGGTCGCCGCCTGGCAGCAGCGCTACCGGCCACGCCGTGACCCGCTCGGGCTGAAGATCGGCATCGCGGCCGAGCAGGTGCTGTCGGGCGACCTCGTCGCCGACGTCGCCCGGGCGCTGGCGGCCAGCGGCCTGGAGCCGGGCAGCCTGACGCTCGGGATCACCGGGGCCGCGATGATCCAGGACGACGCCGCGACGCTGCACGCGTTGCGCGAGCTGCGATACCTGGGCGTCCGGCTGGCGATCGACGGCTTCGGAGTGGGCTACCTCGGCCTGGGAACGCTGCAGCAGCTCCCGGTCGACGAGCTGCGGATCGACCGGTCGTTCGTCTCGGGCCTGACCGACGGGACGCAGGATCCCGCGCTCGTGCGCGCGATCATCGACATCAGCCGGTCGTTGCAGCTACGGACCGTCGCCGACGGCGTGGACCACGCCGAGCAGGCTGCGCGACTGCACGGGTTGGGCTGCGAGCTCGGCCAGGGCCGGTTGCTCGGGTGGGCGGCGGACGCCGCTACCACCGAGCGGCTGCTGTCGACGCGGCTGCGCTGCGTGCTGGACGAACTGGTCGACGGCACCGTCAGCCTGTGACCGCACCGGCTCGGGGCGGCCCCGGGCCCGTCGGGGGCGGCGCTCCAGGGCGGCCCGGGAGGGCTCGAGGTCGGCTCGAGGTCGGACGGGTCGGCTCAAGGTCGGACGGGGGCCGGCCGAAACCACCTCCTACGGACTAGTCAGATCGGGCGCCGGTGCGGGCGCAGAGGGTGGAGGACCGGATGGGTACGTGGGTGCGAACGGAGGCTGGTGACCGCATGCTGCGGCACCTGCCAGAGGTGCTGCTGACGCTGGCTGCGGTGACCGCGGCGGCCCAGACCGGCCTGCTGGTGGCGGTGCCGCTCTGGCTGTTCGCGTTGCTGCTCGTGGCCGCTGCCGGCGCCGTCAGCGTCTCGGCCACCTGGTTCCCTGGTGACTGCGACGACCGTCAGATGCACGCGCGCATGGCCATCCAGGTCACGGCCATCGCAGCGGTCGTCTACGCCACGGGCTGGGGCCCCGCCCTGTCGGGCGGGCTGCTGTTCCTCGTCGCCGACAACATCAAGCTGTCCGGCTCGCGCGCTGGCCGCGGCATGCGCGTCTGGGCCGGCGCGGCGGTCGTGCTCGGGCAGGCCGGGATCGAGCTCGGCTGGGTGCCGTCCAACATCGCGCTGCCGGTCGCCCACGGCATCGCCATGCTCGAACTGCTGGTCCTGCACCTGGTCGCAAGCCGCATCACGCGGATGACGCAGCGGCGCGAAGAGGCCGAGGCCGGCATGCGCTCGAGCGAGCAGCGCTTCCGCAACCTCGTCCGCTACTCCAGCGACTGCATCGTCGTCATCGACGGCGAGGAGCGCATCACCTACCAGAGCGCGTCCACCGAGCGGGTCTTCGGTTACGACGACGCGGCGCTGCTGGGTCAGCGCTTCCTCGACTACATCCACCCCGACGACCTCGAGAACGTCCTGGCCTTCGTCGCGGGCATGCTCGAGCAGCCGGGCTCCCACGGACTGATCGAGAACCGCTTCCTGGCATCCGACGGCACGTGGCGGACCGTGGAGTCCAACTGCGTGAACCTGCTGCACGACCCCGACGTGCGCGGCTGGGTGCTCAACACCCGCGACATCAGCGACCGCAAGGCGCTCGAGGACGAGATCGAGCACAAGGCCTTCCACGACGAGCTCACGAGCCTGGCCAACCGCGCGCTGTTCACGGACCGCGTCGAGCACGTCGTGGCCCGGACCGGCCGCAGGAACCAGATGTTCGGCCTGCTGTTCCTCGACCTCGACGGGTTCAAGGGCGTCAACGACACCATCGGCCACGCCGCCGGCGACGAGCTGCTCATGGAGGTGGGCGACATCATCCGCGAGGTGGTGCGGGACGCCGACACGGCGGCCCGGCTGGGTGGCGACGAGTTCGCGATCCTGCTCGAGGACCTGCGCGACCAGTCCGACGCCGCACGCGTCGCCGAGCGCCTGCTCGCGTCCCTGCGCGAGCCGTTCGCCATCCAGACCAAGGACGTGCGCATCGACGGCAGCATCGGGATCTGCGTCGCCAACGGCTCCGAGGGGCTGACCGCCGACGAGCTGCTGCGCAACGCCGACATCGCCATGTACATGGCCAAGAACTCCGGCAAGGGTCGCTACGAGGTGTTCGAGCCGTCGATGCACGTGGCGGTCGTCGAGCGGCTCGAGCTCGAAGCCGACCTGCACCGCGCCGTCGAGCGCGGGGAGTTCGAGCTGCACTACCAGCCGATCGTGGTGCTCGAGGACCGACGCATCGTGGGCGTCGAGGCGTTGCTGCGCTGGAACCACCCCGAGCGGGGCCGGATCGCGCCCGGCGAGTTCATCCCGCTGGCCGAGGAGACCGGCGCCATCATCCCGATCAGCCGCTGGGTGTTCGCCCAGGCGTGCACGCAGCTCGCCGCGTGGCACGCGGAGTTCCCGGCGGAGCCACCGATGTACATGAGCGTCAACCTGTCGGCCCGTCACCTCAGCTCGGGATCGGCCGTCACCGACGTCGCCACGGCACTGAGCGAGTCGGGGATCGACCCGAGCTACCTCACCCTCGAGATCACCGAGAGCGCCCTGGTCAGCGACACCAGCTCTTCGATCGAGGAGTTCCGCAAGCTCAAGGCGCTGGGCATCCGGCTGGCCATCGACGACTTCGGGACCGGGTACTCCTCGCTGAGCTACCTGCAGAAGTTCCCGTTCGACGTGCTCAAGATCGACCGCAGCTTCATCGACGGGCTGACCCGAGGGGAGCAGAGCCCGGCCCTGGTCCGCGCGATCGTCGAGCTCGGCCGGTCGCTCGAGCTCGAGACGGTCGCCGAGGGCATCGAGCACGCCGAACAGCTCACCCGGTTCCGGGAGCTGCGCTGCCACCTCGGTCAGGGCTTCCTGTTCGCCCGCCCCGCCGACCGCGACGCCATCACCGAGCTGTTGCGCACGCTGGCGTCCGGGGTCTTCGTCCTCGACGAAAAGGTCATCGACCTCGCCTGACTGAGCAGCCGCTACTCGGCGAGCAGGAGCTCGGCGATCTGGACGGTGTTCAGCGCGGCGCCCTTGAGCAGGTTGTCGCCGACCACCCAGAGGTTGAGGCTGTTGGGGTCGCCGAGGTCCTCGCGGATGCGCCCGACGGTCACCTCGTTGCGCCCGGCGCTGGCCAGCGGCGTCGGGTAGGCCAGCTCCTCGCCGTCCTTGCCGATGCCGTCCTGGATGTCCAGCCCTTGCGCGTCCCCGAGGGCCGCCAGCGCCGCGGCGCGCGACACCTCGGTGCCGAAGGTCAGCCGGGCCGCGATGGCGTGCCCGACCACGACCGGGACCCGGACACAGGTCGGGCTGACGCGCAGGTCGCTGATGTGCAGGATCTTGCGCGACTCGTTGACGAGCTTCCACTCCTCGTCGGTGTAGCGCTCGTCGGTGAAGGTCCCGCAGTGGGCGAGCACGTTGAACGCGAGCGCCTTGGAGAACGCCGTCGGCGTGACGTGGCGCTGCGCCTCGGCCCCGTTCGAGCGCAGCAGGTCGGGGTCGCCGACCAGCTTGGCGGCCTGCTCGATCAGCTCGGTGATCCCGGACTGGCCCGCGCCGCCGGCAGCCTGGTACGAGGTCGCGACCATCTCGCGCAGCCCGAACGCGTCGTGCAGCGGCTTGGCGGCGACCATCAGCACCATCGTGGTGCAGTTGGGGTTGGCGACGATCCCCTTGGGACGCCGCCGCGCGTCGTCGGGGTTGACCTCGGTCACCACCAACGGCACCTCGGGGTCCATGCGCCACGCGGAGTCGTTGTCGACCACCACCGCACCGGCCGCCACGGCCACTGGCGCCCACTCCCGCGAGGTGGCGCTCCCGGCGCTGAACAGCGCCACGTCCACGCCGTCGAACACGTCGGCCGACAGCGCCCGGACCGTTACCTCGCGATCCCTCCACGCCAGCTTCTTGCCGGCCGAGCGCTCCGAGGCGACGAACACCGGCTCGCCCGCGACCGGGAAGTCACGCTGTTCGAGCAGTCGACGCATCTCCAGGCCGACGGCACCGGTGGCGCCGACGACGGCGACGCGCTTGGGGGTGGTCACGGCGGGCGGCTCCAGGACACGGCGTTGCGTGAAGGGTGTGCGTGAAGGGTGTGCGTGCACGACCGAAGGTACCCGTCCCACGCCGCCGATCGGGTGTGCTCGTTGCTGCCATATGTTGCCGTGACGGGCACACTCGATCATGGGCGGGTCAGGTGGGGGCGGCGTCGAGCCCGAAGGCGGCGTGGATGGCCTGGACGGCGACCTGGACGTCCGCCTTGGCGGTGACGACCGAGATGCGGATGGTCGAGGTCGAGATCATCTCGATGTTCACGCCGGCGTCCGCCAGGGCGGTGAACATCTTGGCCGCCACGCCCGGGTGGGTCTTCATCCCCGCGCCCACCAGCGAGATCTTGGCGATCTCGAGGTCCACCGTGACGCCGCTGGCATCGACGTCCGCGACGAGCCTTCTGGCGATCTCGCCGGCCTTCGACGCCTCGTCGCGTGGCACCGTGAACGAGATGTCGGTGTGCCCGTGCTCCGACACGTTCTGCACGATCATGTCGACGTTGATGTTGGCCTCGGCCAGCGACGTGAACAGCGTCTTGGCCACGCCGGGCTTGTCGACCACGCCCTGGACCGTGATCTTGGCTTCGGAGGTGTCGTGGGCGACACCCGAGATGATCGCGTCTTCCATGTCTTCCTCCGGTCCCACCATCGTGCCGTCGGCGGAGCTGAACGACGAGCGGACGTGGATGCGCACGCCGTGGTTGCGGCCGAACTCGACCGAGCGGACCTGCAGCACCTTGGCGCCGCCGGCGGCCAGTTCGAGCATCTCCTCGAACGAGACGAAGTCCAGCTTCCGCGCGTCGGGCACGAGCCGCGGGTCCGCGGTGTACACGCCGTCGACGTCGGTGTAGATCTCGCACACGTCGGTACCGAGGGCGGACGCGAGCGCGACCGCGGTGGTGTCGGACCCGCCCCGCCCGAGCGTCGTCACGTCCTTGGTGTCCTGCGACACCCCCTGGAAGCCCGCGACGATCACGACCTGATCGCGGTCCAGCGCCTCGCGCACCCGGCCCGGCGTCATGTCGATGATGCGCGCGTTGCGGTGGACCCGGTCGGTGATGATCCCGGCCTGGGACCCGGTGAACGACTTGGCGGCGATGCCGCGCTCGTGCAGCGCGATCGCCAGCAGGGCCATCGAGATGCGCTCGCCCGCGGTCAGCAGCATGTCCAGCTCGCGGCCCGGCGGCTGCGGCGAGATCTGCTCGGCCATCGCCACCAGCTCGTCGGTGGTGTCGCCCATCGCCGAAACCACCACCACGACGTCGTTGCCCGCGCGCTTGGTCGACGCGATGCGGTCCGCGACGCGCTGTATCCGCTCGACATCACGAACGGAGGTGCCGCCGTACTTCTGGACGACGATGGCCAAGGGGGGCTGATCCTGCTCGGAGCTCGACAAGCGGGCCGCAGCGTACTGACACCGCCCAGCCAACCCGAGGTGGGGACACCCAGGTACGCCAGCCGCACCCGGACGCCCCCACCCCACGCGGGTGCTTCGCTGCGGCCGTAGGCTGCGCGGCGATGTCACGGACCGGTCGACCCCTCGCGCTGCTCGGTGCGCTCGCGCTGCTCGTCAGCGCGTTCCTGCCGTGGGCCGGCAATGGCCGCACCGGCATCGATCTGGGCCTGCTGACCTTCGGCGACCGGCTCGCCCAGCCGACCGTCGGCCTGGTGCTCGTGGCACTGGCCGCGGTGCCGGCGGTGGCGGCACTGCTCCACGACCACGGCTGGCCCCGAGGTCTCACGGGCCTGGCGGCAGGCGCGCTGGTGGTCGTGTGGCTGGCCGAAGGCCCGGACGGCGCGATCGTCCCCGGAGTCGCAGCCGCGATGGTGGCCGTGGGCCTGCTGGTCGCCGCGGCCGCGGTGGCGACACCGTCCCGCGCCCGGACCGCCCGCTACCCCGGCGCGCCCGATGGGCCGGCAGGAGCGCAGACTCCACCAACCCCGACGGCGCCCGCCCAGCAGCGCTGGTGGCACGGGGCCACCGGCTACGAGATCTACATCCGCTCGTTCGCGGACGGCGACGGCGACGGGGTCGGCGACCTGGCCGGCATCGCCTCGCGGCTGGACCACCTGGTCGACCTCGGCATCGACTTCGTGTGGATCACGCCGTTCTACCCCTCGCCCGGGCACGACCACGGCTACGACGTCGCTGACTACCGCGACATCGACCCGCAGTTCGGCACGCTGGAGCAGTTCGACGCCCTCCTGGGCCAGGCCCACGCGCGCGGCCTCAAGCTGCTGGTCGACCTGGTGCCCAACCACACCTCGCACGAACACGAATGGTTCCAGCGCTCGCGATCGAGCCGGCAAGACCCCTACCGCGACTTCTACGTCTGGCGTGACCCCGCACCCGGCGGCGGCCCCCCCAACAACTGGGTCAGCCATTTCGGCGGACCCGCCTGGACGCTCGACGAGGCCACCGGGCAGTACTACCTGCACCTGTTCCTACCCGAGCAGCCCGACCTCGACTGGACCAACCCGGCCGTCCGTGACCAGTTCGACGGCATCCTGCGGTTCTGGCTCGACCGGGGCGTGGACGGCTTCCGCGTCGACGTCGCCCACGCCCTGACGTACGACCCCGAGCTGCGCGACAACCCGCTGGTGGGCGATCCCCCGCCGCCGGGGGCCGGCCCGCGCGAGACCTTCGTCGCCTACGACCATCGCCACGACCTCGACCAGCCCGACAACGTCGAGATCTTCCGCCGCTGGCGGGCCATCGCCGAGGAGTACGACGCCGTGCTGCTCGGCGAGGTCTTCCTCCGGGACCTGGAGCGGGTGCGCCGCTACATCGCCGACCAGGACGGGCTGCACCTGGCCCTCTACATCGAGCTGGCGTTCACGTGGTGGGACCACGAGCTGCAGCACCGGGTCCTGCGCGACGGGGTGGAGGTGGACGGCTCGGGACGCGGGCTGGCCTACCCGGTGGGCAGCCACGACGACCCACGCGCGGCGACGCGCATGGGAGGCGGCCAGCTCGGCGCCGACCGGGCCCTGGCCTGCACCACCCTGTTGGCCGGTCTGCCCGGCACCCTGGTGCTGTACCAGGGTGACGAGCTCGGCCTCGCCGACGTCGAGATCCCGCCGGACCGCTACGCCGACCCGATCGCCGCCCGCAACCCCGGGACCGCGCCGTTCACCCGCGACGCCGTCCGGACGCCCATGCCGTGGAGCCCACACGGCGCCATGCTCGGGTTCACGACCGCCGACGACGCCTGGCTGCCCATGGGTGACCGCCGGCCGGACCAGACCGCCGAGGTCCAACGCGCGGACCCCGCCTCGCCGCTGCGCCGCCACCGGGACCTGCTGGCGGCCAAGGCCCACCTGCCCGACCTGACCGGGAATGCCGAGGTCCACTGGCTCA
>DASWKO010000019.1:0-2051 GCA_036396595.1 Nitriliruptorales bacterium | reverse complement strand
GAGCTGCTCGGCGTCGCCGAGCCCACCGCCGCCGGCGTGCCGGTAGAGCACGGCGCCCTGGTGGGGGTTCTCGCCGTACCGCAGGACCTGCTGCTTGCTCATCGCGATCGTGAGCTGGTCGGGCCAGTCCAGGCCGCGCTGGAACCAGGTCGACACCGCGGCGTCGTAGGCCGCCGTGTGCTGGAACGCCTTGCTCGCCAGGGCCGTGCGGGTCCGCGCGGTCAGACCTCCGTGCTGCTCCAGCTCGTCCAGCACGGTCCCGTAGTCCGCCGGGTCGACCAGGACCCCGACGGCGGCGTGGTTCTTGGCCGCCGACCGGATCATCGTCGGGCCGCCGATGTCGATCATCTCGACCACCTCGGCATCGGAGGCGCCGGACGCGACGGTCTGCTGGAAGGGGTAGAGGTTGGCCACGACCAGGTCGATCGGCTCGACGCCCAGCTCCTCGAGCTGCTCGAGGTGGTCCGGCTTCGAGCGATCGGCGAGCAGACCGGCGTGGACCTTGGGGTGCAGGGTCTTGACCCGTCCATCGAGGCACTCGGGGAAGCCGGTGACGTCGGCCACCTCCGTGACGTCGGCACCGGCGTCACGGATGACGCCGGCGGTCGAACCGGTGGAGACGAGCTCGACCCCCAGATCGTGCAGTGATCTGGCGAGCTCGCCGACGCCGGTCTTGTCGAAGCAGCTGATCAGCGCGCGGCGGACGGGGGTGACGTCGGGCACGGTCGGACTCCTACGGACGGGTGACGGGTGCGGCAGGGCGGACGACGGCGGTCACGCCTCGGCTTCGGGGTGATCGGTGTGGTCGAGGTCCAGGATGGTGAGCTTGGCGGCATCGTCGACGCGCGCGATGCGCACGCGCCGGTCCTGGACCCGCAGGCGACCATGGCACAGCAGCTTCACGCACGCCGGGAGCAGTTGGTGCTCGAGGACCTTGATGCGCCCGTGCAGCGCGTCCTCGTCGTCGTGCTCCTCGACGGGCACCGCGCGCTGCGCGATGATCGGCCCGTGATCGACCTGTTCGTCGACCAGATGGACGGTGCAGCCGCTGACCTTCACCCCGTGGGTCAGGGCGTCACGAACCGCGTACGGGCCGGCGAAGGCCGGCAGCAGCGAGGGGTGGGTGTTGACAACGGCGTCCGGCCACCGCGACAGGAAGCTGGCCGACAGGATCTTCATGAACCCGGCCAGCACGACCACGTCAGGCCGGTACACCTCGAGATCTGCGGTCAGCGCCGCCTCCCAGGTCGGGCGGTCCGGGTGGTCGTCCAGCGCCTGGGCGACCGTGGCCACGCCCGCCTCGCGTGCACGCTGGAGACCGAACGCACCGGGCTGATCCGAGCCGACCACGACCACTTCGCCTCCGAAGTCGGGGTCGGCCTCGATCGCATCGAGCAGCGCCTGCAGGTTGGTCCCCGAGCCGGACACCAGCACGGCCAGCCGGGCGCGGTCACTCATGGACGGACTCCTGGGCAGCGGACGGACGTCCAATCCTAGGCTCGCAGCCGGACCCAGCACTGGTGGGCGACGGTAGCCGCGGAACCTGTCGAGTCCGACGCCCGTTGGTCGACGGGGACGGAGCGGGACCGGAACACCAGCGGGTCTCGCACGAAGCCACCACGGAGGGACCCGCGTGCGCCGACTCGTGCTGCTCGTGCCGATCGTCGCCGCCATCGGCGGCTTGACGCTGACCTGGGCGGGCGTCAGCTCGGGCAACGATCCGGCCGCGGCGGAACCGGCCGCCGCCATGGCTGCCAGCGAGTCCGGCACGGGCGCTGGCACGGCCACGCCGGACCCCGCCTGTGACGTCGCAGCCTCCGATGCTCGGGACATCACGCGCGTGAGCGGTCCCGACCGGTTCGCCACCGCCGCCTGCGCCTCCGGCTCCGGTTACCCCGACGGGGCGGCGACGGTCGTGCTGGCCCGAGGCGATGCCGCCGGCGGGTACGCCGACGCGCTGGCCGGCACGGTCCTGGCGCACCACGTCCAGGGTCCGATCCTGCTGACCGCGCCCGACGAGCTGCCCACGGTCACCGCGGACGAGATCGAGC
>DASWKO010000018.1:0-4131 GCA_036396595.1 Nitriliruptorales bacterium | reverse complement strand
CCCGCGCGCGGGAGGGGGTTGGTTCTGATGGTTAAGGACGGTTCGGGCGGCACCGGTGCCGCCCTTTTGTGTTCGATTTGCCGCCCTTTCTGTCGTGGATGCCGCCCTTTCCACCTCGTTAGGGCGGCATTCTGACGCCCTAGGTTCCGGGTTATCCACAGGTTCAAAGGGCGGCAAACTGACGCCCTTTGCGGTGTGGATGGCGTAGCGGGCCGGGGTGTGGCGGCCGCCTCCTGGGGCGACCTGCTCGAGCACGCCACGGTCCTCGAGCGCGCGGATGATCCGCTGGATCGAGCGGCGGTCGTAGCCGGTCTTCCACGCCAGGTGGGCGACCGAAGGGAACACGTCGCGGCCGTGATCGTCGGCGTGATCGGCCAGCGCGAGCAGCACGAACTTCTCACGCTGAGGCAGGTCGAGCTCCCACACGTGAGCCATCACCTTGATACTCATCGGCGCCCCCCCGACGGCTCCTGGGCGAACGCGCTGAGAGCGAGCCTGCGCCACGATCGCGGCCCGGTCGACCCAAGGGTGCGGGGGGTCGGCACTGCGGGGCGCCGTGACGTCGCCTGACGCCACAGAACGACGCTGGCGTAGTTACAAGAACTCCACGCAGACCGCTGGACGTCGGGTGTGGTGGCCATCGCTCAGCCCGTCCGCTCGGCGAGCGCGACCTGGAGGTCGTCGGCGCTGATCCGCCAGAGGCGCTGACGACCCCGCATCGCGATCGGCGTGTCCAGCGGCTGCGGGTCAGCCAACGTCCAGTGGTAGACGCCCAGCTCGGCCCACGGGGAGCACCAGCGAGGCTCGTGCCTGAGCACGGGCCTCCCGTTCGGGGTGAACGTCGTTCCCTGCGCACACTCGTCGGCGTGGTGGCAGCCGGTCACCTGCACCGACCCCAGCAGCACGCCGTACCGGTCGGGCGAGTCCCCTGCCAGCCGCGTCTGCCCGCCGACTTCGACCTTCGTCAGTGACGCCCAATCGGCCATCGGATGCGTGGTGTCGCGTTTCCGGCCCGCGTGGATCCAGAGCCGGAACGGGAACGGACCGTCCCACACGATGTGGTGCGATCGGCGACCTGTCGTGCCTTGCGCGACGGGGCACGGCAGGTCGAGTGCCAGCCCCCGAGCCCCGCAGGCGTCGCACCGGCCCCACTGCGGCAGGGTCGCGGGGGGCGGCCACGTGCGGTTCTCGATCGGCTTGATGCCCGCTATCTCGAGGTCGGCGTAGGGCTGGCGGACGGTCAGTGCGAGGTCGCCCACGCGGGGCATCGGCGGTCCGGTCTGGCTCATGGGCGGGCCAGCGCGAGAATGTGGCGCTCGAGGTTGGTGGGTTGCCAGCCGGCCTCGGTCAGCCAGTCCAGGTAGGTGGCCTGGGGCAGTTGGTTCAGGTGGGTGGGCCGCCAGACGGTGGGGGTGGTGTCCTCGGCGGTGGCGACCATGAGTGCGAGCAGCACGCGTGCTGCGGTGTGGGGCTGGTCGGCGGCGCCGGCCAGCGCGGCTGCCCAGCGGCCGTTGCCGGCTGCCGGGTCAGCGGGCAGGTCCAGGATGATGCAGGCGGTCTTGCACCGGTGTGGCGTGATGCTGTGGAGCAGGGTGGGGGTGACGGTGAGGATGGTGTCGCCCAGTGGCGGGCGGGCCAGGGCTGCCACGGCACGGGCGGCGTGGATGCGGCGTGCCGTGGCTGCCTCGTGCCACGCCGCCTCGTCGACGTCATCCTGCTCCTGGCCGCCGTCGTCGCCGCCGTCGAGGGTGAGCTGCTCGCTATGGGCGCGGCCGTTGGTGTGGGGGGGTCGGAGGCGGTGGTGGGTGGGCTGGTCGCAGCCGTACACGATCTCGCCGTCGTGCAGGACCACTGCGACGTGCCCGTCGCGGTGCCGGCGGGCGTGCTCGTCCACGCTGACGCGGATGTAGCCGGCGGCCGGGCCGAGCAGGGCGACCCCCAGGCGGGCCGCCACGGCCCAACGTTCCAGGTCGGGCGGGCCGGCCACGACCCGCACGCCCTGTACGGCCAGGGCGGTGTGTGCCGCCTCGCGGTCGGCCGCGCGCTCCAGGGCGTGCAGGTGGGCGTCGACGGCGGCACCGACAGTCGGGGCGGTGCGTCCGTCGGGGGTGCGGCAGCTCATCGCCTCCACGACCAGATCAGGATGATCGGCCAGGCGGGTCAAGCTGTAGGCGTCGGCGAGGGTCAGACGCCGCGGCCCCTCACCGTCGTCGTGTTCGTCGTGGGGGGCCAGCTCGTCCAGTGCCGCATCCGGTAGGCGCAGCAGGGCCAGCCGCTTGGACACGTGCGACTGTGACACGGCCAGAGCGCTCGCGATCTGGGTCTGGGTGTAGCCGTAGCGGTCGACCAGGAGCTGGTAGCCGGCGGCCTCGTCGAGGGGGTCCAGGTCGTGACGGTGCAGGTTCTCGACCAGGCGGGTCTCGTCACGCTCGGACGGGGTGAAGCGACGCACGATGCACGGCAGCCTGTCCAGCCCGACGGTGATCGCCGCCCGCAGCCTGCGTTCGCCGGCGACCAGGTCCCACTGCTGGCCGGCCGGTGTCACGATCAGCGGGACCAGCACGCCACGCTGCGCGATCGAGTCGGCCAGGGCGGTCAGGTCACCCAGATGCCGGCGGTTGTCAGCCGACAGGCGGATCTGGGCGACCCCGATCATCTGCACCGAGGAGGTGGCATCGGCAGTCGCGGTGGCGCTCATGTGGCAGGCCGCCGGGTGCGGGCGAGGCTGCCCGCCATCTGAGCCAGCGCAGCGTCGCGGATCGCGCAGGCAATCCACACCGTCACGTCAACGCGCGCACCGGCCGCGCCGGCCCGGGCCGTACGCACCGCCGCCGCCGGCAACGACACCAGCACGCCGCCCGCGCCGGTCGTGGCGGCAGGCCGCGCCGGCGTCTCACGTGGGGCACGCAGGTACCGGCCGGTGGCGTCGCTCATGGACAGCGTGCCGGCCGCCACCGCAGCTTGTACCGGCTCGGACAGGCCCAGCAGCCGCACGTAGCGTGACATCCGCGGCGCACTGACCCCGATGAGCCGGCCGAGCTCGGCCTGGGTCATGCCATGTGCGACCATCGCCGCCCCCGCAGCACGGGCGAAGCTGATCGGGCCAAGCTCAGCCGGCGGATCGCCGATCGAGCTCAGCCCGTCCACGCACAAGGCGGCACACGAACCGTCACACCACGACCTGCCGAGCTCGGGCTCACCCATCCACGTCACCACCCGACCTGCGGCGGATCGCCTTCTCGAGATATTCGCGCCACGCCTGACCGATGTAGAACCCCTCCAGCCACGCGCCCGCGACCAGATGGCCCCGCACAGCAGGCGGCTGCCCGTCGGCTGCGGCGTGGTAGTCCCCCGCCCGCTGGTAGGCCACGTCAGACAGGTCCAGGACCGACACCTCGCCAGGCAGAGCCTCCAGGATCGACGACCCGGGCTGCGCGCCGCCCGCCACCCTCATCCGCTCCACAGCCAGGTAGCCGGCCACGACCTCGCCAGGCGTGGGAGCAGCCTCGACCCGCCCATCGGCGGGGAACCGCGGATCGCCGTGCGCCGCCACCATCGCGTCCACCGCAGACACCAGCAGCCGCAACGTGACCAGGCCCTCCACGAGCCTGCCGTCGGGGGCCCGCATCCGCACCACCACCGACGGCAGCCCCCCCTGCGTGCCCGCCGGCCAGACACCAACCCCCTCCACGTGCCCCTCCGCCGGCGCGTCGCCCAGGTCAGACCACGGGTGGGCGTCCAGATCCAGCACCACATCCAGACCCTGCATCAGCCGACCTGCCCGTCCAGCAGCGGCAACGTCCCACCACCCGCCCGCGACGGCCGCCGGCGGCGGAGCTGGTCGGCGGCTGGACACGACACGAAGTGGGACACGAACAGCGGCACGTCGTCCGCCCGCAACGCCTCCGCCTCCACCACGCCGACCACGTACGCCAGCCCGCCACGCAACACGATCGTGCCGTCATCGGACGTGGACCGCTGGACCGGCATCGCCCTGCCGGCCGCCGTGGTGACCCACACGATCGGGGCACCACACGCCTTGCATGTCGTCGTACTCATGACCGCGACCGCGACCGCGACCATGACCGCGACCGCGACCGCGACCACGACCACGACCACGACCCCGACCAC
>DASWKO010000017.1:0-9086 GCA_036396595.1 Nitriliruptorales bacterium | reverse complement strand
CGCGGCGATCTCGACCCAGTCGCCAGCTCGGCCCTGCTGGTCGAGGAAGTGCCTGACTTCGCCGTCGCTCGGGAAGATCGAGGTGGTCGCCCCGAGCTCTGCACCCATGTTGCAGATCACGTGACGATCCATGCAGGACAGCCCGCTGAGCCCCGGCCCGAAGTACTCGATGATCTTGCCCACACCACCGTCCACGTCGAAGCGCCGCAGCAGCTCCAGGATGACGTCCTTGGCGGAGCACCAGGGCGGCAGCTCGCCGGTCAGGCGCACGCCCCAGATCCGGGGCATCCTGATGCGCAGCGGCTCGCCAGCGATGGCCATCGCGACGTCGAGGCCACCGGCTCCGATCGCGATCATCCCGATCGCGCCCGCTGCGGGGGTGTGACTGTCGGATCCCGCCATCGTCTTGCCTGGCCTGCCGAAGCGTTCCTGGTGGACCGGGTGACTGACCCCGTTGCCTGCCCTCGAGTACCAGATGCCGAACCGCTCGGCAGCGGTCTTGAGGAACAGGTGGTCGTCGGGGTTCTTGTGGTCCTCCTGGATGATGTTGTGATCCACGTACTGGGCCGACAACTCGGTCTTCGCGCGGTCGAGCCCGATGGCCTCGAGCTCGAGCATCACCAGGGTCCCGGTCGCGTCCTGGGTCAGGGTCTGGTCGATCCTGAGGCCGATCTCGCTGCCCGGTGCCATCTGTCCTTCGACGAGGTGATCGGCGATGATCTGCTCTGCGACGGTCGAGCCCAAGTCCGTGCCTCCGCTGCTGGCTGCTCCGTGCGGCGCTGCTGGACACCCTACGCCCGGGCCGGCCGATCGTGCGGCCGAGGCGCATCCCTCCGGACAGCGTCGTCTCCGAAGACGAACGACAGGAGCACGAACCGCCGGCCCCGGGTCACCGGCAGGACCTCGTGGAGCAGCGAGCCGGAGAACACCAGCGCCTCGCCCGCATCCGGTCGGTAGCGCTGCAGGCCGTACTCGGGGAAGCGCAGTTCGCCGCCCTCGTAGTCGTCGTTGAGGTTCAGCGTGAGCCCGAACCGACGGTGGGCCGTAGCCGGGCTGAGGTTGTCGCGGTGCGCCGCGAAGAAGCCCCCCGTCACGGCCTCGTAGCAGCCGATCTTGAAGCCCTCGAACCGGTTGGCACGGTAGACGAACGCCTGCTCCAGCTCGGGCATGATCCGGCTCCCCGCCTCCCGTGTGAGCGTCCGCAGGAGCTGGGCGTCCTCGACCGTGTGGTCGCGCCGGCGCTTGTGCCGGGTGTCGAGCACGTGCGCTCGACCGTCGGCCTGGCTGCTCTCGACACCCGTCTCGATCGGATCCGACCGTTCCCACACGCCGATGACCCGGGCGCACAGCTCGGGGCCGAGGACGTTGGGGATCCGCAGGACCGGTGCGTACCGCCCGATGGTGGTGTCATCCGGGAGGTTGGCGCCTGCGGTGACGACCTCGGCCGCTGCCGCTGCGGTGCGCTGGGGCTCACCGACCCGCTGGGCCGTCAGGACCCGCAGGTTGGGGTCCAGCACGACGACGACCGCAGGATCGGATGCGGTCACGCCGTAGGCGTCGTGGACCTGACCGTCGGCGTCGTGGAAGCCCACCCACCGGGCTGCGGGCCCGTGCGCGCGGGCGACCACGTGCAGCGGCGTCTCTGAGGGCAGCTCGTCGCCGAGCGCGGCCACCATCGCCCCGATGGCGTCGGCGCCGGCCCCACCGGAGAAGAGCACGGCCGTGGGGACCCCGCCGGCCGAGCCGTAGAAGCGCACGGGG
Source organism: Nitriliruptorales bacterium (assembly GCA_036396595.1). Classification (GTDB taxonomy): domain Bacteria; phylum Actinomycetota; class Nitriliruptoria; order Nitriliruptorales; family Nitriliruptoraceae; genus DASWKO01. The sequence goes on along the minus strand of DASWKO010000017.1, from coordinate 7,325 downwards.
TCGCCGTCCGCGCGAGCGAGCGAAAAGTCGGGCGCGCGTTCACCGGGTGCGATCAGCGGCATGAGGTCACAGCCCTTCCCGGTCAGCACCGATACGCGACACGCGACATACGACCAGCCTAACGACCCGCGTGCGCCCCTCGGTCAGGGGGCGGCCGATGGTTGGAGTCGTCCGTGGGGGGGTGGTTCGATGCGGCCCGCACCAAACCATCAAGCAGCAACCACCTCCCAGCGACCGGAAGCGATGTCGTGCGGCCCCTCTCCGAACTCGAGCAGCGTGACGCCTTCACGCACCGCCACCTGGGCCCCGACCGCGCCGATCAAGCCGCGATGCTCGACGTGGTGGGCGTCGGATCGGTCCGTGAACTGCTGGACAAGGCGGTCCCCGAGGCGATCCGCGAGGGCGCCGGGCTGAACCTTCCCGGGCCGCGTACCGAGACCGAGGTGCTCGAGGAACTGCGCGAGATCGCCGGCCGGAACCAGGTGCTGCGCTCGTTCATCGGGCTCGGGTACCACGGCACCGTCACGCCACCGGTGATCCGGCGCAACGTGCTCGAGAATCCTGCCTGGTACACGGCGTACACGCCCTACCAACCCGAGATCAGCCAGGGTCGGCTCGAGGCGTTGCTGACCTTCCAGACCATGGTCAACGACCTGACCGGGATGGACATCAGCAACGCGTCGCTGCTCGACGAGGGCACCGCCGCCGCCGAGGCCATGGCGCTGTGCCGGCGCGCGAGCCGCACCGAGGGCGACGCCTTCCTCGTGGCCGACTCGTGCCTGCCCCAGACGATCGAGGTCGTCCGCACGCGGGCAGAGCCGCTCGGTCTGGAGGTGCGAACCTTCGATCCCCGGACGGACCACGTCTACGACGACGTGTTCGCGGTCCTGCTTGGCTACCCCGACGTCGACGGCACGGTCAGCGACCACCGTGACCTGGCCGCATCACTCGCCGAGCAGGGAGTACAGGTCGTGGTGGCAGCCGACCTGCTGGCGCTGACCATGCTCACGCCACCGGGGGAGTGGGGGGCCGACGTGGTCGTTGGCACGACCCAGCGCTTCGGTGTGCCGATGATGTTCGGGGGACCCCACGCCGCCTACATCGCGACGAGGCAGTCCTTCACCCGCTCGCTGCCGGGCCGGCTCGTGGGCGTGTCGCGGGACGCCGCAGGGCGGGAGGCCTACCGCTTGGCACTACAGACCCGCGAGCAGCACATCCGCCGCGAGCGCGCCACCTCCAACATCTGTACGTCGCAGGTGCTGCTGGCGGTGGTCGCCGCGATGTACGCCGTCCACCACGGCCCCGACGGCCTGCGCACGATCGCCGAGCGCACCCACCGCCTGACGGGGCTGCTCGTCGCTGGTCTTCTGGGAGCGGATGCCACGCGGGTGACCAACGCCGGGGCGTTCTTCGACACCGTGACCGTCCAGGTGCCCGGGCGTGCCGGCGACGTGATCGAGGCAGCACGAGAACTCGGCTACAACCTCCGGGAGGTCGACGCGGACCACGTCGCCGTGGCGTTCGACGAGACCGCGACGCGTGCGGACGTGACCTGGGTGCTCGAGGCGTTCGGCGTGACCGACCCCCCGGCCGACGACGCAGCGACGGACGGGCTGCCCCACGCCCTTCGCCGGACGTCGGCGTACCTGACCCACCCGACGTTCCACCGTTACCGGTCCGAGACCGAGATGCTGCGCTACCTGCGCCGGCTCTCCGACAAGGACGTCGCACTCGACCGCTCCATGATCCCGCTCGGCTCGTGCACCATGAAGCTCAACGCCACCGCCGAGATGGAACCCGTCACCTGGCCGGCGTTCGCGGACGTCCATCCGTTCGTGCCGCTGGACCAGGCGCAGGGATACCTGCAGCTCATCGACGAACTCCAGCGCTGGCTGGCGGAGATCACGGGGTACGCCGCCGTGTCGATCCAGCCCAACGCCGGGTCCCAGGGCGAGCTCGCGGGCCTGCTGGCGATCCGCGCGTACCACCGGGCCAACGGTCAGCCGGACCGAACCGTGTGCCTGATCCCATCGTCCGCGCACGGGACCAACGCGGCGTCGGCGGTGATGGCGGGGATGCAGGTCGTGGTCGTCGCGTGCGACGACGACGGCAACGTCGACGTCGACGACCTCGACCGGCTCGTGCGCGAGCACGACCACGACCTCGCCGCGCTGATGGTCACGTACCCGTCGACCCACGGCGTCTACGAGACCGCCATCCGCGACATCTGCCGCCTGGTGCACGACCACGGGGGGCAGGTCTACCTCGACGGGGCCAACCTCAACGCGCTCGTGGGCGTGGCCAAGCCGGGCGTGTTCGGTGCCGACGTCAGCCACCTGAACCTGCACAAGACCTTCTGTATCCCGCACGGCGGGGGTGGCCCTGGCGTCGGGCCGGTCGGGGTGGCCGAGCACCTGATCGGCTACCTGCCGAACCACCCGATGGTCGACGTGGCGGGGCCCGCGACGGGCCCCGGACCCGTGTCGGCCGCACCCTTCGGGTCGGCTGGTGTGCTCCCGATCTCCTGGGCCTACATCCGGCTCATGGGCGGGTCGGGCCTGACCCGTGCCACCGAGGTCGCGATCCTCAACGCCAACTACCTCGCGGCGCGGCTGCGCGACCACTTCCCGGTCCTCTACACCGGCGCCAACGGCTACGTCGCCCACGAGTGCATCATCGACCTGCGACCGCTGGAGGCACAGACCGGCATCACCAACGAGGACGTGGCCAAGCGCCTGATCGACTACGGCTTCCACGCCCCGACGATGTCGTTCCCGGTCGCCGGCACGCTGATGATCGAGCCGACCGAGTCGGAGTCCAAGCCCGAGCTGGACCGCTTCGTCGAGGCCATGGTGGCCATCCGCGAGGAGATCGGCCAGGTCGCGGCAGGGGAGTGGTCGGCCGAGGACAGCCCGCTGCGCCACGCCCCGCACCCTGCGGAGGATCTGCTCGCGGCGGACTGGGACCTGCCCTACACCCGCGAGCAGGCCGCGTACCCGGTGGCCTCCCTGCGTTCCGGCAAGTACTGGACACCGGTGAGCCGGATCGACCAGGCCTACGGCGACCGCAACCTGGTGTGCGCCTGCCCGCCGGTCGACACCTATCGGGACGGCTGACGACGCGGCACGATCAGCCCTCCGTCACCCCTCCGTGGCCTCGAGCCAGCGCAGCAGGGTGTTGACCCCGACGCCGGTCGCGCCCTTGGCCAGGTGGTAGCGGGCCTGCTCGGCCATCGCCGGGCCAGCGATGTCGAGGTGGGCCCACGGCAGGCCGTCGCGCACGAACTCCCGGAGGAACAGCGCAGCCATGGTCGCGCCCGCCCGGTCATCGCCCTCCCCAGTGCTCAGGTTCTTGATGTCGGCCACGTCCGAGTCGAGGTAGGGCCGCAGGTCGTCCCACATCGGCAGGTGCCACAGGGCCTCGCCGGCGGCCTCGGCCGCAACTTCGAGCTGTCGCTGGAGGTCCTGGTCCTGCGTGAACAGACCGGCCGCCCGGCCCCCGACCGCGTAGAGCACGTGGCCGGTGAGGGTGGCCAGGTCGACCACCGCGTCCACGTCCTGCTCGGAGGCGTACGCCAGGCCGTCCGCCAGCACCAGGCGCCCTTCGGCGTCGGTGTTGGTGACCTCGACGGTGGTGCCGTTGCGGGCCGTGAGCACGTCCCCAGGGCGCAGGGCGCCCCCCGAGGGCATGTTCTCGGCACACGCGGCGACCCCGAGCACCTCGACCCGGACACCGAGCTCGGCCAGGACGCTGCAGATCGCGATCACCGCCGCCGCACCTGCCATGTCGGACTTCATCCCGTACATCGCCGACCAGGGCCGCTTCAGCGACAGGCCTCCGGTGTCGTACGTGATGCCCTTGCCCACCAGCGCGATGGAGGCGATCGGGTCCGCAGGGCGGTAGCGGATGGCGATCATCCGAGGTGGGCTCTGGCTGCCCTGGCCGACCGCGATGTGCCCGCCGAAGCCCTCGGCCCGCAGCCGGTCCTCGTCCCAGACCTCGACGTCGCAGGTCCGGCCGCAGGCCTCGACGGCGGCCTGGGCCAGCAGGGCCGGGACCTTGTCCTTCGGAGGTCGGTTGACGAGGTCGCGCGCGAGGCACACCGCACGCGCGTGCAGGCCAGCCAGCTCGGCGATGCGCTTGCCGGAGCTGCGCAGCCGCGACGGCACCAGGACCCGGATGTCACGGACCTTGGGCTCGTCGGGGCTGCTGTGGTGCTCGAGGTAGCGGTATGCGCCGAGCAGGGCGCCCTCGGCCACCGCGCGCGCGACGCTCTCGGACGGGTTGACCGCGACCAGCCCGATCGAGATGCGTCGCACGTCTCCCGCGAGGCTGCGGGTGGCAGCCCCGGCCGCCCGCCGCAGGGTCTCGTCCGACAGCCGGTCGGGCGAGCCGAGCCCGACCAGCACGAGCCGGCCGAAGGGGGCACCCGGCGCTGCGAGCACCAGCACCTGCCCCATCTCGCCTTCGAAGCCCTCGCCGCTCGGCAGATCCCGGTAGCCCGCCGCCGCCAGGGCCTGCTCCGTGATCGGGGCCTCGATGCCGTCACGGAACACGCCGACCACCAGGGCATCCGTCTGGGTCTGAAGCGGTTCGCTGTCCACGATGCGCAGCTTCGGCAGGGCGGTCACGGCGGCTCCGGCGGACGGCGGGTGGGCCGGCGAGGGTAGTCAGCCGGCTGGGACGGCGGCGCGAGAACCCTTGCAACGATGTTACAGGGCATGTAGGTTCGTAACATCACCCGTCGCCGACCACGCAGGACAGGAGTCGATCCCGTGCCGTCCGCCACCCACGAGCGCATCCTCGACGCGACCCTCGAGGTGTTGACGCGGTTCGGGATCACCAAGCTGACGCTCGAGGACGTGGCCAGCGCCGCGGAGATGTCGCGCCAGACCGTCTACCGGTACTTCGGCAACAAGGACGAGTTGACGCGCGCGTGCCTGGTGCGCGAGGAGGAGCGCTTCCTCCAGACGGTGCTCGCCGCGACCGAGGGCAACGACCAGCTCGACCTGCGGGTCGCGCTCGAGCGGGCTTTCACCGTCGCGATCGACCAGGCCCGTGCCCACCCGCTGCTGGACCGCCTGCTCGCGACCGAGCCGCACGCGCTGCTGCCGCTGCTGCTGACAGGGGAGGGGCCGGTGCTGTCGGTCGTGGGGCCGGTCATCGAGCAGGTGCTCGCCCACCGGCTCGGCCACCTCTCGGACCGGGAGCTGCACCGGGTCGCTGATGCGACCTCACGCCTGCTGCTCAGCTACGCCATCAACCCCGCAGAGGAACCCACCGAGGACGTGGCGTCCAGCCTCGCCGACCTGATCGTCCACGGCATCAAGACCACCTGACCCTCCCGTCCCACGGCACCGCCGGCAAGGAGCCACCGTGACCACCGACCGATACGCATTCGACCTCATCGACACGACGTGGACGGTCCCGGCATCAGCCGCCGGCACGTTCTTCAACTGGGAGTACGACGACGGTCGCGAGCGGCTGCTCAACCTGTACGAGAAGGGCAAGAACAGCCAGTGGAACACCAACGAGCGCATCGACTGGTCGCTGGAGGTCGATCCGAGCGACACCGAGGCCATGCCCGATGAGCTGGTTTCGATCTACGGCTCACCGACCTGGGAGCGGCTCACGCGGGCCGAGAAGAACGAGGTGCGCCACCACCTTGCCTCGTGGCTGAACAGCCAGTTCCTGCACGGCGAGCAGGGTGCCCTGATCTGCTCGGCGAAGATCGTCGAGACCGTCCCGGACGTGGACAGCAAGTTCTACGCGGCCACCCAGGTGATGGACGAGGCCCGGCACGTCGAGACCTACGCCAGGTTCCTGAACGAGAAGCTGGAGCTGATGTACCCGATCAGTCCCAACCTCAAGATCCTCCTGGAGCAGACCCTCACCGACGCCCGGTGGGACTTCATCTACCTGGGGATGCAGGTGATGATCGAGGGCGTGGCGCTGGCGGCGTTCTCGATGGTGCGCGACTTCACCGGTGACCGGCTCGGCAAGTCCATCAACGCCTACGTGATGCAGGACGAGGCCCGGCACGTGGCGTTCGGCCGCCTGGCGTTGAAGGACGCCTACAAGCAGCTCACCGAGGCCGAGAAGCTGGAGCGCGAGGAGTTCGTGATCGAGGCCGCCTACCTGCTGCGCGACCGGTTCCGGGCCGAGGAGGTCTGGGACAACCTCGGCCTGCCGAAGGACGAGTGCATCGCGTTCATGAACAACTCCGAGTCGATGGCGCTGTTCCGCAAGGCCCTGTTCACCCGGGTCGTGCCGTGCGTGAAGGACATCGGGCTGTGGGGTCCGCGGGTCCGCAAGGCGTTCGCGGACATGGGCGTGATCGAGCTGGCCGACGTCGATCTGGACCAGCTCATCGAGCAGGACGAGAACATCGCCGACGAGATGGACCGCCGCTTCGCCCAGGCCAAGGAGCAGGCGCGCGCACGGATCGGTGGCCCGACCACCCGCGGTGCGCAGATCGCCGACACCGTCCTGGCCGGCGCCGAGTGAGCAGCAGGCGTCAGTCGCCTGACGCCACGTCGACTTCGTAGGCCTCGTACAGGAGGTCCGCGCCGGCCTGCCGGTGGTGGTGCAGCACCGCCATCAGCTCGGTGACGTCGTCGCGCATCTCGGCGGCGCCGCACGAGCTGGTGGTGCAGCGCTCGATCAGGCGTGCGAGCTCGCGCTGCAACTCGACGTGTTCCTCGCGCAGGACGTCGACGTGCTGGTGCACCCGGGGTTCGTGGCGGACGAGCTCCTCGAAGAAGCCCTCGGGGCCCTCCGTCTCGGTGATGTGGGCCGCCAGCATGACGGCAGCGTGGTCGAGTGCAGCGGCCATCCGCTCACGCCAGCGCGTGCCGGCCGGGGCGGCGTTCGCGTCCTCCAGCGTCTGCAGGGTGACCCGCAACGCGTTGCGGCGTTCGCGCACACGGTCCAGGGACACACGCTCGCCGGTCGAGGACGCGTTCAATGCAGCCACCTCCGCTCGGGCCGAGGTCTCCACGGTACGCCGGCGGACCGTCGTTGTGAAGGGGAGAGGTGTCCGAGGCGAGTGCGGCGAGGCTGACAAAGCTTGCATAATGCAGCTTATGCTGGTATCTACGGGGGCCGCAGCTCCACGGCCCCATCAGCCCTCGTTGAACAACTCGGGGATCTGGGTCCGGTGGAAGCCGTCGAACGGCGGGATCTTGCTGTGGGGGCTGGCCAGTGGCCACTCCCGGTGTGCCCCGAGGGAGCCACCGTCGATGCGGACGCATGCGCCCGTGATGAAGCTGGCGGCGGGCGACAGCAGGAAACAGACCGCGGCGCTGACCTCGGCCTCGAGCCCG
>DASWKO010000016.1:0-2831 GCA_036396595.1 Nitriliruptorales bacterium | reverse complement strand
AGTTCCATGGTGGTGGTGGCGTCGTCCAGGCCCAGGACCTCGTCCAGCTTCTGGTGCAGCCGGTGCCGGCGTCGTTCGGTGACCGTCATGGTGCGTGACCTCCTCGTCCACCGCAAGAGCCTGCCACCAGCCCGGGCAGCCCGGGCATCCGATCGCTGCCCTCCTGGGGAAAACCTGACCGCACGCGGCCGGAGCAGCAGCCACGCCGGCCCGCTCAGCCGATCACGCCGAGCGCCCACAGGACCAGCCCGAGCGTGATCGCGATGCCGCTGACCAGGATCGCGATGTCCACGCCCTTGCCGTCGCGGTAGCGGCGGGTCGCGTTGAAGCCCATCAGTTCTCCCTCATCCCGCCGTCGAGTGTGCCGTCGTCGTGCTCGTCGCCCCACAGGTCGAGCTGGGGCCACTCGGAGCGGCGGACCTCACGGAAGCAGCGCCGGTGCTGCGCGCACGGGCCGATGTCCTCCAGCGCCTCGAGGTGGACCGGCGACCGGTACCCCTTGTTCAGGTCGAACCGGTAGGCCCGCCAGTCACGGTTGACCCGGTGCATCCGCACCATCGAGCGGTCGCGGCTGACCTTGGCCAGCACGGAGGCGGCGGCGATCGCAGCGCACAGGAAGTCGCCCTTGATCATCCGCAGGCTCGGGACGCCGAGCCGCGGCAGCGCGAAGCCGTCCACGGTGACGTAGTGGGGCGAGACGGCCAGCTTGGCGACTGCCTCACGCAGTGCGCGGAGGTTGGCCTGGTGCAGCCCGATGCGGTCCACCCGGTCGGACGACACGCGCCTGACCGACCAGGCCAGGGCGTGCTCGACGATCAGGTCGTACATCCGCTCGCGCTGCAACGGCGTCATCAGCTTCGAGTCGCGCAGCCCGTCCGGAACCCACCCGGGGGGCAGGATGCACGCCGCCGCGACCAGCGGACCGGCCAGCGCGCCGCGCCCGGCCTCGTCGCAGCCAGCGACCAGCTCGAACCCCGCGTCGTGCAGGACCGCGTCGAACTCGCCGAGGCGAGGCGCGACGGAGGCGGGCGTGACAGGCCTCACGCCGCAGGTGCATCACGAAGCAGCGCCGCTCGGGCCTGCGCGGGGACGTCGCCGTAATCGGGCTTGTCGAGCACACCGAACCGGCCCGGCGGCCAGATGACCAGCACCGCGCGCCCGATCACGTGGTCGATGGCGACGAACCCGAGCGAGCTGCGCGAGTCGCTGGAGTTACCGCGGTTGTCGCCCAGCAGGAACAGCCTGCCGTCGGGCACGGTGACCGGTCCGTAGCCGCGCTCCTGGACCAGCTTGTAGGGCTCGTCCAGCTCCACGCCGTTGACCGACACCACCCCCTCGTCATCGATGCTGACGATGTCGCCGGGCAGCCCGATGACCCGCTTGACGAAGTCGCGGGCGTCGGCCGGCACGATCCCGAGGAACTGTCCGACGCGGTTGACGACCTTGGCCGGCAGGCTGCGCTGGGAGTCAGCGAAGCCCGTGGTGTCACCCTCGAAGACGATGATCTCGCCTCGTTCAGGCTCCCGAAAGCGGTAGGTGACCTTCTCGACGATCATGCGGTCGTTGACCTGGAGGGTCTCCTCCATCGAGCCCGACGGGATGTAGAAGACCTGCACCACGAACGTGCGCAGCAGGAACGCGAGCACGAACGCGATGAGCAGCAGGACCGGCAACTCCTTGAGGAACGCGACCAGCGACTCTTCGGACTCGTCGGACGCCTCGCGCCCCTGCAAGGGGCCCCTCGCCGACCGGTCCAGCGGCGGCGGCGTGGGCACCGCACCCACGCCGGCGTGGGGCGCCGGCGGCGCAGCGTCAGGCGGCGTGGACGCCGCGGCGGAGGGAGGGGTCTGGTCGCTCATCGGTGGGAGCCTACGCGGGCTGGGGCCGGCGTCAGCCGGCCAGCTCACGCTTCTCCTTGATACGGGCCTTCTTGCCCGTGCGCTCGCGCAGGTAGTACAGCTTGGAGCGACGGACCTTGCCCCGGCGCATGATCTCGATCGAGCTGATCGCGGGGCTGTGGACCGGGAAGGTGCGCTCGACGCCCACACCGAAGCTGACCTTGCGGACCGTGAAGGTCTCGCGCAGACCGCCACCTCGGCGGCGGATGACCACGCCCTCGAACACCTGGATGCGCGACCGGGTGCCCTCGACCACGTTGACGTTCACCTTGACGGTGTCGCCGGGGCGGAAGTCGGGGATGTCGTCGCGGAGGCGGGACTGCTCGACGATGTCGACCTTGTTCATCGTGCTTCCAGTGTGTGTCAGGCAGCGGTCGGGCTCCGGGCGCGCAGGCGTCGCCGTGGACCAGGGCGTGGCGCACCTCGGGGGCAGAGAGAGGGCTGCGTGGGCGAGCGTGCACGCGGGACGCGCCGGGCTGCGCAGCAGGCGGGGATGGTAGCACGAGGCGCCGGCGGCAGATGACCGGCGGCGAGCCGCGCGGTCGGCGCACAGCACGCCGGCCCAGGGAGGTCGCGGGGGTTGCCATGACGTAGGTAGCACCCGAGGACACCCACCCTGGAGGGGCACGTGAGGCACCGACTCTCGGCGCTGCTGGCAGCCAGTCTCGTCGCGACGATCCTGCCCGCCGCGGCGACCGCGACCGGGGACCCGGCCGGCGACCACCCGTACGAGGCGGCGCTCGACGTCGACTTCGAGGCCTCGAAGGTGGCGATGACCGCGGCGCGGGAGCGGGTCGAGGCGCTGCTGGAGTATCCCGGGGACGCAGGCACGTACTTCACGGACCGGCCGCTGCACTGGGTACACCCGGCGGAGTCGGTCGAGCAGACCCAGCCGGACGGGACGGCGTTTCGCGCGCGTGTCCTCGAGATCCA
>DASWKO010000015.1:0-19710 GCA_036396595.1 Nitriliruptorales bacterium | reverse complement strand
GCCGGGAGAGCGTGTCCACGGTTTCCTCCTCGTGTCGTGTCGGGTCGTGTCGTGCGTTGGCAACATCCAACCGGCGACCAGCGCGCGCGGTCAGGGGCGACGGGCCCCGAGGTGCGGGCCGACCGTCCCGGTCGCGACGGGACCCATGGCCGGCGCGTCCAGGCTGGCGCCCAGCCGCTGCGCAACCTCCTCGACCAGCCGGTCGGCCGTGTGCTGCGCCACGCGGTGCAGACCCGCGTGGTCGGCCAAGGCGCCCGCAATGCCCCCCGGGGGCGCGTAGGAGCCCTGGAGCCGAAGTTCGGCGGTCTGGCGCGCGTCGCTGCGGACGATCCCGATCTCGCCCACGAACACCGGCAGCAGCGACTCGAGGGGCAGCACCTCGGAACCGTCCTCGACAGGCTCCCAACGCAGCGCCCGCCAGGCAGTGGACCCACGCTGCCACACCGGGCCGATGCTCACCGCAACGTTGCGGTGGATCGGGCCGGCGCGCAGCCCCACCACCCACGTCGCAGGGCCGTAGACGTCGGCTGGTGGGGGCAGCCACGCTCCGGGGTCATCGGCGAACCGCCGGGTGGCGTCGCCCGCCGCCTCGAGGTGGTGGGCAGCACGGACGGTGATCATCACGACGGGCCTCCCGGTGGTCAGGGCGTGGCTCTCGCTCCCCAGGATGGGACAACTCGCCGCCGCCCCACAGGGGACGTCGTCCTGTCCCGGCAGGACCTCCGGCCCTCCGGCCCACCGGCCTGTGCGGGCGGTGCGGGTCAGGCGGCCAGCTCGTCCTTGAGCGTGCGGAGCTGTGCGGCGGCTTCCGGCGTCCGCAGCTTGTCCGTGGCCTGCTTGGCGAGCTGGCGTACGCGCTCGCGCTGCAGACCGATCTCGGCGCCGATCTCGTCGTACGTCCGCATCCGGCCGTCTTCCAGGCCGAAGCGCAGCTCGATGATCCGGCGCTCGCGTGGCTCCAGGGCGTCCAGCAGCACGAGCAGCCGGTTGTGGGCGTCGGTGCGGACGGCCAGCGTCGCAGGGTCGCCCGCCTCCTGGTCGGGCAGCAGGTCACCGAAGGCCGCGTCACCGTCCTCGCCCACGGGGCGGTCCAGCGACGTCATCGGCTGGAGTGCCTCCTCGACATCGCGGATCCGCTGGGCGCGCAGGCCGGTCGCCTCGGCGACCTCCTCGACGGTCGCGTCGCGACCGAGCTGGGAGCGCAGGTCCGACTCGGCCCGACGGACCTTGGCGCGGTCCTCCCACACCGACGCAGGGACGCGGATCGTGCGGCTCTGCGAGGCCAGTCCGCGCTGCGATGCCTGGCGGATCCACCACACGGCGTAGGTCGAGAACTTGTAGCCCTTCGTGTGGTCGAACTTCTCGACCGCGCGGATGAGGCCCAGGTTGGCCTCCTGGATCGCTTCGAGCAGGTCGAGGTCGCGCCCGGCGTAGCGCTTGGCGGTCGGGACGACCAACCGCAGGTTGTGGGAGATGAGCTTCTCCCTGGCGCGCTCGGCGTCGGTCACGATGCGGCGCAGCACCAGCCGCCGGGCCGGGAGCGTCTCGTGATCCAGGAGCTGCTGCGCGGCCAGGCCGGCCCGGTAGCGCTTGGCGAGGTCCATCTCCTGCTGGGCGTCCAGCAGATCGTGCGACGCGGCACGGTCGAGGTACCAGCGCACGGGGTCGGCCATGGCGTGAGGTACCGGGGCGGCCGTGTGGGCGTCCTCGTCGGTCAGGTCGTCGACCACGACGAGGCCGTGATCGCGGGCGCGCTCGGTCGCATCCTGGAGCCAGGCCACGTCGCCCGCGGTGTCAACCGCGGCGAGCTCGGTCGCCAGGACGTACCCACGCTCGTCGGCGTCGGTGAGCAGGTTCTCGAGTGCCTCGTTCAGAGCAGCCCTCGCTGATCGGCGTACTGGGGGAGAGGGGGAAGAGAGAGGGGAGAGGTGTCCGGTAGGACGCCTGAAACCGGCCCACGGTTGCCAACCAACCTCAGGAACGCGTTCCAGCCTCATCATCCGCAACGTCAGCAGCCCCGCCAGCGTTCCCGACGTCGGCTGGACGGACCAGACCTGCACAGGATCTTCACACGCCCATGGAGAGCCCTGCACATCCGGGCTCTAGGTTGTGAGCATGAGCAGGACGATGGTCCTCGTGGTGGAGGACGAGCCGGAGATCGCCGAGGCGGTCGTGGCTCGACTGCGCACGGAAGGCTTCGACGCGCGGTCGGTCGGCGACGGTGAGGCGGCGGTCGAGGTCTACCGCCAGCTCCAGCCGGACCTGGTGGTGCTGGACCTGATGCTGCCAGGAATCGACGGCCTGGAGGTGTGCCGGCGCATCCAGGCCGAGCGCCGCGTTCCGGTGGTCATGCTGACGGCACGGGACGACGAGACGGATCTCGTCGTCGGTCTGTCGGTCGGTGCCGACGACTACCTCACCAAGCCGTTCAGCCCGCGAGAGCTGGTGGCTCGTATCCGTGCGGTCCTGCGGCGGGCCGAGGACGCGCGCGAGGGCAAGGTGCTGCGCCACGGCGACCTCCAGCTCGACCACGCGGCGCGTCGGGTCCACCTCGACGGGACCGAGGTCCACCTCACACCGATCGAGTTCGACCTCCTGGCACACCTGCTCGCGCGGCCGGGTGTCGTGTTCCCGAGGCAGCGCCTCCTGGCCGAGGTGTGGGGGCACACCTACGGGACCGGGACGCGGACCGTCGACAGCCACGTCCGGTCGCTGCGGCGCAAGCTGGGGGACGCGGTGGTCCGCACGGTCCACGGGGTGGGCTACGCACTCGGGCCGGCGGGCCGATGAGGCCGCTGGACCGGATCGGGTCGATCAAGCTCAAGCTCGGCATCGCGATCGTGATCGCGGTCGCGGTCAGTGCGACGGTGTCGACCATCGGCCTGCGGCTGGGCGTGCCGATCTGGCTCCGACCCGTGATCGCCGCCGCCCTCGCGTTGATGCTGGTGCAGATCCTGGCACGCGGGATGACCTCGCCGCTGCGGGAGATGGCCGCCGCTGCGCGCCGCATGGCCGATGGTGACTGGGACCAGCGCGTGACCGACACGTCGGCGGACGAGGTCGGCGAGCTGGCGCGGGCGTTCAACGGCATGGCGCACGAGCTGGCCGCCGTCGATCGCATGCGCAAGGACCTGGTCGCCAACGTCTCGCACGAGCTGCGCACGCCGATCTCTGCGTTGGGCGCCCGACTCGAGAACCTGGTCGATGGCGTCGACGATCCCTCGCCGGAGCTGTTCCGGGCGATGCTCGAGCAGACGACGCGGCTGGGGCGGCTGGTGGACCAGCTCCTGGATCTTTCGCGCCTGGAGTCGGGCGCCGTCCCGCTGCGTCACGAGTTCTTCGATGTCCAGACGATGCTCGAGTCAGTCGCCGCCGAAGCCCAACTGCAGGCCCCGGACCGCCGGATCCGCGTGACGGGTGTATCGGGCGTCGAGCTGCGTGCGGACCCGGACCGCATCCATCAGATCCTGGCGAACCTGGTGACCAACGCCCTCGAGCACGCCCCCGGATCCCCCGTGGAGCTGGCGGCCGAGGCCGATGCGACGGCGGTCGTGCTCTGCGTTGCCGACGAAGGTCCCGGCATCGCGGACCCGGACCGCGTCTTCGAGCGCTTCTACCGGACCGACGGCAGCCGCGCCGTCCCGGGCGGCGGAGCCGGCCTCGGTCTGGCCATCGCGTTGTGGATCGTCGAGCTGCACGGCGGCGACATCGAGGTCCGCAACGTCCAGCCGCACGGGTGCCGCGTCCTCGTACGGATCCCGCGCGAAGCAACGAGCCAGGGATGACGACCACGACCGTCGAGCCCGCCTCGCCCCCCAGCCCGCCGGAGGCACCGGCCACCGTGGACTCGCGCAGCGTCCAGGGTCCGGGCCGGCTCGTGGCGTTGGCCCTGCTCGGAGGGGTCGCGCTCGACCTCGGTCTGCGCGGTGGGGTCACCAACCTGGCGGTCACGATGGGGGCGTTGGCCGCCGTCGCGGCCGTGCTCACGCGTCCCGGCCTCTCGCGGCAGGCAGCACCGATCGTCCTGACCGCAGCGGTACCGGCCACGTTCCTGTCGGTGTGGACCAGCCCGTGGCTCGCGGCTGCCAACCTCGGAGCCGTGATCGGGCTGCTGGCGATGGCACTGGCGTTCTCGGGGACCGGCACGGTCTTCGACACGTCGGTCAGGCACGTGGCGGCCAGGGTGATCGCGGCGGCCGGCCACGGCGTGTCGCGGGCCGGAGCGCTGCTTCGCGTCGTCCCTGCACCGAGGTCCGAGGCGGCGCACGCGGCGCGGCGCACGGGGCGGGCGGTCGTGCTGGCTCTGCCGTTGCTGGTCGCACTCGTTGCGCTGCTGGCCAGCGCTGATGCGGTGTTCGCAAGCCTGATCGCCCCCGACGTCGATGCCGTGCCCCTGCTGGGGCACGGCGGGCTCGCGTCGGTCCTGGCAGGTCTGCTGGCCTTCGGTGCCCTGTCGGTGGGCAGCCGGCCCCACGACACCGAGCGTGAAGGGGCGTTCCAGGCCGCCGAGATCGCCGTGGTCCTCGGACTGGCGGTCGCGGTCCTGGGGCTGTTCGTGGTCAGCCAGCTCCTGGCCACGACCGATGCTGGTCAGCGGCTGGTCGAGCAAGCCGGCCTGACCCCCGCCGAACACGCTCGCAGCGGGTTCTTCCAGCTCTGCTGGGCGTGCCTGGTGATCGTCGGCTACCTCGCCCTGTCCCGGCGACTCGCGGCGCCTGGCGTGTTCGAGCGACCCGTGGTTCGCGGACTGTCGGCAGCGGTGCCCGTCCTGGCGCTCGGCCTGGTCGGGGTGAGCCTGCGGCGGATGGCGCTCTACGACCGCGCGTTCGGGCTGACGATGCTGCGACTGGCCGTGGTGGTCGCGGTCGTGTGGATCGGGATCGTCCTGGTGATGATCGCGACCCGGAACCTCGGTGTGCACGCCGAGCGCAACTGGCTGACGGGTGCTGCGGTCACGGCCGGGCTGGCCCTGCTGCTGGTGGTGAACGCGATCGACCCGGAAGGCTTCGTGGTCCGGCACAACGTCGCCCGGGCGGCCGAAGGTGCGGCGGTCGACGTCGCCTACCTCACCACCCTCTCGGACGACGCGCTCCCGGCGCTGGCCGGCGCGATCGACGCGGCCGGTGACCCGGACCTGCGTGCCCGGCTGGTCGCCGCGCTGCGGTGCGGCGAGGACCGGACCGGGGTCGCCGCGCTGAACGTCGCCGCCCTCACCGCCGCGAGCGCCCGGGAGGGCAGGTGCCGGTGACGACGAGGTGCCCGACGGGGCGCACGCTGTGCGAGGCGCGTGTGACGCTGTCTACTGGGCCTCGCGCGACTGGGCGTTGCAGGGGTCGCTGGAGGGGTCGCGCTGCGCTTCGACGTCACCCTCGGGCCAGCTCCCGGCGAGGTAGCGTCGACCCCGTTCCATCATCCGCCAGCAGCCGGTCGAGTTATGCCCAGGGACCCTGCCTGAGGGGTCCCACCACTGCGCCTGCGAATCCTTGACGCACGTGTAATCGTCGGAGCGGTAGAAGCAGGACGCCGTGGTCGGTGAGGTGGATGGCTTGGGCGGGATCGCGTGGAAACCCTGGTCCATCGAAGCGAACGTGAGCCTCGGGCCGGCGACCTGGATGCCCGTGAACAGTTGCTGGATGTCTGGGTAGAAGTCGCAGCCGTAGTTGCGTATCTCGATGCGACCCAGGTCAGGTCGGACCTCTCGTGCGGCCCGGAAGCACGGGGCGGTGTCGATGTCGCTCATGTCGGTGTAGGTCGTGACCGCCCGCGCGTTGACCCACTGAGACTGGTCCTTGAGCCGCCCCTCGATGTTGCCTTCGATGTTCCGGTCACCGGCCAGCAGCCACTCGGGGTAGTAGGCGATCTGGCTGGCCGACGTCGTCTGGTATGCGTCCTGTGCTCCAGCCCAGACGATCGACGTGACGCCGGCCTGCTGGAAGGCGGCCATGTTGGCGAGCCCGTTGTCCGGACTTCCGCCCCCGGCCGAATTCTCTGCGAAGGTTCGTACGTCCGCGACCTCGCCGCCACAGTCATCGATGCCCTGCCGTAGGAGTTCGGCGTAGCGTATGTAGTTCTGTGAGGCGGTCGTGTGGAGGATCCCGAAGACGCGTTGTCGGCCACGTAAGGTTGGATCGCCGCTGAAGCTGACGGGATGCGGGACCGCTTTGGTGCAGATGTAGCTCGCCACGACCTGGGCGCGTTGCTCCACCGAGGGGATGTAGCCCCAGATCATGCCCGGGTGCGAGCCGAAGAAAGACGCGGTCGCGCCGGCGGTGTACGCCGTGCCGACGAAGACCGATGTCCCCCGTTGGGCCCAGGCATCGGAGTACACCTGACCGCCGTTGTAGGCCACGACCGCGAAGAAGGGCCCGTATTCGGCCTCTGCCTGGGCGGCGTCTGCTCGCAGCGCCTCGGGGGAATCGTCCTGCTGTCCGTAGTGGACGATGAAATGGATGTGGCGACCGTAGGTCTGGTAGCGCGTGTTGAAGTAGCGGGCGTAGGTGCGGATCAACTCGACGTAGGTGGGCTCGTCGTCATAGTCGGGAGGGTCATCGAGGTCGTAGAACGACTCGTTCGGGATCGGCGTCGGTCGTGACGTGCCCGCCTGCATGACCGCGCCGCCCGCGCCGCCGTCGAAGTAGGCCAGCACCCGCACCTCGTCGGGGGTCACTCCGCGCGCCGTCGCACCACCGTTGTCGCCCTCGAAGTGCGCCACGCACGGCGGCGAGAGGGGGTCCTCGGTCTGACTGGGCGGGTCGCCCACGCAGCGCTTGGTCACTGGCCTGGCGCCGGCCCCCTCGGGGAGCTGCGGTGGCACGTCCGCCAGCCCGCCGCCGCCCCCGCCAGGCGCGTCGGCGGATGGTCCGGCCGAGGTGCCCAGACTGAGCGAGGAGAGGTTCGACGACTCCTGCGGGGGCGGCGGATCGTCGTCCTGGGGCGGGATGGGCGCGAACTCCAGCGTCTGGGTCGGATTGGACTGGGGAACGTTCAGCGCTGACGGCAGCACAAAGGCGGCAAGCGCCGCCGCGACCACCGCCCCCGCCAGTGGCGGGTAACGACGAGTCCACGCGCGTCCCGCCGGTGGATGTAGCTTCCGAGGCTCCGCGACGGACCTCCTGAAGAGAGTGGACCGTTCGAGAAGCAAGCTAACCGAAGAGCCAGCCCCAGCACTCTGTGCAGGAGGACAAGTCCACGCTCCGGAACGTGTCGTCCCCGACGATGCGCGCCGTCGCCGTCATGCCCGCGACACCCCCCGCTCGATCGAGGGCGGGTGGCAGCGACGAGAGCTTCGGTGGCGGAAGCTCGCGCCAGAGGTCCAACAGGTCGCCCGGACCCCCTGTTGCGCATCCGGCGCCAGGCGGTAACGTGACGCCCATGTTCAGCGCATCTGCCACCACGACGCCGGAAGTCTCCGGCGCGCGCTGACGTACACAGGAACCTCAGGCCCCGGAGTTCGCCCGGGGCTTTTTTCGTGTTCTGGGCGGCTCCAGATCGGAGCTGACATGAACGCCCACCCCGACCATCGCGACCTCGGTCGCGCCATGAACATCTTCACCAGCAGCCCGCTCGTCGGGTCCGGCCTACCCCTGTGGCTGCCCGGCGGCGCCGCCATGAGGTACGAGCTGGAGTGCCTCGCCCGCGAGATCGCCCGTCGCGACGGCTGTCAGCCGGTTTACTCACCCGTGCTCGGCAAGCGCTCCCTGTTCGAGCGCTCCGGCCACTGGCACAAGTTCGCCGACGACATGTTCCCGCCGCTCGACGACGGCTCCGGGGACCCCCTCGTGCTGCGCCCGGCGAACTGCCCCCACCACGCGCAGTTGTATGCCTCGCAGCCGCGCAGCCACCGGGACCTGCCGGTCCGCTACCACGAGCTCGCGGCGATGTTCCGTGCCGAACGCTCCGGTGTCGTCACCGGGATGAGCAGGGTGCGCCAGATCAACCTCGACGACACCCACGTGTTCGCCCGACCCGATCAGGTGGGCGAGGAGGTCCGGCGAGCCCTGTCGTCCGTGCTGGAGGTCTTCGGTCTGCTGGGGCTCGACGTGGATCACGTGCGCCTCTCGGGACGCGATGACTCCGACCGTTGGCTGGGTGACATCCGACAGTGGGAGGACGCCGAGCGGCAACTCGGATCCGCGCTGGAGGAGGTGGCCTCACCGGCTGGGCTGTCGTGGCGGCACGCCGTCGGTGAGGCGGCCTTCTACGGACCCAAGCTCGATGTCCAGTTCGTCAGCCCCGTGGGCGAGGAGCAGACCCTGGCGACCGTCCAGTTGGACTTCAACCAGCCCGAGCGGTTCGGCCTGGAGTACGTGACCGCCGATGGTGGGCGGGGACGTCCCGTGATGATCCACCGCGGCACCGTCGGAGCGATGGAGCGGATCGTGGCGTTCCTGCTGGAGGCGCATGACGGGCGCGTGCCGTTCTGGCTCGCGCCCGTGCAGGTGTGCCTCCTCCCGGTGTCCGCCGAGGAGGATGTCTCGCGGGCAGTGGAGGCAGCGCACCGGGAACTGGAGGCGGCTGGTCTGCGCGTGCACGTCGAGCCCGACGGGTCGCTGGGAAACCGGATCCGCCTCGCACGGGGACGTCGTGACGCCCTCGAAGCGGTGGTCGGTTCGGCTGAGGCCCGTGACGGGCAGGTCACCGTCACCGACCCGGTCCAAGGCTCACGGGAAACCCTGGCCGTCCCGGAGTTCGTGTCTCGCGCAGCAGCGGCTGCGCGGGACCGTGGCTTGCGGATCTGCCTCCCATGAGACACCTCAGCGCCGGCACCAGTCCACATCTCCCAGAAGTCGTGCTCGTGATCGAAGAGGTGGGCGGGTACCACATCCGCTCGGGCGTCTCCCGTCGACACTTCACCCGGGAGGGGGATGGCAAGACATAGCAACTCTCGACATCCTTCCGGTATCCTCAGGATCGCGCACAAGGAGGTGACGATGAACGTCTCGCTCACGCCTGAGCTCGAGGAACTGGTCCACGAACGTGTTCGGAGTGGCCGCTACACCTCAGCCAGCGAGGTGGTCCGTGAAGCGCTGCGGTTGCTCGAGGACCGCGACGACCTCCGCAAGCTTCGGCTCCAGGAGGTCCGAGCCAAGGTGGCCGAGGGGTTGCGCGCCGCCGAGGAGGGCGACGTCCATCCGGGCGATGAAGTCTTCGACGAGATCCTCGGCAGCCGGTCCGCATCGTCAGCGTCCTGAGCCGTGGCCGAGTTCGAGGTCTCGGGCCCAGCACGGCGGGACCTCCGCGAGATCTACGACTGGATCGCACAGGACGATTCCGCCGCCGCCGATCAGGCCCTGTCGGACCTTCGTGACGCGATCGTCCGACTCGCTGACATGCCCGGCCTGGGCCACGTCCGCGAGGACCTCGCCGACGAGTCCCTACGCGCCTGGACCGTCCACCGGTACGTGGTGATCTACCAGCCCGACCGCGCACCGATGTTGGTCGTGCGCGTACTCAGCGGTTACCGCGACATCGGGTCGATCTTCTCGTGACGCTCACGTCCGGGGTTTCCTATCACTCGCCTGCCCCGTTGCGGTGGTCACGCTCGTCGAGTAGCGGCGGTTCCAGCATGCCGACCGTCTACCCAGTTGGTCGGATGCCGAACTACGTCGGATAGCCCGGCAGATCGGGTGGTGGGTCTTCCCCGGTCGCGCCGTCCACCGCCTCGCGGATCAGATCCGCGTGGCCGACGTGGCGCGCATACTCCTCAACGAGGTCGGCCAGGATCCGGCGAAGCGACGGTGGCGTGTCGAACGGCGCGTGGCGGGCAAGCTGGTCGAGGCCTCCTGCCTCGAGCTGTTCGTCGATCACCGCGCGGGAACGTCGCACGGCCCGCTGCCAGGCCGTCAGCAGCGACTCCGCGGTCAGCTCCGCCGCCGCATGCCATTCCCAGTCGGGGTCATCGAAGTCCGCGTCCGGCCACAGTTCGTGGATGTTCGCACCGCCGACTCTGACCGAGAAGTACAGGTCCTCGACCATCGCGAGATGCAGCAGCAGCCCTCCCAAGGTCAGGGACGACGCCCCGACGCTCGCCTTCAACCCGTCCTCATCCACGCCCGCGCACTTCCAGGCGAACGTCGCCCGCTGGCGTTCCAGGCTGCCGAGCATCGTCGCGGTGTCGTCCCCAGCGATCGGCGGTTCAGGACGGGTGGTCACCACAGCCTCCCCCGGTGTCTTGGCGGCACCGCCACGCTACTTCCATGGACGGACATGGTGGGGCAGGAGAACCTCCGGACCTGGCCATGCGCCGAGCCGGTTGAGAACGGCGGATCTGCGAGCGCTTCCGCGGAAGCGCCCCGCGTCTCCGACAGGCCCAGCCCCGCAGACCTCACCAGATCGAGTGTGCCCGTTGCCTCCATATATGGCGGCAACGAGCACACTCGATGCAGGACAGACGCCGCGTCGGGAGAACGCCCGAACTACCACATGCAGTTGCCGGCGCATCTGGCGGTCGGCGGCCCCAACCACAACCACGGCTTCGATCGCGCCGGGTGTGTGCACGGACGGTTGCTGACGGATCCGGTCAGCCGTGGGCCCGGAGCGGCTCGAGGACTGGACAGCACCGGGTTCGGCCACAGTGTGCGCTCGCTCGACCAGTGCCGCAGCATCGTGACGTCACCGTATCGATGGCAGCGAGCGGGGGTCTTGCGGCAGGGCCCAGGGCATGTACAGTATGTACATGACGTACATCAAGGATTGCGCAGGACGCTTGTGAACGAGACCGCGACCGACGTACGTCGTCATTGGCGAGCTCACCTGGACCGCGCCGCGGCGCAGTTGCCCGTGGCCTTCTCCCGAGCTCCGGACGAGTTCGCGGTCGTCAGCGTGCCGTTGCTACGGGACGCCCTGCGTCGCAGCGTCCCGACCCCCCTCGTCGTCGCGGAGGATGGCGGCTGGAGCATCTTCCTGGACGGTTACCCGGTCGCAGCCGACGGGACAGACCTGGACGAAGCCCTTGACGACTTCGTCGTAGCGCTGATCGACTACACCGACGCCTGGATCGACCGACTCCACTCGGTACCCAACCACCAGCACGCAGTCCTGCTGGCGCATCTGGTGGCCACGAGCACCCCCGATGAACTCCGAGAGTGGGCAGGCGGGCCCGCCAGGACGGCCGTGACGGCGTGAGCCCATCCTGGCCTCAGGCCGACCGGGCCGTGCACACGCAGTTCGTTGAAGCCGAAGGCTGGGTCGCCGTCGAGTCCAAGCACCACGACACCTACGAACTCACTCTGCCGAACGGCGACGCGCTTCGTACACGCGTCTCACGACCGCCGAGCAAGAAGCACACGTACGGCAAGAGCATCTGGGCCCACATCCTGCGCGATCAGTTGCAGGTCACCGAGGCCGAGTTCTGGGGCGCCATCAACGACGGGCAGCTCCCGCGCAGGGGCGCTGACAACGAGGCGCCCGCCGAAGGGATCCCCGTCGACGTCGTCAGGCTGCTCATCGACCGGGTAGGCCTCACGGCACAGCAGGTGCGGGGCATGTCCGCCGATGAGGCGATCGCACGCCTGAACCGGTTCTGGACCACCAAGGAGTAGCGGCACCACGCATGGGGATCGACAAACCCCCCGGTACGGCCACCAACGCTTGACCCGCCGGGACTGCCAGGCGTAACGGAGTCGGTTCCCCGGGGGCCAGCCGAGCATGTCGCGCCGTAGGCGGGCAGTGTCGCCACGTCCTGCTTGAGGAAGCGCCTAGCGGCGTGAAACCGCCGTTCTCATGCGTCGATCGACGACCGAGGCGCTGCGCGATATGGGCTGCTTGGACGTTCGCGGCCGGCCAACAGAACCACGACTACGGAGTGACGAGCTCGAGCTCGGAGACCTGAGCCAACGCGTCGAAGTCGCGGTCGACTGCGAGGATCGCGTTGTCGGTGCGGAGCGCGACGGCGGCGATCAGGCAATCGATGCTGGACCGCACGATCAGGCCTCGGGCGCGGGCTGTCCGGTAAAGGGTCGCCGCGTCCTCCCAGTCCTGCATTCCCGCCACGGGGTGCATCGGCCCACGCATCAACAGCCCCCGCAGTTCCAGAGCCTGTTCGGAGCTGCGGGCACCAGCCGTGAGCTCGTAGAGGACGGGATCGGTCCATCCGAGCGGGCGCTCTTCCGCGATCGCCTCGCGGATCCAGACGTTGTGGGGGCTACCGGTGCCGCGGAGGTACTCCACCCACGCCGAGGAATCGACCAGGACGCTCACACCGAGTCCGGCGGCACGTCACGTCGCATCTCGTCGAGGTCGCCGTCCCACCCGGAACTCTCGAGGGCGAGCGCCTCCTCCCGGGTGAGGTCAGCGCCGACCAGTCGACGCAGCGCGAGATCGACCGTCTCCTTCTTGGTGCGGGTCCCGTACAACCGCATCGCGCGTTCTACGATCTCGTCGTCGAGTTCGATGTTCGTTCGCGTCGTCGACATGGGCCACTCCTTCGCCATACACCATGATACACACCTACGTGCATCCTGCGCTCACGACCGACGAGCCACGGCCCCGAGCGCCGGCCGTCCCCGGCTTCACGGAGTTCCCTCGTGACTCATCGAGGAGGTACTCGCCATGCTCATCATCCTCGACCACTACGCCGTCCTCGAACGTCACGGCCTCATCCCAGAGTCTCGACCAGGTTCGTGAGAAGCGCCCAGTCTCACCTCCCTTCCGTCCGCAGCATCACGACACACCGATGCACCGCACGCGATGCTGCCGCGCGGCATCGGAGCGAGCCGCTCAAAACTCGACGCGGTAGGGCGCGCTGTACCGATGTCCAGCCACGCGGGCTCCCAGGATGCGGTCAACCCGGTAGCCGCGAAGCTCGCCATGATCGTTGATGACGAACAGGAGCAGGTGGCCGGCCTTTGTGAGGCGGAGCGACAGGGGAGCCACCTCCCGCCAACCGACGCGGCCGCCGCCGATGGGGTGGTAGTTGACCTCGACGGTCAGGCGGTTGGCGCCGGCAAATCGAATCAGGTCGAGTGGCGCCTGGGTGTGCCATGTGGTGACAGACCTCGGGGTCACCCACGCTTCGTCAAGGTCCCGGCGCTCCACGCGTGGTGGCACGGTGACCGGCACGGTGCCCTCGAGCCAGTCGAACAGGACGGCGAGGTCATTCCACATGTCCTGGACGTCCGGTAGGTACGGCAGCTGGTGACCCAGCATGCTTTCCCACTCCTGTTCCAGTTCGGCGCGAAAGGGGGAGTCGCGGATCGTGGCGAGCTTGGGTAGGGCGATACCGGCGAACCGGCACTTCGCCTCCAGGATCGCCAACACATCGCCGGCGCGATCGACCAGATCGGAGTGGCGCTGGATCAGGATTACGTCGTACAGGTCCCTCGGGCGGCATCGCTCGGCCAGTGCTCGGATCTTCTCCGCGTGCAGCTCCGCGAGGGAGTAGGAGGCGACGGTCGCGAGTGGGTTGGGCGCGTCACTGTAGGGGTGGAGGACGTCGGTCCACACCGGTGACTCCCCGAGCAGCTCGTCGCTCGTGAGATCGAGCTTGACCTTCGGGAGCTGAGGTTGCTGCTGGCTCGGGCCGCGGAACGCGATCCGGCCTTCGGTCGTCGGATTCCCTCGTCGGTTTCGCCTGCGCCGGAATGATGAGTCGTCGACAACGATCTCGATGCCGACCTCGTCCTGGAACCACTCGGCAATCTCGGTGAAGATCGGAACCAGGTCGTGGGGCTCTTCCGGGCCACCGTCGACGATCGTGAAGTCGAGGTCCTCCGAGAACCGATATGTCTCGAAGTAGCACTTCCGCAGGCAGGTCCCGCCTTTGAAGATCCAGGACTCGCGGAGGGCCGGCTGCTGCCCGATCGCCCCGAGTAGCCACCCCAGGACATAGTCCTTCTCGATGACGTCGAGTCGGAGGCTCCACTCCCCGCGCAGGTCGAGGAGTTCGCGCTGCGGAATCAACCGACGTCCCCCGGTCCGATGGAGACGTTGACGCGAAGGCCCCACGCTGAGTCCACAGACCCGCCCGCTGGCCCACCAGGGTCGAGGCTGGTCACGCCCGAGGTCAACCGCGCCTTGCACGCCTCGACCAGCGCGGTCGCTTCCAGGCCGAGTCGCTCGACGAGAAGGCCAAGTCGTTTGAAGACCGTTCCGTTGTCGAGTCGGTCCCCGTAGTCGATGAGCTTCTCGGGATCGTTCCCCACCAGATAGGCGTCCAGGATCTCGGCGACATGTCGAACGCCACCGCCAAGGCGAGGGTCGTCGAGGATGTCGATGACGGTTCGCGCCTCATCGGCGTAGCGGAGCCGGATCTCCTGATGCCACACGGTCGCTAGGCCCCACTCCAGTTGCTGAGGTGCTACGTGCGTGACGAGAAACGGCGCGTCGGCCAGTGTCTGCTTCGAGTGGCGGACACGCGCCGAGGTCTTGACGACGGTGGTCGTGAAGACCTGCTCAGTGAGAGCCCAGTGGTTGGCCGCGGTCCAGCCCGTGAAGTAGCACGGTGACCAGGCGGCGTCGGCCAGAACCCGTGGGTCCTCCGTCCACGTTCTGGGGTTCGGTGCGTCGACCGGCACCGGGATGTACAGGCCGCGGCGTACGCGTCGCAGCCACCCCTCCTGCGTCCAGCGCGCGAGCTTCTTCGCGGCCGACGAGCGGTCGAGCTCGAGGGCGGATGCGGCATCCTCCACGGTGACGAGACGACGCCCACCTCGGGTCAGTCGCGCCAACTCGGACCGACCACCGGTGGAAATACCTGCAGAGACCATCGTTACTCCTCATCCAGTAGTTCACGTCTAGTGTGAACAACTGGATCATTACTGTCAAGTGTCATCCAGGCCACTGACGGACGCAGACGCTGCTCCTTGGCCACGGAACTCGCGGACCCTACGCCGAACTGCGGTCGTTGGCAGCAGTTAGGCACCAGCCCTGTGGACAACCAGCCGACCGCAACATGGCCAAGCCCAGAAACAGCAAGAAACCGGCTGCTGGAGCCGGTTTCCTGAGTGCGCCGCCAGGGACTCGAACCCCGAACCTGCCGGTTTGGTGCTCGCGTCCGTCCGCCCGGTACCAAACCCGTTGGTTTGGTTCCGGGCCGCGTGATCTGTCGCCCGCGACCAGGCTGGTCGCGCGTCACCTGACGCCGACGATGGGAGCACCGACATGGACGTCCGCGCACTCGACCACCTCGACCACCAGGACCACCTCGACGCGTTCGCCGCCTGGGGCCGCACCACCCGCGGCTGGCTGGCTTCGACCACCGACGCCTACCGCTGGCAGGCCGCCCACCTGCACCGCTGGCTGGCCGCACACCACGTCGCCGACGTCGGGATGGCCACGCCCGACCTGCTGGGCGCCTGGGTGGGCCGCACGGAGGCGGCCGAGTCACGCAAGCATCGCCGCAACGCCCTGGCGGCCTGGTGCACCTGGCTGGCCTCCACCGGCGCGCTGGCGGGCGACCCGATGTGCGACGTGCCCACCGTGCGTGCCCGCCAGCGCCTGCCCCGCGCGCTGACCCGCCCCGCCGCCGAAGCGGTGTACGCCGCGGCCGCCGCGGCCGGCCCGCGCTGGCACGTCGCCGTGTGCCTGCTGGCCTGCCAGGGGCTGCGCAACACCGAGGCACGCGGGCTGCGCTGGGACGCGATCAGCGCGGGCACGATGCGGTTCGTGGCCAAGGGCGGGTCCGAGCACGCCCTGCCGGTGCTGCCCGACACCGCTGCCGCGCTGGCCTCCTGGCGCGCCCACTGCCCGTCGGCGACGTGGGTGATGGCCTCGCCGCTGCCGCACCGGGACGCGCCGTGCTCGGCCAAGTACCTGCGACGCGGCGTCGGCGAGGTCGGGGTTGCCGCCGGACTGGGCCACCTGACCCCCCACCAACTGCGCCACACCTGCGCGATCCTGCTGCTCAACGCCGGCGCCCGGCCCCACGAGGTCCGTGACTGGCTACGGCACGCATCGCTGGCCACCACCGACATCTACACCCACGTCAACCCCGACCACCTCCTCGACGTCGGGATGCGCCTGGACCTGTCCGGGCGGCGGCCCGACCCCACACCGACCCCGCCGGCCGCCCATGCCTGGCGACGACGCGACCACCTGCGCATCGTCGGCGACGTATAGGCAGGCGGGTGACATCTCACCCCCTGCGCCTAGCCGGCACGCACCGCGCCCACTAGCGTCCACCGTCATCCACCCAAGGGGCCACACATGCGCGACCTGTCCACGCTCGTCCTCGGCCTGGTGCTGCTGCTGGCCGGATGCGAGACCACCACGGTGACCTCCGAGCCCGACCGGCCTGAGGCCACCGACACCGACGTCGACGGCGACGGCCAGCCCGACGACACCGAGCCCCAGGGCCAGCAGACCGCGGCCGTCGGTGACGCGATCACGTTGCAGGGCGCCGACGACGAGTTGCAGGTGTCGGTCACCGTCGACGAGATGATCGACCCGGCCACCCCGGGCAACGACTTCGATGACCCCGGCGAGGGACGACGCTACGTGGCGCTGCGTCTAACCCTGGCCAACGTCGGCGACGTCGACTACAGCGACTCGCCCGGCAACGGGGCCACGCTGATCGACGCCAGCAACCAGCAGTACGACGTGGCGATCCTGGGCGGTGACCTCGCCGAGTGCCAGTCGTTGGGCAGCTCGGTCACGATGCCTCCGGGCGACACCCGCACCGGGTGCATCGGGTTCGCGTTGCCCGCCGACGCGGCCCCCGACCGGTTCCAGTTCGTGCTCGACTCCGGGTTCGGGCCTCAGACGGCCGTGTGGCGGTTGGCCGGCTGATCGAGGCCGGCGTGGAGCTGCGTGGTCGCGGCCGGCCGCCGGCCATTACGGCGGAATAGTTCCCGAACGTGAAGAATCCCCACCCGCCTCGTCGAGGCGGGTGGGGCTGGGTGTGAACGGGTGCGGGGTGGGGCGGCCGGGAGGGGCGCGGGCTCGGCAGGTCACAGGCGTCGTGCCCGTCCGCAGCGTAGGCAGGTCAGGATCGTGTAGCGCCGGTCGCCGAGCTCGAGCGGCGGGTCGTCGGTGAGTTCGATGTGGTGGCCGCGGCGGCAGCGCCACCAGCCGTACACCGCCACCGTCCAGTGCACGGCGCGACATCGGCGCGTGCCGGTCAGGTGATGACGTCGCCGACCGTCGACCTGTGCTGGTGGGCTGGGACCGCCCCCGGCTCGCCGCCAGGGTGGGCCAGGTCGTCGACGACGCGGGCCAGGACGCTGTAGTCGTACACGCCGGTCTGCGGGAGGCCGCACGCGTCCCGGTAGCGGTTGACAGCGGCCTTGGCTGCGCCGGTGTACGTCGCCGTTTCGACCGCGTGCCCGAAGTCGAGCCCGTCGAGTGACACGCCACGTAGGGCGCAGGCGATCGCCAGGCGCAGCAGCCAGTCGACGACCTGGCCGCCGGTCTCGCCTGAGGTCAGTGCTGCGGGCATCGGGTCCTCCTCAGGTGCGAAGCCCCACGGGGCCGGGTCGTCGTACAGCGCCGGGTCGTCAGACACGCTCACGTGCAGGTGGTGCAGGTGCCCGTTGGGCCCGGTGTAGGGGCGCACGGCCCACGCCGGATGGCCCGACGTGGGGTACGAGCTGAACATCTGCCGCTCGTAGATCACGTAGCTCAGGCGCGGGTCGCGGCGCGCGAGCAGGAACGACCACAGCAGGGGGCCGATCTGCTCGTCGCCGGGGTCGTGGTCCTCGTCGAAGTCCTGGGCGCGTACGTGGCCGGCGGCGTTGGGGTTGTGGTCGGACGGTCTGCTCGCGTGGGCAGGGTCACCGATCCAGCCGTCTGAGGAGGTGTCACGGAGCTGGTAGACGACGTTGACTTCGGCGAGCAGTTGCGCGAGCGCGCGGGCGCGGCGTGCCACGTCAGCCTCCGGGGATCGGTCAGGGTCCGAGGTTGAAGGCGCGGGCGATCAGCGCGAACGCGCCGGCGCCGCCGGCGGCGCCGGCGGTGGCAGCGCCCAACATCGTCCAGCGGGCACGCTCGACCACCAGTTCGGTGGCCGAGACGCGCTGGGGCAGCGTCCGTCCGTGATCGTTGGTCCAGCCGGCCTTGATCGGGGCGAGGTCCTCGTGGAGTCGGCGGCGGGCTTCGGCGGCGGCAGACACGGCATGGTCGATCGCCTGCCGTAGTTCGGTGTGCTCGTCGGCGGCTTCCTCGCGTGCTGCGGCCGCCGCTTCGGAGACCTGGGCGAGCGCGTCACGGACCACCTCGAGGATCTCGCGACGGAAGGAGGCCAACGCACGGTTGGTGTCGGCCTCGATCGTCTCGATCTTGCCGACGATGCGGCCCTGGTCGACCATCACCTCGTCGAGACGGTCCCGGGTCACCGCGTCCGCCGCCTGCAAGGTCGCCACGCCGTGACCCTGATCCTGACGCAGCGAGGCGATCTCGGCCGCCAGTTCGGCGCGGAACAGCCCGAGGCGGTCAGCGATGCGGTCAAAGACCCGCTCCAGGACCTCGTCCAGCATCGCACGTTCGGCGGCGGTCACGGTGTCAGGCCCGCTTGGCCAGGCCGCGTGACAGCCCGTAGCCGAAGGTGGCGCCGGTGACCGCCAGCGCAGCCGTGTCGGCCGGCAGATCACCCACCAGCGACAGAGCCACGATCGCGGCCACACCCACGACCGTCAACCAGAACTCGGACGTGCGCACACCTCGGGTGGGCTCGGACACGACGAGTTCGCCCAGCACGGTCTCGGTGACGTACTCAGTCTCGGTGGTGTTGTCGGTCATGTGATGTCCTCTTGGTGGGGAATGCACGCCGGCACGGACGTGCTGCCCACGTCACTGGTCGGCGTAGAACGCACAGTCCAGGGCCACGTAGTCCCCTGCGGATGCACCCAATGTTTTGACGGTCCCGTCCGCCTGGACGAGTAGCTGACCGAAAAGGTTCTGGCGGATGGCTGCGAACCGCCGTTCGTGGGCGGGCCGGTAGCCGGCGGGCAGGGTGAAGATGGTGCTGCCCGCCGATGCCGACCCGTCAGCAGCGCCCTTGATGACGACCAGCCCGGACGGCAAGATGCGGAACGCGACCGGACCGAACAGGGCCGCCCCGTTGAAACTGTCGTAGGAGTCCCAGCCGGTGCCGAACGCCGGCTCTCCGGAGGTTCCGACTTCGTGCCAGTCCGCGTCAGCCTGTGCACCACCAGCCACCCGAACCAGATCGAGCGATGCAGCCGCGAGGTTACGTCCCTGCGCGGTGAAGACCGACAGTTCGACGTAGTCACCGGCCACGAGCGACAGCGCGGGCGTGTCGGTGACCGCTCCACGAACCGTGACGTGCTGCACAATCGTCGTCAGGGGAGCAGCCCCGTTGACCAATATCCGCAGGAAAAAGTTCGACGTCTCGTTCGCGACCAGGTAGACCGCGCCCCGCGCCCGGTAGTAGCCGTCCAGCCCGGCAGGCACGACCAGGCGGTCGTTGGCATCATCGAAGAACCCGTCGGTATCGACCACCGGCGCAGTGTTGAGTGCGACCTTCGTTGCGACGCCAGTACCGATGGATTGACCGCCATTCTCGACCACGCTGGCACCGACGAACACACCGTCGGCACCGCCGGAGCCGCCTCCGCCGGTGCCTTCGCGGTCCCAGCCCATGTCAGGCTCCCGTCCCTACGTTGTAGTGCTCTTGGATCTCGGCGGCAGATAGCGCACGGCCGTACACCGCGATCTCGTCGAGTCGCCCATCGAAGTAGATGGGCCCGTTCCACCAGCGGCCGAGGTTGATCGCTCCGGCACCTTGGTCGAGCGCCACGGCCGGTGTACTTGAGT
>DASWKO010000014.1:0-6681 GCA_036396595.1 Nitriliruptorales bacterium | reverse complement strand
AGCTCCGGTTGGCTCGTCGGCGAGCAGCAGGGAGGGTCGCCCGACCAGCGCCCGGGCGACCGCGACGCGTTGGTTCTGGCCGCCCGAAAGTTCGTTCGGGCGGTGGTGCGCGCGGTCGGCGAGCCCGACCCGTTCGAGGGTCTGCCTCGCCCATCGCCGGCGCTCCGCCAGCGGCAGCCCGGTGTACAGCAGCCCGTCCGCGACGTTGTCCAGCGCGCTCACGCCGGGGGCGAGGAAGAACTGCTGGAACACGAAGCCGATCCGGTGGGCCCGCAGCGCCGACAGCTGCCGATCGGTCAGCGTGCTGACGTCGTGCCCGTCGATGCGGACCGTGCCAGCGTCAGCGCGGTCGAGCGTGCCCAGGACGTTGAGCAGCGTCGTCTTGCCCGAGCCCGACGGACCGACGATGCCGAGCAGCTCGCCGCGGTCGATGCGCAGGTCGACCGCCCGAAGGGCCCGGACCGGCGGGCGGCCGGGGTAGGTGCGGGTGACCCCGCTCAGCTCGGCGACCGGGTGCTCGCCGTCGGTGGCCGGTGCCGCTGCGCCGCCGGCTTGCCGCCGGCGCAGCCCGAGGATGCGCGTGTCCGGACTCACCGTCCCGCCACCCCCACGACCGTGCCCTCGGCGACGTCGGCCGAGCTGACCTCGACCTTGCCCTCGGCGAACAGGCCAGTCTCGACCGCGACGAGCGACGTGGTGCCGTCGTCGGCCACGACCTCGAGCCCGTAGCCGCCCTCGGCCAGGGCCAGCAGCGCGTTCACCGGCACCAGCAGCACGTCGGTGCGCTCGTCGACAGCGACGACGACGTCGACCGGGCCCCCGACGAACTCGTCCGGGACCTGCTCGCCAAGGGCGATCTCGACCTGGAGGATCGACTCGGTGTCGCCCTCGGGGCCGTCCGAGCGCACCTCGACGACCGCGGTGGCGCTGACCGTGCCGGCGACCTCGTCGCCTCCGGGGAGGACGACGGTCACCGCGGTGTCCACTTCGAACCGGTCCCGGTCGTCCACGTCGGCCTCGAGGCTGGCGACCTGGTCGGTGCCGGTGAGGTCGAGGATGGCCGTCCCCGGCCCTGAACGATCGCCGACGTCAGCGCGCAGCGCGTCCACCTGGCCGCCCTGCGGGACGAAGACGACGTCGCCGCGAGCCACCGTGCCGGTCTGCTCCGCGCCGATGTCCGCCTGCCGGGCGCGCACCGCCTGGGCGGTCGACGAGGTGTACTGATCGTCGAGCGTGAACCCGTCGTAGCCCAGCTCGGCCAGGTTGGCCTCGAGCTGCTCGACGTCGGCACCGGAGTCGCCCGGCCCCACGTCCCGGTACATCGGCACCACGCCGTACAGCAGGGTCACCGGCTGCTCGTCGACGCGGTACAGCTCGGCGCCGCGCCCGACGGTGACACCCTGGCCGACGAGCCGGGTGATGGTGCCCTCGCTGCCGCTGGTGACCGTGAACGGCCTCCCGTGCCCCAGGGTGGCGTCCCAGCTATCGGTCGCGGCGATCGTCCCCCGCTCGACGGTCGCGGTGGCGGCCGGGCCGGTCGCGGCGGGTGCCGGCTCCGCGGACGTGTTGCTCGCCCACAGCCAGGCGCCGACACCGACGGCAGCGACAACAGCCCCGCCGAGCGCCAGCCAGGCCAGGCCGCGGCGCCGGCGCCGGGGCTCGGCCGGCTCCGGCTCGGCGTCGGTGGCCGCCACGGTGTGCGTCTCGTCGACCGTGCTCATCAGTGGCCGCCTCCCCGCACGCCTCCCGCCACGTCGCGGCACTCCTCCATCGCGGCGCGGAGCTCGTCGTCCTCGACGTCATGCATCGCCCCACCCGCGAACAGGTCGTCGGGCACGTCGAGGCCCTGCTCGCGCAGGCACTCGGCGAGCTCGAGCATCATCTCGTCGCGCTCCTGGTCGTGACCGGCCCCGGCCCCGTGGTCACGCTGCGGCAGGAGGTCCTCGCAGGCGGCCAGGGCCTGCTCGATGGTCGCCCGGTCCCCGTCCTGGACATCCTCGCGCCGGAAGGCCTCGCGCAGGCCGTCCTGACCGGGCGCCGGGTCGGGCATGTCGACGCCCTCCTCGCGCATGCACTCGGCGAAGGCCAGCGCCTGAGCATCCGCGTCCAGCGGTGGGGCGTCCTCGCCGTCCTCGGCCGCTGCCGCATCCGCCCCCTCCCCGACGGAGGCAACCCCGCCGCCGCCGGAGGTTCCGTCGCAGGCGCTCAGGACCAGCAGTGCGACGACAGCCGCAACCGCACCGAACGTGCGCCGCCATACGGTCGTGCGTGGCATGTCGCCTCTCCTCTGTCGCGTGCAAGTATGGCAAGCCATCCTGAGTGGCTCCTGAGCGCATCTGAGAAGCGGTTCAGCGGCAGGGCCGCCACGCCACCGGTCGCCGGTCAGCCGGTCGGGATCCGGACCTCGAAGCGTGCCCCGCCCAGGGGGGCGTCGCCGATCGTGACGCTGCCGCCGTGGGCTTCGGCCACGCGTCGCACCAGGGCGAGCCCGATCCCCACCCCGC
Organism: Nitriliruptorales bacterium; assembly: GCA_036396595.1. Classification (GTDB taxonomy): domain Bacteria; phylum Actinomycetota; class Nitriliruptoria; order Nitriliruptorales; family Nitriliruptoraceae; genus DASWKO01. Next base: position 4,177 of record DASWKO010000014.1, on the reverse strand, counting down.
CGCCGGCGCGCGTCCGGCTGCCATCCAGCCGGGTGAACCGCTCGAACACCCGCTCGCGGTCAGCCTCGGGCACCCCCGGCCCGTCGTCGTCGACCCTCAGCACGGCGTGGCCGGCCTCGTCGCACAGGACGACCGCGATGCGACGGTCGGCGTAGCGGGCGGCGTTGTCGACGAGGTTGCGCACGAGCCGGGCCAGGTCGGCCGCCGAGCCTTGCACCTGCACCGGCCGCATGTCGGTCTCCAGCTCCACGGTAGTGAGCGCGTCGAGCTCCACGGCAACGATGGGTGCGAGGTCCACCGGCTCGGCGTCGAGCCGGATACCCGCGTCCTCGAGCCGCGCCAGCGTCAGCAGGTCGGTGGTGAGCTGCTCGAGCCGCCGCTGGTCGGCCAGCAGCCGGCGGGCGACGGGCTGCCACTCGGCGGTGTCGGCGTGCGCCAGCGCGACCTCCAGCTCGGCCCGCATCGCCGCCAGCGGCGTGCGCAGCTCATGGGAGGCGTCGGCGATGAACTCTTGCTGGCGCCGGGCTCCTGCTTCGAGCCGACCGAGCATCTCGTTGAGCGTGGCGGTCAATTGATGGAGCTCTCTTGCGGAAGTCGGCTCAGGCAGCCGGTCGGACAGCGTCGAGTGGCTGATGGCGTCGGCTTGACGGCGGATCTGCTCCACCGGCCGCAGGGAGCGGTCGACCGCGAGCCACGTGGTGGCCGCGACGAACAGCAGCAGAAGCGGCGCGGAGATCGTCAGGGCTCGGATCACCGCATCCACGCTCTGGGCGACCTCGGCCAGCGGTGAGACCGCCACGACCGTCCTGGTCCCGTCAGGGCCGTCGACGCTGCGCGACGCGACCACGAGGTCCCCGCCCGCGTGGTGGATCCGGGTGTCCACGACGCGGTCCTCCCGCCGGTCGTGGGCCTCGTCGGACAGGTGCTCGACGTCGCCACGCGAGGTCGTACCGACATCTGCGAGGCCCTGAAGACCGGGGATCTGGTGCAGCCGGCTACCGGACCCTCCGGACGGCACGGTGTCGAGGACCTCGCCGGTCTCGTCCTGCACCAGCACCAGCACCGAGGACCCACCGAACGTGGCCTCGTCCGGGCGGGTCAAGGGCTCCCCGGCCATGAGCGCCTCAGCGACGCGGTCCACCTCGCCACGTGCAGCATCCCGCACCTGCCCGACGCCGGTCCGCTCCACCGCCCACACCAGCACGACGGACGCGACCACCAGCGCGGCTGCGACCGCGACGGTCGCCAGGACCGTGATCCGTACGCGCAGCGACCCCAGCCAACTAGCCATCGGGATCGACCAGCCGGTAGCCCAGCCCCCGGACCGTCTGGATCCGGTCGGCGCCGATCTTGCGGCGCAGGGACGACACGTACACCTCCACCACGTTGGCATCGCTCGGGGCGTCGATACCCCACACGGCATCCAGCAGCCGGTCCTTGGACATGACCCGCGGGTGGCCGCGCAGCAGCGCCTCGAGCATGTCCCGCTCGCGCGGCTGGAGGGGAACCGGCTGCCCGGTGACGGTGCAGTCTCCAGACTGCGGGTCCAGGGTCAGCGCACCACTACTCAGCAGCCGCGGCCGAGGAGCGCTGCCCCGCCGGGCCAGGGCCCGCAACCTCGCGACCAGCACGACGAACGAGAACGGCTTGCGCAGGTAGTCGTCCGCCCCGACATCGAGCCCTTCGGCCTCGTCCAACTCGCCGTCCTTGGCGGTCAGCATCAGGATGGGCGTCCACACCTCGTCCTGGCGCAGCCGCTCCGCGACCTGATAGCCGTTGAGCGACGGCAGCATGAGGTCGAGCACCACGGCGTCGTAGACACCCTCACGTGCTTGCCAGTACCCCGCCATCCCATCGTCGACCACGTCGACGTTGAAGCCCTCGGCGACAAGCCCGGATGCCAGCACCTGCGCCAGCCGGACATCATCCTCCACGACAAGCACTCGCATGACGCTCCTGGACCGAACGCAGCATGCCAGCGGCTCCTGAACGCCACCTGAGTACGTCCTAACCCCGTGCTGCTCCCGAACCCACGACCCGTGAACCGAGCAGCGTCGGGCCCTCCGCGTCTCGGGCGAGTTCGGCCGCCGCGACGAACCCGACGCCCCAGGCGATCGCCGCGAGTGCCCAGCCCAGCCCCAGGCTCGAGTCGACGTCCGGGTACACCACCGAGGTCAGCCCGAGGAGCGCGGGCAGGAGGCCGGCGACCCATGCGGTAATCCTCCAGCCGTCAGCCCGCAGGCTCGCCAACACACCCACCCCGATAACGGTGAAGCCGAACGCGGCCATGAACCCGTAGTGTCCGGCGGCGGCATGGTCGTCGGTGACGGCCCCCTGCAGCCCGATGTTGGTGGACGCGAATACGAGCAGCGGCACAGCCGCGACGATGACCAGCCCAAGCATCACCCAGTTGACTCGCGAGACCCGGAACGACCGGAAGAAATCACTCCCAGCCGGGTGAAGACTCATCGCGATGAGCGCTGACGCGCCGACCGTTATCCACGGAGGCTGCAAGACTCTCGTGTTGTTCGTGACGGCCAAGGTCAGAAGCAGGGTCAGCAGCAGCCCGACCGAGGGGATCAGTGCCATCAACATTCCGGCGACGTTCTTCACTGGCCGCCGGAGCTGGGCGAGTATCCCTACTACGCCCGGCACGAAGAGGAACCCGAACGTGAGATCGTGGACGCGGTGGCGTGGCTCCTGGAAGTGCGTCATTCGGCCGAATGCCCCCGGCAAGTCGATCTCCAACATCATCAGGAAGACCATCAGGCCGTTGAACCCAGCTGCCACAAGGGTGACCAGCACAGCGGCTACGAACCCCGGCGAAGCACGAAGCAAGCCCAGCATTTCGCGAAGCGAGTGCATCAGTTCGAACCTCCTGATCGCTTGGATCTGACTGCGTCCTACATGATCGGATTCGGAGCGCCCGGGCCGAGGTCGGGTCGCGCCGAACCAACCGGCCGTTGTCGTCGTGAGCGCGAACTGCGGAGGCGGGTGGCACGGTCACCCGTGGAGATCCTCGAAGTCCTCGGGCGTGGGACCCTCTTCGTGGAGACGCTGAAAATCACTCGGGCGTGAGGCCACCGGCCTCCACGATGAGGGTCCCTTCCATGCCGGCCTGCCGGTGGCCCGGCTCCGCGCAGTAGAAGATGTACCGGCCGGGTCGGTCGGCACGGAACCCCCCGGTGGCGGTCTCGCCCGGCTCGGCGGCGACGTGGCCGTCGAACTCGTCGATCGTGAAGTCGTGGAGGATGTCGATCGACGTGAGCACGATCGCCACGTCGCCGCCGAGCGTGACGGTGATCTCGTCAGGGTCGTACGCGAAGTCATCGGCGGTCACGGCGATCTCGACGGCGCCGTCGGCAACAGGGCTGATCGCACCATGGCGCTGAGGGCCGTGGCCACCACCGCCGGGACCGAACAGCAGGATGACGATCGCCAGGACCACGAGGAGGCCGATGATCCCGACCACCTTCTGCCAGCGTGGCATGCCGGTGGACGCTGCGCGGTCAGGCTCCACCCCGGTGTCGTCGCCGGAGTCGGGGTAGGGGGGCGGGTCAGCCATGGGCATGTCCTACTCTGTCGCGCGGGTTGTCACGATTTGCTTCATGACGGCGACAGCGCCGTCGTTGGATCGGGGACAGGTCAGCCAGACGGGGTGTCCCCCGTCGCGGGGGGCGATTGCCTCGGAAGCTGCTCGCCCGCGCCCTGGGACCGTGTCCAGTTCACCGTCAGGTGATCGCGTGTGCCGAACCGCTCGAGATGGTCGGCGACGCGCTGCTCGATGCGCTGCAGGCTCTCTTCGTCACCGGCCTCGGCGCGCAGCGTCAGGGCGCCCGGCTCGGCCCCGAGCGTGCATCGGCCCCATCCGAAACTGATCACCCCGCGGTCGTCGGACCATTCGACATGCGCCTCCATCTGCGGGTGCGCCTGCGCCAGGTGGTTCACATGTTGACAGAGTTGGACGAGGAACCGGCTGGAGCGCTCGGTCTGGACGTGGGCCTCGGCGATCAGCATCGGTTTCGTCTCTCTTCCTCCCGTGGCTTCTGCGTGACGTGCCGGAGGCCGCTTCACGGTCGGGCCCCACAGCGGTGTGGTTGGCGGTGTCGGTGTCGCGGGTCGGGGGAGGGCAGCGTCAGCCACAACCGGCACGTCCTCCGTCGCGTCTGGCCGGCCC
>DASWKO010000013.1:0-4062 GCA_036396595.1 Nitriliruptorales bacterium | reverse complement strand
GCTCGAGGCCGAGGGCTACGAGGTGCGGCGGCTCGAGGGCAGCGACCGGTTCGCCACCGCGGCCGCGGTGGCCGCCGAGGTGGGCGCGTCGCCGGCCAGCGAGGTGGCGCTGACGCTGGGCAGGCACGACATCGACAAGCGCGCGTGGCCGGACGCGCTGTCGGCCGGGGCCCTGGCCGCGACCGCCGGGCTGCCCACGCTGCTGACCCACGGTGACCGGCTCCCGGTCGTCACGGAGCAGGCGCTGGCCGGCCTCGGGACCGAGCGGGTCCTGGTGATCGGCGGGCTGGCGGCCATCGGCCAGGCGGTCGCGGACCGGCTGGAGGAGCTGGGCTACGAGGTGGTGCGCCTGCACGGTGAGGACCGCTACGCCACCTCGGCCGCGGTCGGTGCCGAGGCGCTGAAGCGCACGACGGCGACGCAGGTCCCGGTCGTGTTCGCGACCGGTGACAACTACCCGGACGGGCTGGCCGCGACCGCCCTGGCGGCGCGCATCGGCGGCATCGTGGTGCTGGTCAACGGCAAGGACGACGCGCTGCACACCGGTATCGACGGGTTCCTGCGGGCGAACGCGGCGCGGCTCACGGGCGGCGTCGTGGTCGGCGGCACCGCGGTCGTCAGCGAGGCGATCCGATCACAGCTCGAGGCCGCCATGACCGGGTGATCGAGGCGCAGGCAGGCGCACGCGAGGAAGTGACACGGGCACGACGGAGGGGTGAACCGTGAGCGACAGGACACGATCCGGCCACGCAGGCGGGGGCCGCCACATCGACCTGGTGGCGGTCGGGGCGCAGGCAGGCGCAGGCGAGGAAGTGACACGGGCACGACGGAGGGGTGAACCGTGAGCGACAGGACACGATCCGGCCACGCAGGCGGGGGCCGCCACATCGATGTGGTGGCGGTCGGCTCGTCGCCGTACGAGCGCGCGCGGCTGGTCTGGCGCCTCGACGGCGTCGCGACGGTCGTGGGGACGGGCGGGTCGGTCCCCGACGCGACCCGCACGGTCCACGGGCACGCGCCCACGGCGGCGATCGTGCTCGACGACGACCCCGGGTCGGTCGTGCGGTGGTGTGCCGAGCTGCGACGGCGGTGGCCCACGATCGGCGTGGTCGTGTGGGGTGGGGCCGAGCTGGGCGAGGTCGGGCGCCGCCTGATGCGGGCCGGCCCGACCGCGGTGCTGCCGCCTCACGCCTCGGACGAGGTGCTGGCCTGGGCGGTCCGGACGGTCGCAGTGGGGGAGTCGGCGGTCTCGCTGGCCGATGACGGTCCCCGGCCGGTCGTGCGCGACGGCAACGGCCACGCGGGCGTCGCGGACGCAGACCTGCTCGGGCCGATCGCGCTGACCCGGGCCGAACGGGGCGTGCTCGACGCGATGGCGCGCGGCCGCACCAACGACGAGATCGCCGAAGAGCTGGGGATCAGCCGCCACACGGTCAAGACCCACGTCAGCCACGTCACCGCAAAGCTGGGGGCGGCCAACCGCACCGACGCGGCGCGGATCTTCCTGCGCGCGCTGTCGTCCTGAGGCAGCTCACAACGCCAGGTAGCGGCGCGTCGCGGGTCGTCGCGTGCGCCTGCCGCCGGGCGACGTGCGCGCCTGCCGCCGAGAAACGTGCGCAAGCACCGTAACCAATCGGCCCTCTCGTACGTACCACTAGTGAGGGGCGAACCGTCCCCTGCGAACTGTGAGCCCCACCAGCACGTGGGCGGACGGCAGGACGTGGTGACAGAGAAGACGGATCAGACGGATCAGAGGCAGAGGCCGATCGTGGACGTGGCAGCGTTCGCGCGGCTCGGCGGCCCGCCGCTGGCTGCCCCCACCGACGCCGACCTGCTGGACGAGGTGGCGCTGACCGTCAACTCGTCCCTGGAGCTGCGGGAGGTGCTGCGCAAGCTGGCCGAGCTGGCGCTGCGGATCTGCCCGGCCGACCGGGCCAGCGTGTTCCTCATCAAGGACCGGCACCTGGAGCCGGCGGTGTCGATCGCCACCCGGCCCGACCCGGAGATGTGGTCGGCGTTCACCTCGATGGAGCCGATCGACCTCGAGACGATCCCCGACGTGTGGGCACTGATGCTGGCGGGGGTCCCGGTGGCGATCGATGACGCGCTGGCCTCGGACCACGTGCCGACCGCGTGGGCCGAGCGCTTCGACGTGGAGTCGGTGGTCCTGGCGCCGCTGGTGGCCGGTGGGCAGCCGAGCGGGTTGATGGCGGTGGAGCTCGCGTCGGGCGACACACCCGACGACGGCGACGTGGAGCGGCTGGGCACGCTGGGCGCCTACGCGGGGATGGTGGTGCGCAACGCGCGGACCCTGGAGTCCAGCACCCGGCGGGCGCGCCTGCGTGAGGCGCTGGCCAAGGGCTCGGCCGCGCTGACCCAGCAGATGAGCGCGCGCGAGATCGCCGAGACGCTGGCCGACGCGTACGCCGACCTGCTGGACGCGCGCGTCTGCGGCATCGGGCTGTTCGACACCGAGCAGACCCGCCTGACGCCGCTGGCGACGCGCGGCACCCGCGCGCCCAACGGCCCCATCCCGGTCGCGTTCATCCCGGCGCACGTGGCCGAGCGCGCCCGCTCCGAGTGGGCGACCAGCTTCGGGCCGCTGCGCTTCGACGACCCGTGGTTCGACCGCGTCGTGGGCGTTGAGGCCGGCCGCCTCGAGTACGTGGTCCTGCCGCTTGCGGTCGAGGGCGCCCCCCGCGGGGCGGTGCTGCTGGGCTTCGCCGGAGGCAACTCGCTGGACGCCGAGCAGCTCGCGGCCGCCGAGGCGCTGGCCTCGATGGCCTCCAGCGCGCTCGAGCGCACGACGCTGCTGGACCGCCTCCAGCGCCAGGTGCGGCGCTTCGAGATCCTGTACGACCTGTCGTCCACGATCGTCGAGGGCGCCGACGCGCACAGCGTGGTGGCCCGCCTCAACGAGCTGCTGTCGGGGTACGGCGTCGAGGTCAGGTCGATCGCGTTCCGCGACCGGCGGCTGACCGACTTCCTCGGGGCGGGCGCTCCGACGCCCGACGAGCGCCGGGCCTGGCGCGGCCAGCGGGGCGCGGTCGAGCTGCCCGATGCGACGCTGTCGATCCCGATGCGCCTGGGCCGGCGGCACGCAGGCAGCATCCGCGTGCGGCCGGTGACGCTGGACGGCGACGACCGCTCGTTCCTCGAGGCGCTGGCGCGGGGTGTGATCGAGGTCGCCAACCGTGGCGCGCTGCGCTCGGAGCTGGACGAGGCGGACCGCGAGCGCGCGCTGGCGGCCGAGCGCAGTCGCATCGCCGCAGACCTGCACGACAGCGTCGGCCAGCTCTTCGTGGCGGTCGGGCTGATGGCGCGCCGGTCGATGGAGCAACTACCTCCGGCGTCGCCGTGGGGTGAACGGCTGGACCAGGTCGCCGAGCTGGCCGACCGGGGCAAACAGGAGGTCACCCACGCGATCCGCGCACTGAGGGACACGCGCGCGGGCTCGGGGCCGGGGGTGTCCGAGACAGGACAGGAGCTGCGATGAGCACAGCGACGCCGATGCGAACGTCAGCAGACGTCTGGCCGGACGTCTCGACCGACGCCTGGCCGGACGACTGGATCGACCCCTGGGCCGACGCCTCGACCGACGTCTCGACCGATGTCTGGGGAGGAGGTGGGTCCGTGACCCGGATCACCGTCATCGACGATCATCCGTACGTGCGGCAGGGGCTGGTGGGGCTGCTTGGCGACGAGCCCGACTTCGACGTCGTGGGCCAGTACGAGACCGCCGAACGCGCGCTCGAACAGGTGGCGCGCGACCGCCCCGACGTGGCCGTGCTGGACATCCACCTCCCGGGGATGAGCGGCATCGAGGCCTGCCGGGAGCTGACCGAGCGCTGGCCGGAGTGCAGGTCGGTGGTGCTCACCAGCTTCGACGAGGACGCGACGCTGATCAGCGCGATGGTGGCCGGTGCCAGGGGGTTCGTGGTCAAGTCCACCGAGCCGTGGGTGCTGCGCCAGGCGATCCGGTACGTGCTGGCGGGCGGGATCTACGTCGACCCCAAGGTCGCGGGCCTGCTGGTGAGCTACGCGCTGGCCGGTCACCGGACC
>DASWKO010000012.1:0-2873 GCA_036396595.1 Nitriliruptorales bacterium | reverse complement strand
GAGCTGCTCCGGAGCGACGTAGGCGGCGGTGCCGACCACCGTGCCGGGGGTGGTGAGCGTCGACTCCAGGCCCGACAGCGCCTTGGCGATGCCGAAGTCGGTGACCTTGGCCACGCCGTCGCTGGTCAGCAGGATGTTGGCCGGCTTGACGTCGCGGTGCACCAGCCCCTGGGTGTGCGCCTCCCCCAGCGCGCTGGCGACCTGCTCACCCAGGGCTGCGACCACGCCCGGGTCCATCGGGCCGGATGCCTGCAGCACGTCGAGCAGGGATGGCCCGTCCACGTACTCCATCACCAGGTACACGACGTCGAGCTGCTGGCCGGTGTCGTAGATGGCCACGGCGTTTGGGTGGCTCAGGCGGGCCGCCGCCACGGCCTCGCGGCGGAAGCGCTCGACGGTGTCGGGATCGCTGGCCAGGTGCGGGTGCAGCAGCTTCAGCGCGACCGAGCGCGACAGCGCGTCGTCGAAGCCGCGCCACACGATCGCGGCTCCACCCGACGCGATCGGCTCCTCGAGCTGGTAGCGGCCCGCCAGCGTCCGTAACGAACCGGGCCACGTGGGTGCACCGCGTGGCTGCGGGTCGGGGTCCGGGTCGGGGTCGGGGTGGGTGACGTCCATCAGGGTGGGATCGTCGCCCCCGATCGTGTCCGGCCCGTCCTCGTCTCGGCCGACCTGCGGGCTGTCCGCGTCGTCCCTCCTCAGGCGCGGTGGTGCGTGGCGGTGCCGTCCAGCCGAGCCATCATCGGGGGACCCACGGAGCCCGGCCGGTCACACTGGGTCGCGTCAGATCCTCGAGGAACCCGATCTTGTGGATGATCAGCGTGGGTGCCTGCTTGCTGATCGTGACCACGATGTCGCCCTCGTCGACCACGAGATCCTCGGTGATCTCGACCTCCAGCGACTGCGCCCGGACGGTCCCAGCCTCGGTGGCCTCGGCCAGATCCTTGGTCTCACGGTAGTTCAGGGCAGCCGCACTGGCGACGTCGCGGGCCGTGTCGTCCATCGAGACGGCGGTGATCCCGACCGAACCGACCTCGTAGAGGATCAAGCCGAGGATCGCGATGAACACGATCATCTGCATCAGCCAGCCGGTGATGATCCCACCGGTGTCGTCGCGCGTCGTCCTCACGGGCACACCCCACATGCTCGTCCCGAGCCCCGAGCGTAGCGGCACGGCTGCCTCCACCGGTGGTTCAGCCGACGACCTCGAGCCTGGGCCGGTCCGGACGCCGTCGCGCGAACCCGACCACGAGCAGCAGGGCGACCACGATCGCGGTCCCGCCCAGCGCCGGTCCGCTGATCGCGGTGGAGCGGATCGTGACCTGGCCCTGGGCGAGCTCCCGGACGCCGGCGGGATCGGTCACGCGAACCGTGACCCCGAACGAGCCGGTCGAGCGCGCCCGGACGGCGAAGGAGTAGGTCTGTGCGCCCGTGCCCGGCAGCGTGACCGCCTTCACGCGGCCTTCGGGCCAGGCGAGGTTGGCCCGCTCCGCCCCCGCACCCTCGATGCTGAGCAACACCCGGAGGGGGCCGCCCGCCGGCCGCTGGAGGGTCACCGGGATGTGGCCGCTGTCCGAGGTGAGCGTGATGCGGGCACCCTCGGCGACGTCGACCACGCCATAGGCCGCGTCGACAGATCGGAGCACGTCGTCGACCAGGGCCCGGCCGGCACCGCCGGGCACGAACCACGCCGACGGCGCGCGCAGGAGCTGCAGTTCGAGCTCGTCGACGCTGCGCCCTGCAATCAGGCCACCCGTGTCGGGCAGCGCCTCCTGCACCGCCGCCAGCTCCCGACGGGCGGTCAGGATCGATCGCAGGAAGGCGTCGCTCAGCGACCCGGCCGCCACGGGCAGCCCGACCGATTCGTCGCGCCCGACGGCGAGCACGTCGAGGTCGGACGGGGCGCCCGGCTGCAACCACGGGGCGGCGACGACCCCGTCGAGCAGCAGCCGCCCGAAGCGGCCGGGGGGATCCCAGCCGGGCGGAGGCATCAAGACGAGGGGGCGCGGCGTGAGCGGCAGCTCGGTCCAGAGCACGGCGGTCTCGGCCAGGACGCGCTGCGCGGCGACGATGGGTCCGTGATCCTCGTCCGGCTCGCGCAGCGTCCGGTCGACGTAGGGGTCGGGGACGAGCGCCAGCAGGCGCCGGCCCGACGGTGTGGCCAGCCGCACCAGCGGGCCCGGCAGGTCGTCCGGGTAGGCGTCGAGCTCGCCCTCGTAGCCGAGCTGGTCGAAGGGCAGCAGCACCCGATCGGTCGCTGCCTGGTTCACCAGCACGTCCAGCGTGGAGGTGTCCAGTGCCGTGCTGGCCCAGTACGTGCTCGGCTCGGGGACCCGACCGGCGACGTCCGCCAGCCGCATGCGGCCCCGCGCGACCGCGCTGGCAGCCTCGCCGTCCAGGGAGTCGGGGGCCTGGTTCAGCGCGGCGATGTCGGTATCGGCGTACGCCGCCGCCACCGGGTCCAGGAGCGCGGCCTGGAGGCGCGCCAGCATGCGGTCGAGGAACCTCGCTGAGCCGATCGCCTCGGGGTCCTCCGCCGGCACGCCCTCGGGCTCCCCGGTGCCTTCCACGCGTGCGAAGCCGTCGGCGCGGTCGGCCAGATCCTCGAGCAGGTGCGGCCCCGGCAGGTACGTCAGGGGCAGGTCCGGGTGCGCCTCGGCCGCCAGCAGGATCCGGTCGAGCCTGCTACCGGCCGCCACGGCTGCGCCGACGCCGGGTGCGTAGACGCCACCTGCCCGGCGCCACGGAGCGTCGTCGAGCGGCCACGCCAGGACCGTCACCAGGGGTTGTTCGACCGGTTCGCGGAGGTAGATGACCGAGGTGGTGACCTGGTCCAGGGCGTCGCTGCCGTCCAGCACCGTGAGCCGCACCGG
>DASWKO010000011.1:0-5225 GCA_036396595.1 Nitriliruptorales bacterium | reverse complement strand
GCCCGCCCCGACCACATCGACAAGACCGACGGCCACTGGCAGGTCACCGTCCTGCCCGACGGCACCCGCCGCCACCGTCACGTCCGCTCGGGGCTGACCACCGACGTCCCGCTGGCCACCCGCAAGCTCCGGCCACGGGGCGCATCACCTTGAGCCGGCCTACATCGTGTTGGCAGGGGTGTAGCTGCCGAACTCGTCGCGCAGGACGTCGCAGACCTCCTGCAGGGTGGCGCGCCGCTTCAGCGCATCGTGCATCGGGTCGAGCAGGTTGTCGTCGCTGCGGGCCGCCTTGCGCACGGCCTCGAGCGCGTCGTCGACGCCGCCCTGGTCACGCTCGCGCTTGAGCTGCTCGATGCGCGCGATCTGGCCGTCGCGGACGGACTCGTCGATGCGTTGCAGCGTGATGTCGGGCTCGTCGTCCATCGTGAACTCGTTCACGCCCACCACGATCTGATCCTTGGACTCGATCCGCTTCTGCAGCTCGTAGCTCGACCGCTCGATCTCGCGCTTCTGGAAGCCCTCCTCGATGGCCTTGACGGCACCACCCATCTCGTCGATCTGCTGGATCAGCTCGAGGGCGCCCGCTTCGATGCGGTCGGTGAGGTCCTCGATGAAGTAGCTGCCGGCAAGCGGGTCGACGGTGGCGGGCACGTCGGTCTCGTACGCGATCACCTGCTGGGTGCGCAGCGCGAGGCGCGCGGAGTGCTCGGTGGGCAGCGCCAGCGCCTCGTCGAAGCTGTTGGTGTGCAGCGACTGGGTCCCACCGAGCGTGGCTGCCAGCGCCTGGATCGTGACCCGGGCCATGTTGACCTCGGGCTGCTGGGCGGTGAGCTGGACGCCTGCCGTCTGGGTGTGGAACCGCAGCATCATCGACCGGGGGTCGCGGGCTGCGAAACGCTCCTTCATGATCCTGGCCCACATCCGGCGGGCGGCGCGGAACTTGGCCACCTCCTCGAGCAGGGTCGAGCGCGCCACGAAGAAGAAGCTCAGCCTGGGCCCGAACGCGTCCACGTCGAGCCCGGCCCTGACCGCCGCCTCGACGTAGGCGATCCCGTCGGCGAGCGTGAACGCGACCTCCTCGACCGGGCTCGCCCCCGCCTCGCCCATGTGGTAGCCCGAGATCGAGATGGTGTTGAAGTTGGGCAGGTGGCGCGTGCAGTAGCCGAAGGTGTCGCTGATGATCCGCAGGCTGGGGGCGGGCGGGTAGATGTAGGTGCCGCGGGCGATGTACTCCTTGAGCACGTCGTTCTGGATCGTGCCGCGCAGCTTGGTCGGGTCCAGCCCCTGCTCCTCGCCGACGATCTGGTACATCAGCAGCAGCAGGCTCGCGGGGGCGTTGATGGTCATCGAGGTCGAGACCTGGTCCAGCGGGATGCCGTCGAACAGCCGCTGCATGTCCTCGACCGAGTCGATCGCGACACCGACCTTGCCGACCTCGCCCTCGGCGATCGCGGCGTCGGAGTCGTAGCCCATCTGCGTGGGCAGGTCGAAGGCGACCGACAGCCCGGTGGTGCCCTGGGACAGCAGGTACTTGTAGCGCTCGTTGGACTCCTCGGCCGTCGCCATCCCGGCGTACTGGCGCATCGTCCACAGCCGGCCCCGGTACATCGAGTCGTACACCCCCCGGGTGTAGGGGTACTCGCCGGGCTCGCCGAGCTGCTCGCCGGGCTCGAAGCCCTCGAGGTGAGCCTGCGTGTACAGGCGTTCGATCGGGAAGCCACTGACGGCCTCGGGGTCGTGGCCACTCATCGGTCGCGTCGCCTTCGGTCTGGCAGGTGTCACCCGTGAGGCTATCCCGGAGCGCCGATGTGCCAGGCTGTCACGACCCGAGCCAGGAGCCGACCGTGTGCCGCAACATCCTGGAGCTGCGTGGGCTGGAGCCGCCAGCGACGTCGGACGAGGTCGAGGCGGCCGCCCGCCAGTTCATCCGCAAGGTGACCGGCATCCGCGCCCCGAACGCAGACGTCGAGCCGCGCTACGAGCAGGCCATCGCGCGGATCACCCAGGTCACCCGCGAGCTGCTGGCCGATCTGCCTCCGAGGCGCCAGCCGCCCCCGACCGACCCTCCGCTGCGCCGACCTGACGTCCGCGCGCGCCTCGGCCTCGACCCGCTCTGAACTCGCCGAACGGTCGGTGGCCCGCTGCCGCTCAGCCTGCTGCGGCCTGCCTGACCGCCTCGAGGACGGCGTCGGTCACCGCCGCGGTGCCACCGAGCGCGATCACCTGCTGTGGCGCGAGGCTGGTGACCACGTCCAGGACCTCGGGCGGCACCGCGCCCTCCGTGGGAACCAGCACGACCGGCGACCCACCGCGCCCCGCCACGACCCCGCCGGCCAGGGCGTCGGGGAAGTCCCCGCCCTTGGCGAGGTAGACCGCCGGTACCGGCGAGGTGAAGGTGCCGGCGACCTGGGCCGCGGTGGCGAAGCGGTCCAGGCCGGACAGGCGGCTGATGCCGCCGGCCCCGGCGAGCCCTGCGAGCTGCTGGTACACGCCGTCGGATACGGCGGAGGTCCCGCCGAGGACCACGATCCGCACGGGCTGCAGGCGCACGAGCTGCTCATGCGTCTCGGTCGGCAGGCTCTCGGGCTCGACCAGCAGCACGGGCCCGCCGTCGACGGACGCTGCCGCGCCACCGGCCAGGGCGTCGGCGAACCCCCGGCCCGTCGCCACGTACGCAACGGGGGCGCCGGCCGGGAAGGTCGCGGCGATCGTGGCCGCCGTCGCGAACCGGTCCGTGCCCGACAGGCGCGTCACCCCGCCCGTCGTGTGGGCCTGGAGGGCGGACTCCACGGTCGCGCCGACGGCTGCTGGGCCGCCCAGGATCACGATCCGGGCGGGCTTCAACCGTTGCAGCTCCGTGGCCGTCGCAGCGGGGACCTCGGCGTCGGTGACCAGCAGGATCGGACCGCCGTCCAGCGCCGCGCGGGGGACACCGGCCAGGGCGTCGGGGAAGTTGCGGCCCGTCGCGACGTAGGCGACCGGGACCCCCGGGGCGAACTCGGCCGCCGAGATCGCCGCAGCGGTCGCGTAGCGGTCGTCCCCCGACAGCCGCGAGGACGGCGGGTCGGTGGGCGTGACGTCGACCGCAGCGGACGTGCCGTCGCTGCCCGAGCTGCTGGCGCTCAGGGCCTGCACCGTGATGGCGTACTCCGTGCCGTTGACCAGCCCCGTGACCGCCGCCTCGTGCACCCCCCCGGTCGCCGTCAGGTCCGACACGTCGAAGGTGAAGGTGGCGCCACCGGGTTGCGCGACGAGGCGGTAGCGCTCGACCGGCTCGCGCCCGTCGTCGGGCTGCTCGTCCCAGCGCACCGTCGCCTGGCGGTTGCCCGCCGTGCCGCTCACGCCCCCAGGGGCAGCCGCGACCGCCTGCTCGATGCTCCAACCCAGCCGCAGGACCCCGACGTCCGTGGTCTCGGGGCCGTCCACGGCGAGCCGGTACGTCTGGCCCTTGGTGACGGGGAACGTCACCCGGCTCCACGTCACGTCGGCCGCGGCGTCGTCGTTGGCGTCGAGCTCGGACAGACCGGTCAGGCCCGACCCGCGGTAGGCCGCAAGGACCGTGTCGAAGGTGGTCTCACCGGCGGCCGGGGAGGCGTCGGCAGCGGGTTGGGTGCTGAACGTCGCCTGGCCCGTCTGCGGTGCGGTCCAGGTGAACCAGATCGAGGTGTCCGCCGCGGTGCCGGCGTGGGCGGGCTCGCCCGCCTCGGCCGTCGTGCCGTGGGTGGTGCGGTCGGCCACGGCGAAGCTGGGCAGGCTCGGGAGCTGCTCGGCGTCGGCGAAGTCGTCGTAAACCGGCCGGTTGCCCTCCGTGACGGTCGAGACCTGCACGTCGTAGAAGTTCGACACGGTCTCCTGGTCGCCGATGACGGCGAGGAAGACCGGCTGGCCGCCGGGGCTCGTCAGCGGGACGGTGTGCTCGAACACGCGCTGGAACAACAAGCCGTCCCCGGTGTCGCTGCCCCGACCCTGGTCCAGGACGTTGCCGTCCTGGTCGAACAGGTGCAGTTGGAGGTGACCGTCGCCCCCGATGCCGAGGTCGGGGAAGTAGGTCAGCGTGGACACGAGCGTCGCGCCCACGGGCACCCAGGCGCCGTAGAAGTCGATGTCGCCGGCGCACAGCATCGCCGCGGCTGACTCCGCGTACTCGGGGTAGAGCTGGGCCAGGCCCTCCGGGTCGGACTCGTCGAGGTCGTCGAGGCAGCTCGAGCTCTGGTCGATGTTGAGGAAGTACTGGTTCGAGGCACCCGCGAAGCCGTCGACGAACAGCGAGTAGTCACCCGAGGCGGGGACGATCAGGCGGATCGACTCGTTGTCGCTGACGCTGAGCGACTGGCTGAGCACCGACGCCCCGAACGCCTCGATCTCGGTCGCCCCATCGTCGCGCGCATCGTCCCAGAGATCGTCGAAGATCAGGTACAGGTCGAGATCGCCGGCGCCGTGCTCGAAGTAGATGTCGGCGGCCAGGAACTGGCCGGCCGTCGCGGTGAAGGAGAACCAGTCGCCGCCGGTGACGTCGCCCGCGTCGTCCACCTGCGTCGGCGTCTCGTCCGGGCACACCTGCCCCAGCGTGTTCGGGACCGGGAGCGGGTCGAGGAACGCGCGGTCAGCCCAGGTGTCGTTGCCCTCGAACTCATCGGCGCACCCGGTGGTGGACAGTGTGATCTGGTAGGTGTTCTGGTCCCCATCGACTCCGAACACCCTCACCCACTGGTAGTCGGACTCCGTGGTCAGCGCCGTGAACACCTCGTCGTCGGTCCCGGACTCACCGCTCGCCTGGACGGTCGCGGCCGTCCCGTAGAACTCGACGTCGAGGTCGCCGACCGCGTGGGTGAAGCGCACGTCGACCGTCATGGTCTGGCCGGCGCCGGCGTAGATCACGAACCAGTCGTCGTCGTTCGCGCATGCGATCGCGGCGTAGGGGCGGCCGCTGAACAGCACCGTGCCGGTCGCCCCGTCGTTGTCCTCGTAGACGTCGTCGGGCGGGCAGATGGTCGGGGCGCTGACCCCATCCCCGTCGATCGCCTCGCCCACGATGGCGGACTGGACCCGGATGCGCGGCCGGGTGATCTCGTTGCGCGGATCGGTGATCGGCTTGCCGGTGTCGCGCAGCAGCCCGAACACCTGGTCCGGGCTGAGGTCGGGGCGCGCCTGCTTGATCGCAGCGACCGCACCCGCCACGTGGGGGGCGGCCATCGACGTGCCGGTCGCGGTCGTGAAGTTGCCGA
>DASWKO010000010.1:0-17209 GCA_036396595.1 Nitriliruptorales bacterium | reverse complement strand
CGACCGCGTACTCCATCGGGAGCTCGCGGGCGATCGGCTCGATGAAGCCGCGCACGATCATGCCCATCGCCTCGTCCTGGTCGATGCCGCGCGACTGCATGTAGAAGAGCTGGTCGTCGCTGACCTTGGACACGGTCGCCTCGTGCTCGACGGTGGCGTCGGTCTCCTCGATCTCCATGTAGGGGTAGGTGTCCGAGCGCGACTCGTCGTCCAGCATCAGCGCGTCGCACTTGACGGCCGCGCGGGTGCGCTTGGCACCCTCGTCGATCTGGACCAGGCCGCGGTAGGTGGTGCGGCCGGTGCCCTTGGAGATGGACTTGGACACGATGTTGGAGGTCGTGTCGCTGGCGTGGTGGACCATCTTGGCGCCGGCGTCCTGGTGCTGGCCGTCGTTGGCGTAGGCGACCGACAGCACCTCGCCCTTGGCCCCGCGGCCCATGAGCCACACCGCCGGATACTTCATCGTGAGCTTGGAGTTGTGGACGATGAAGCCCTCGGCCACGAAGTTGCCCGTGCCCTCGACCTCGATGTCCCACGTAGGCACCGTCCCCAGGTGGCCGGAGACCTCCGGCGCGACGACCTCCAAGGACGCGGGCTGCGCCCGCGTCAGCGTGGCGGTCCCACCAGTACCCGAGACGGCGCGCATCGGGGCACTCGCAGGAACCGCCACGTACGCCAGAGCGTCAGCCCTCACGTAGGTGGCCTGCGATGCGGACCCTGCGACACCAGCGAAACCGAGGAACGGGTGGTTGTCGGTGACGTGCAGTCGGCGCTCGCCGACCCGGACCTCACGGACCGGCTGCTCACCGGAGTACCGCTTGGCCGTGACCTGCCGCCACACGAGCTGACCGCTGTCGTGGTCGAAGGACAGGATGTCCTCGCCCGGCGTGAGCTCCTCGATGGGCTTGGGGCCGCTCGGCGTGGTGACCAGCGAGCCCTGCGCGAGGCAGCCGATGTTGCCGTCGACCCACTCCATCGTGGCGTCCTCGTAGGCGGCGGCGCGCTTGGTGACCAGGTTGTAGACGTTGGTGGACCAGTTCTGGATGGTCGTGTAGCGCACGCGCGAGCCGGGCTTGGCGATGATCTCGACCACCGCCGAGTGCAGCGAGTCCGACGAGTAGATCGGTGCGGTGCAGTTGTGGACCGCGAACCCACCAGCGAGGTAGCTGTCGGGCTCCTCGACGTCGAGGTTGTGGACCTGGCCGTCGAAGTCCGCGACGCCGATCGACTTGATCGGCACGAGGAAGTGGTCCCCCGCATCGCGGACCTCGCGTGGTCCGTGACCACCCTCGGTCCACTGGACCCGATACAGGTCGCGGCGGGTGACCTGACGCCCGAGGATCTCGCCCGGTCCGCCCGGGCGGTCGATGCTCACGGTGGCGTAGGTCCCGAGGCGGGCCACGATCGCCTGGAGCTGTCGGGCCCACGTGCGCGACGTGGTGTGCGCCCGGTACCAGCGCGCCCCGTGGCGCTGCGTCAGGTTGCCGTCGCCCCGCAGGTACGTCGCGACGAGGTTGCGCAGGAACGTCTCGTCCTGCGCGAACAGCTCGGGCGACAGCGCCTTGGTGTGCGACCGGGTCCCGACGTGCGTCCGCAGCGCCTCGTAACCGGCCTTGGTGTAGACGAGGACGCGCGCTTCGTGCTTCTCGTCGTTCCAGAACACCGAGCCGTCGGCGTCGTAGAGCTCCTTGGTCAGGCGGCGGATCTCCTCGATCGACTCGTTGTCATCGATGTGGAGCGAGAACTGCAAGGCCTTGTGGCCGTTGACCAGGCTCGCCGACCCATCCGCGAGGTAGTAGCCCGCGAGCCGTGCGAACTCGAGCGGCAGCACCGTGGAGGCGGGGGTGGGGCGCGGCTTGGGGAACACAAGGAAGTCGCCCTCGACGACATCCGCGGCCTCCACCCACTCCGGGGTCGCGGCCAGCAGCTTGCTTGTGTCGACCTCGGGCTTCCAGCCGTTGCGGGTCTGGCGCTTCACCCGGACGTCTTCGCGCCGGACGACGAGCAGCGGGTGCTCGCCGGTGACACGGAAGGCGTTCTCGGGCGAGATCGGGGTGAACGTGTGGACCGGCCCGCGGTGGTCGCGGACCTGGATCGCCGTCACGCGGTGCGGGCGGCCATCGTGCCCGAGCACCTTGTCACCGACCTGGATCTGCTCGATCGGGCGCCAGTCGCCGTCCGCCGTGCCGACGAGCTCGCCGGTCGGCAGGCAGCCCTCGACGTAGTGGATGTAGGAGCCGGGCTCGGCGATGATCAGCGTGCGCTCGAACTGGCCCATGTTCTCCTTGTTGATGCGGAAGTAGGCCTGCAGTGGGACGTCCACCTTGACGCCCTCGGGGATCCAGATGAACGAGCCACCGGACCACACGGCGGTGTTCAGCGCGGCGAACTTGTTGTCGTTGGCCGGGATGACCTTGGTGAAGTGCTCCCGGAACAGGTCCTCGTGCTCACGCAACGCGGTGTCGGTGTCCAGGAACAGGACACCCTTCTGCTCGAGGTCCTCCCGGATCTTGTGGTAAACCACCTCGCTCTCATATTGTGCGGCCACGCCCGACACCAGCCGCTGCTTCTCGGCTTCGGGGATGCCGAGCCGGTCGTAGGTGTTCTTGATGTCGTCGGGCAGGTCTTCCCACGACGTGGCCTGCTTCTCGGTCGCGCGGACGAAGTAGTAGATGTCGTCGAAGTGGATGCCCGAGATGTCGCCGCCCCAGTTCGGCATCGGACGGCGCAGGAAGGCCTCGTAGGCGCGCAGGCGCAGCTTGCGCATCCACTCGGGCTCGCCCTTGAGGAAGCTGATCTCCTCGACGACCTCGCGGCTCAGGCCGCGCTTGGGCTCGAACACGTAGTTGTCCGGGTCGTGCCAGCCGAACTTGTACGTGCCGAGGTCGTCGGACAGCTCGCGCTGCGCCGCAGCCGCGGTCGTGATGATCTGGTCACTCACTGGGTGCTCCTCGTGCCTGGTCAGGCGCGTGGGGGATGAAGGTCGTTGGAGGTCTCGAGGTGGTGGGCGCGCTCGCGCCGTCGGCAGCCTGGAGCGTGCAGACGCATGCGTCGCCGCCGGAGGCCAGGGTCAGGCGCCGGGAGAGCTTCACGTCGTCGCCCAGGAGCCGCTTGAAGGTGGCGGCCTCGTGGGCGCACATCTCAGGGTGGCTCTTGGCCACGTCGTACACGGCGCAGTGCTCCTGCTTGAGCTCGAACGCACCGTCCTGGCCGCGCACGCTCGCTTCGTAGCCGGCCGCGGTCAGGGCCTCGGCGAGCTGGTCGAGCCGGCCGGGCAGGTCGTCGGCGGTGACGACCTCCTCGAGGTCCGCGAGCTGCCTGCTCGCGCGCCAGTGGAGGTAGGTGCGGACACCTTCGCGCCCGTGCTCCTCGCGCAGGAACTCCAGCAGCTCGGAGGCCATCGCGGCGTAGCGGTGAGGGAACAACGCGCGCGCTCCGTCGGTCAGGCGGTACTCCGCCGCCGGACGGCCGCGCGGCTGCCTGACCACCTCGTGGGTGACGAACCCTTCGTCCACGAGCACCTGCAGGTGCTTGCGCACGCCGACGTCGGTCATCCCGAGGTCGTCGGCCAGTCCCGAGGCGGTCCTGGTGCCGTGCGTCCGCAACGAGGCGATCACGGCCGCCTTCGCCTCGCCCAACAACGGCAGCAGCGACGTGCTGACGTCGCTGGTCGTGTCGGTCGAGAACCTGGCCACTCGGTCTTTCTCCAACCTGGAGGTTTCGGAAACGTCCTGGTTGGGATAGTACGAACGTGTCCCGGCCGATGCAACCCGGCACGACCGCCCGCACGCCCCACGCGGCGTGGCCTGGGTGCGCGGAGGCCGAACGCCATGTCGGCGGGAGCGGGCGGGCCGCCGCTGTCGGCCGCTCGACCGTTGACCGCTGCCCACAGTGGTGGCACCGTGGAGGCACGTCGAGAAGGGAGCGAGCAGCACCCCGGACCGATCGCACGAGGACGACGCGCAGCCGCGGCCGGGAGCCGCAGGCGACATCGCGTGACTGCCGATCACCGGGAGCACACGGGACCGGGAACCACGGCCGTACGACCCGCGCCGGGCTGCGAGCCGCCGGACGTGTGACGCAGTGGTTGACGAGCGAACTTCGCGACGTGGGTCCACGCCCTTCATCGGGCTTGGGGACCGACCGGCCCGATGGGTGCCGGGGCCCCCGAGAGGACCCGACGAGGCCCCGAGACGCTGAGGACGGCGACCGATCGCCGGAGCAGGCAGCTCGGGGTCTCGTCACGTCGCGTGCAACGAAACCCACCCAAGGGCTGACTAGTCCGTTCGGACGGTGTAGGCTGGCTTCAGGGACCGGCCTGTCGAGCGCCGCGTCCGATGGCACAAGGGGGACGTCGTGGGCGACGGACCGGGACATGCAGGCGGCCGAGCGGTGCGGCTCGGGTTGATGACGATGCTGGTGGGGCTGCTGCTGGCTGTGGCCGTACCCGCGGGTGCGCGCCCTCTCGCGGGCAGCGAATCCGAGAGCTGCCGCGACTCGTCGTGCCACGACGAACAGTGGTGCGAGGGCAATGGGCGCGAGGGCAACGAGTCGGGCAACCGCGGCGACAGCCGCCACTGCCGCGACGACTCCACGCACGAGGGGTCCGATCGCCAGGGCCAGTCGGGACAGCCCGACCCCGACGACGAGCCCGTCCTGGATCAGCACGACCGTCGCACCGTGTCACAACGGGTCGGCGACCGCTGCCAGGACGAGGCATCGACGTCGGCGAGCGCCGGAGGCGTCGACATCCAAGCCGACCACGATCACGAGTGCGCCAGCCTCGAACGGGCAGCCCGCAAGCTCGACCGGTACGTGCGGATCGACGGGCGCGTCATCACGGTCACGCTCGGACAGGTCTCGATCGGCATCGACACACGGACCTGAGTCAGTCCGGCCTTCGGTCGAGCTGGCGCAGCAGCGCGGCCTTCGATGCCTCGGCGTTGCGGATCTTCGCGCGCTGCTGAGGCGTGCGCGCAAGCACCTCGCGCAGCGCGACG
This sequence comes from Nitriliruptorales bacterium, assembly GCA_036396595.1. GTDB lineage: Bacteria > Actinomycetota > Nitriliruptoria > Nitriliruptorales > Nitriliruptoraceae > DASWKO01. The sequence continues at coordinate 12,209 of DASWKO010000010.1, read as the reverse complement.
AGCAGCTCCTCAGGATCGAACGGCTTGCTCAGGTAGGCGTCCGCCCCGTAGCGGTACCCGTGGAGGTAGTCGTCCTCGGCCACGCGCGCGGTCAGCATCACGATCGCCATGTCCAGGGTGGCAGGCTCGGTCCGCACGCGGCGGAGGACCTCGAAGCCATCCATCTCCGGCATCATCACGTCCAGGACGACCCCGGCGATGGAGCGGTCCTGGAAGATCGCGTCGTAGGCTTCGCGTCCGTTGCTGGCGAACACGACCTCGTACTCGTCCTCGAGGGTGACCCGCAGGAGCTCGCGGATGCCCCGGTCGTCGTCACACACCAGGACGCGCTTCACGAAGCCTCTCCTGTACCCGGCCCGAAGGCCCGACTCTAGGGCGAGACTACGGTAGCTGCACGCCCCACGGAGGAGCCCGACGTGTCACGACCTGTCCTCAGCCTCAGCGTGAGCCCCGCGGTCGATCCGCGCCAGATGGTCGAGGTCGCCATGGGCGCGCGTGACTGGGGCTACGAAGCCTTCTGGGGCGCCGAGGTGCAGGGCCCGGACGCCTTCACGACGCTCGGCGCGGTCGCGGCCATGACCGACCTGGACCTCGGCGTGGCCGTGGTCCCGGTGCAGACCCGCACGGCGTTCGTGCTGGGCATGACGGCGATCTCGCTGTCGCAGCTCTCGGGCGGCCGCTTCTCCCTGGGGATCGGGGCATCCTCCGAGGTGATCGTCGACCGGTTCGCCGGGCAGCCGTTCGACAAGCCGTTGACTCACACGCGCGAGATGTTCGAGGCGTTGCGACCGATCCTGCGCGGCGAGCTGTCGCGCTACGCCGGCGAGTACGTGCACGTGGCCTACCGACCGCACGCCACCCCGTCGCAGCCGGTCCCGCTGTACATCGGTGCGCTGAATCCCAAGTCGCTGCGGACGGTGGGCGAGGTGGGAGCGGACGGACTGTGCCTGAACCAGGTCGCGCCGGAGCACGTGGCCAGGATGCTCGACACCGTCCGCGATGGGGCGGGTGGCAGCCTCCCCAGCGACTTCCGGGTCATGGCGCGGCTGTTCTGCCTGGTCACCGACGACGTCGACGCAGCACGCGGGATCGTCAAGCACGTGTTCGCGCCCTACGTCGCAACCTCGGTCTACAACAGCTTCTACCGCTGGATGGGGTACGAGGAGGAGGCCCAGGGCGTCCTGGACGCCGCAGGTGATCGCGACGCCATGGCCGGGGCGCTGTCGGATCGGCTGGCGGCCGACCTGTTCTGCATCGGTGACGCGCGCTCGGTCGTGGGACGCATCCGCGAGTACGGCGAGGCCGGCCTGGACATCGCCGCCATCAGCCCTCTGGCGTTGGACCGCGACGGCGCCGTGGATACCTGGAAGGCCATCGCCGACGCCTGGTGAGGCCCGAGTCGGCGACGTTCGGGAGCCAAGACATGCGAGCGGCCCCGCCTGTGGTGGGAGACGGGGCCGTCGCTGCGCGGTGGGCCAGGTGCGCGGAGGGGCTGTTCGGGGGCCGAGGTGGTCGTGGCCGGTGCGGTCAGGCGGTCCAGGTGACGTTGCGGAGCTCGGCCTCGAAGGGAGCGGTCAGCAGGTGCGTCCAGGCCCGTCCGAAGGCAGCTTCGGCGTCGTCGCCCTGGAGCAGCGCGAGGGACTGGAAGGCCAGGTCCCAGCCGAACTCGAGCACCAGCACCTCGACGGCGTCGTTGACGCCCACGGTGGAGAGCAGGGCACGGGCGACGCCCATCACGGACGTCAGGCGGGGGGTCCTGTTTTCCACGTCGGCGGTCTCCGGTCTCAATGGCTGGGGCTGGGGCTGGCTGGGTCAGCGGGTCCGTCGGGCTCATCACGGGGTCCAACGAGCCAGGCGCCCGGGAGTGACGGCGCCAGCCCAACCGGACGGGCAGGGCCCGCCGGGCAGGGCTCGAGGTCAAGCCGGCAGCCCCCCCTGCCGATACCTCCCATCGAGGGAGGCGCTGACCCGGGCCCCGGGCCCCGAACGTGCGCCCCGTTCCCGGAGGGCGCGATGAGCGACCGTTCGACGATGGCAGGAGACCGAACCGTGGGACGCGACAGCCAGCCTCTGGCGGCATCGACGGTGGTCAGCCACCGCCCGGACGTGGTCCGGCGGCTGATGGACCGGGGGCTGTCCCCCCGCACGCTATCGCTGCTGCTGCCGGAGTGGTCCGAGACGATCGCGGTGCTCGGCAGCGAGCGCTGAGGATCACCCCGGTCGGTTGCCTGCCCGGCTGATCCAGAACGGCGCCCCGTAGTAGCGCACGCCGTGGGGGAACTCCCCGACGACGCGCCAGTCGAGGGCGTAGGCATCGGCGACCCGCTCGAGCTCACCGGGCTCGATGTCACCCGCGATGTAGGCGCGGAGGGCTTCGACGAACGCGTCCGAACGCAGCGGGAGCGGCACGTCGACGACCCGATCGGCCACCACCGCCCACACGTGATCGAGCTCGGCACCGCCCACGTCGAGCGCTCCCCGGACCAGGGTGGCCTGGAGCTGCAGCCGCTCGGCCACGTACACGACCCTGCGGGCGCTGTCCCGGACGTCACGCAACGTGAACGGGATGCGGGCGTGCTCGTGCGCCAGCGCGGCGATCAGCCGGGGGCCGTGCGGTGGCCGGATCCGGCCGGCGGTGTAGCGGCGACGCTCCACGGACTCACCTCGCAGGCTCGCGTCACGGACTCACGTCACGGACGCCCAGTCCGGGGCAGCACGCGCGGGGCGCCACGTACCGATGATGCCTGACCGGAGCCGCGCGTGCCCGCAAGAACCGCCGGTCATCCTCAGTCCACCCTGCGACCGCACACCAGGTGCCACGTTCCACCGTCGCGTCCGAGCAGGTCTGATCGAGGGTCGGAGCCCAGCCGTTGGGAGATCTCCAGTCCGGCCCCGTACGCCAGCGCACGCAACTCGCGTGGGTACAGGGCGACGGCGTCGATGTGATCGATCAGCTCGCGGCCGTCCGGGAAGCGGTAGACCAGGGTCGCGCGCTGGCGCTGCTCCCAGGGATCGAAGGTGATCTGCTCGATGCCGACCTCGACCCTCTCGCCGTCCGGTCCACGGGGCTCGAGCACGCCCGCACCGCTGCCTCGTCGTGCGGCCATCCAGTACGGGTTGAGCACCTGCATGACGACCTGACCATCCTCACGGCAGTGGTCGGCCGCCGCGTGCACCACCTGGGCGCGCTCCGCCGGATCGACGATGCCGTTGAGCAGGTTCGACGGCAGCACGACCAGGCCGAAGCGGTCGCCCAGGTCAAGTTCGCGAGCCGACGCGCGCACCAGGTCGACGCGGCCGGTGAGCTCCTCGCCAACCCGCGCCGCGAACGCCTCGAGCATCCCCGGGTCCACGTCGACACCGACCAGCAGCGAGCACGCCGCGGCGATCGGCAGCGCCAGGCGGCCGGTCCCGCAGCCGAGGTACAGAACGCGACCGTCGCTCGATGCTGCCGCGCGCTGCACCCACCACTCGTCAGCGGCGGTCACCGGCAGGCGCCGGTACAGCTCGACGATGTCGCGGCTCACGCGATCCCCCCATCGCTGTCCAGCTCGGACCCATCGCTGTCGAGCTCGGACCCGTCGATCGCCGGCTGGGTCGACAGGGTCACGGGTGGCACGAGCGCACGCAACCTGGCGGCCAGTAGCGTCTGGCGGTTGCGCGGTCGATCGTGCTCCCCCGCGGCCCGCAGGGCCGCCTGCTGCCCCACCACGACCAGCGCCCGCTGGGCCCGCGTCACGGCCGTGTAGGCCAGGTTGCGCCACAGCATCCCCCGGTGCGACGAGTCGCAGACGAACACGACCACGGGCCACTCGCCGCCCTGGGACTTGTGCACGGTCACGGCCCAGGCCAGGGTCAGGTCGCGGGCCGCGGCGGTGTCGTAGGTCACCTCCCCCCGCGGGAAGCCCACGCGCATGCTCCGCTTGCCCGTCGAGACGTCGACGACGTGCCCCACGTCGCCGTTGCTGACGTCCAGCTCGGTGTCGTTGCGGGTCTGCATCACCCGGTCGCCCACCTGGAAGCCCGCGACCGTCGGCTGCCCGTCCGCCGGGTTGAGCGCCGCCTTGAGCGCGGCGTTCAGGGCGTCCACGCCAGCCTCGCCACGGTAGACCGGCGCGATCACCTGGACGTCGGCGACGTCCACCCCGAAGTACTCCGGCGCCCGGTTGGCAACCGCCTCGACCACCCGCGCGACCACGCCGCGATGCGTCGTCTCGGCCAGGAACACGTCGCCTTCGTTGCCCGCGAGCACGGGGACCTCGCCGCGATCGATCTCGTAGGCGAGCGTGACGATGCGGCTCTCGGCAGCCTGCCGGTGTACCTCGGTCAGGCGCACCGACGGGACCGTCCCGCTGCGCAGGATGTCCCGCAGCACGTCGCCGGGACCGACCGGGGGGAGCTGGTCCGGGTCGCCGACCAGCACCAGGTGCGAGCCGGTGTCGACCGCGCTCACGAGCCGGTAGGCCAGGGACGTGTCGCACATCGAGACCTCGTCGGCGATGACCAGGTCGTGAGGCAGCCGCTCCCCCCGGCCGTACCGGAACACGAAGCCCTCGCCGGGGACGCGGCGCGCCTCCAGCAGCTTGTGGATGGTCGAGGCCGGTCGCTTGACCAGCTCCTCGATCCGCTTGGCGGCGCGGCCGGTCGGCGCGCACAGAGCGACCTCGAGACCGGCTCCCTCGGCGGCCGCCACGATCTCCTGCACCGTGCGGGTCTTGCCCGTGCCGGGTCCGCCGGTCAGCACCGAGACCGGGTGAGCGAACACCCGGCCGACCGACTCGGCCTGGCCCGTCGTCAACTCGTCGGAGGGCGAGACCCGGTCGGCGAACGCGGCCAGACGCGAGCGGTCGCAGGTCAGCAGGCGTGCGAGCTGCTCGGCCAGCCCGCGCTCGGCGCGCAGACCCGGCGCGGTGTAGACGGCGGTGACGGGCCCGTCCACGGCGTCCAAGGCGTCCACGGTGTCCTGCCCCAGCGTGCCGTCGGCGACGGCCCGATCCACGCCGGCGGCTGCGGCCACGGCCTCGACCCGCAGCAGGCGCGAGGCCGCGTCGACACACTGCGCTCGGGTGAGGTACTGGTGCCCGTCCTGCCGCGCCGCAGCCGCGACCGCCGCGCGGGCGCCGGCGCGCAGCCGACGCGGGTCCGTCGGCTCGACGCCCAGGTGCGACGCGAGCCGGTCCGCGTGGGAGAACTGCGTCCGGTCCGCCTCGAGCATCGCGTACGGATCCTCGGTGAGGGCGGTGACCGAGGCGGCGCCGAAACGGGCGTGGACGGCGCGGACGACGTCGTAGGGGACCCGCGCTGGCTCGAGCAGCCGGACCAGCTCGGCCAGGGCGTGGCCCTCGACCCACCGGGCGTGCAGCTCCTCGGCCGCCTCCTGGGACAGGCCGGCCTCGTCCACCAGACGCCGCGGGCCGGACTGGATGACCTGGCCCGTGCCGTCCCCGAACGTGTCGATGAGGTGCTCGACGACGTCCGGCGAAAGCCCGGGGAACCGTTCCGAGAGCAGGAACACGCGCAGCCCGGCGACCGTCGCGGGGACCGTCTGCTCGTAGTAGGTGGCGTGGAAAGTGGGCCCGTACCTGGCGTGGTCGCGCCACTCCCCCACCAGACGGACGGTCTGACCCTCGACCAGGTCGGCCAGCGGGCCCGAGCACCGAGCTGCTGATCCCTCACCGAGCTTCTCGAGCTCCACGACGCCGAAGCCGGTCGCAGGGTCGGCGTACACCACGCCGAGCACCTCGCCGGTCAGCTCGTCGGAGGCGAAGAGACGGTCCACCGCGCGAGCATGCCCCACGGATGTGACGCCACCCACCACCGTCAGTTGAAGGAGACGTCCTCGCGGCGTGCGTCGATCGACGCAGCGTCCTCGCCGTAGGCAGCCGCCGCGCCCGCCACGTCACGCGCGTGGCTGGCAGGGTCCTGCGCTGCCTCGATGCCCTGGTCGGCGTAGCGCTGGTGCGCGTACCAGCCCGCGCCGGCACCGACGGCGAAGCCACCCGCGAACCAGACCACGAACCGCAGCCGCCGGCGTCGGGACACCGACCTGGGCGGCTCGATCTGGTGGGCCAGCTCGCGACCCTTCTCCTCGAGGTCCCCGAACAGCGCCCTCAGGACCGCGACGATCCGTTCCAGGATGCTCGGGACCATGTCGGCGACCAGGCCGGCGACCAGGCCGGCGCCGTCGACGGCCGCGTCCTTGACGCGCATGGCCGCGGGTCGGGCGGCGCGCCGGGCCTGCTCGACCCTGGGGGCTGCCGCCTCCTGGGCGCGGTGGGCGACCTCCTCGACGCGGGCACGCCCGGCCTCGAGCTGTTCGGTGACACGCTCGCGTGCGGGCTCGAGTCGCTCGTGGACGTCCGTGGTCACATCGGTCAGGCTCACAGGCGTTCCTTCGGGTCCTCGGGGCTGCTCACCCACCGTACTCCCCCGAACACGGTCACGGGTCGCCGGTAGCCTGACCGGGTGTCCACCCCACCGCTGCGGCTCCTGGTCGCCGTCCTCGTCCTGTTCCTGCTGGGCCGCGCGGCGATCGTCGCCTGGCAGCAGCGGGCACTGGCCTTCGAGGTGTGGCGCCGCACCCGGTGGCGTCACCTCGCGGGTGCCGCCGGACTGCTCATCGGCGTGAGCACGATCGCGATCCTCCTGATCGAGTGGGTCCCGCCGATGCGGTGGGGGCTGGGCAACCTCGTGGGCTTCACCGGCAACGCCGTGTTCGTCCCGCTCGAGGAGGCAGCAGCGGCCGCCGGACCACCGCCCGCGAGCGGGCCGGACTGGGTTCTGATCGGCCTCACGACGCTGTTCCTGGGGCCGTTGGTGCTGCTGTTGCCGTGGCTCGCGTTCGTCGAGGAGGAGGTCTTCCGCGCGGGCCTCGAGGCCACCACGCCCTTGCAGGAGGGGTGGTGGGCGCTGCGCTTCGGCCTGGCCCACCTCGTCATGCTGGTGCCCCTCGGGGCGACGCTGGCGATCGGGGCGGCCGGACTCGTCTACGGCCGGGTGTACCGGCACGCACACGCGCGCTGGAGCGGCGAGCCGTTGCCCGCACCCGTACGTCGAGCCTTCCGGCCGACCCGCCGCTCGGCCAGGGCAGCGGACCTGGCCAGGCGCCCCGTGCCGGCCGTCGCCGGCTGGGGCGAGCCGCTGCTCGACCGTGACCCCGAACGGCGGCAGGCCTACGGCGTGCTCGCGTCCACGGTCTGGCACGCCACGTTCAACTCGTTCGTGGTCGTCACCGTCTGGCTCGCGATCGTGATCGCCGCCTGGTGAGGACAGCGGTGGTCGCAGGTCAGGCAGGTCAGGGCGTCGGGCGCTTGATGCTCCAGCGGATCCCCGCCCGGTCGGCCAGCTCGTCCAGCGCAGCCGTCGGATCCAGCACCTCCGCGGGCGCGAGCACCCCGGACACGCCCGTTGCATCCGCCAGGGCCTGGGCCATGACCGCCAGGCAGTGAGCCGTGAACGCGTAGATGTCACGACCGCTGGCCCAGGCACGCGCAACCGTCCCGTCCTCGTCCAGCGTCTCCGCGACGCACGCCCAGGCGACCTTGCCCCGTTGGGCCGGGGTCGGGTCGCGGTCGCTGGCGCGCAGCACCCACCGCACGCCGCGGCGCACCAGCTCGGAGCCGGCCGCCAACCCACCGACCGCCTGTGCCAGCTCGGCCGCTGCCGTCGGGATCGCGATGTAGGTCCGCACCGTCCGCAGCCCCTCGACGTGCCGCGGCACCGTCAGCGGCTCGGCACCCGGGAAACCCGCGGCATGGTGCGGACCCACGGGTTTGGGGAACCAGGCGAGCCGGCGCTGCTCGGCCAGCCCTTCCTCGACCACCGCCCCGCCGACCACCGCCACGGCAGGTTCGCCGATGACCTCCCCGACCGAGACCCGCGTGCCACTCGTCATGTACCCGGGCAACCGGCCGCGTCCACGGATCAGGTAGGTGACGTGCACCTCGCGCGGACGGTCCAGCGCGCCGCACGCCAGCGCCGAGAGCAGGTCCCCAGGTACGAAGTCGTGGGCGGCTGCCGGGATCGCGGCGACACCGGCGGTCACCGCCCGTGGCCCCGCCTGCTCGAACGCCCACCGGATGAAAGCCAGCTCACCGGCGGAGTCGGCGTAGTGGGTCCCGGTCGCGATGGCCGCCTCGAGCACCGGCCGTCCCAGCTTGGTGAACGGCCCGACCGTCGAGACCACCACGTCGGCATCCTCGAGCAGCGCCCGCAGGCGGGCGGGCTCGCCCGCGTCGGCCACGACGACATCCTCGACCGCGTCGAGGTGACCCACCCGCTGCCGGACGCGTCCCGCATCGCGCCCCGCTGCGACGAAGCCCGTCCCCCGGTCCGCGAGCACCTCGCACAGCAAGCCGCCGGTGTAGCCGGAAGCGCCGAACACCACCGTACGCGTCACCGGTCGGATCTCCTTCGCGCGGCTCTCATCCGCGGGGTCGGGCCCGGGAGGTCGGTGCCTGCGTGGCGTGGCGGGACCGACCGACCCCCCTGGAGCCTACGCAGCCGAGGATCGGAGCCACGTGCGTGACTCGTGGCGCGCTCGATGTCACGATGCGCCTCCCCGTACGGAGCGACATGGCCGCGTGAGGACCCGGTTGACCATCGGCCGCCCCCACCTCCCCGACGCGAAGCTGGTCCGCGTCCAGGCGGTCGATGGCTCCTGGATCGACGAGCTGCCGCCGGTGCCGCTGGACGAAACCGTCACCGTCACGGTCGGCGCGGCCCCGCTGGCCGCCGTGCCAGCCGACGATCTGGTCAGCCGCGGCTACCGCATCGCCGGGATCGTCCAGGTCGCCGGCCAACCCGACGGCGCTGCCTACGTCGACCTGCTGGTGCCCGACGCGCTCGCCCAGGCCCACCCGGGCTGGTGGCGCACGCTGGTCGAGCTGTCCGAGCGCACCTTCGCGCTGGCTCACGGTCCCGTCAGGCTGCTGTTCGCCGACGAGCTGACCCTGCATGCGCGTGCCCTGGGTACCGAGCACCGCGGGTAACTTCTGCAACCGCTCGTCCGCTTGCTGTCGTTGCCCATATCGGTTGGCGAAGCTCCGATGCGGGCTGATAGCGTCCTTCTAGCTCCTTCCGGCGCGAGCTGAAGCAACCACGACCGAGCGCTGACCGCACGGATACACCGCTCTGCTTGCTGCGCGCTTGCAATAGTTAGCAACCTCGGGTACACCTTGTCGGGCCGTAGGAAGCGAGGCCCCCACCTCACCCGACGGCCCCCGCACCGCTCGAACGCGAGCGGTCCGGCGGGGGGACGGAGGCCCGCGAAGGCTCTCGCAGTCTTCCACCCGGCTCCCGACTCCGTCCCTCCACCCGACCGCTGCGCACCGCCCGAGCGAGCCCCCACCCCCATACCCCACACGGAGGCGCCAGACATGCCCACCCAGACCGCCAGCCAGTCCACCACATCCACCACGCCGGCCAAGAAGCCGGCCAAGAAGCCGGCCAAGAAGCCGACCCCGCGTCTGCACGAGCGTGAGCCGAAGGTCATCGTGACCGACGCCGCCTACGCCGTCGCTGCGCTGGCCAACGACACCGTCGAGTTGGTCAAGGAGCTGCCGGCCAGGGCCAACGAGCTGCGCGAGCAGGCCCCCGACCGCGCCAGCAAGCTTCCGGGCCAGGCCAAGCTTCGTGTCCACAACACGCGCCAGAAGGCCGAGGCGCACCTGAACAAGGTCGTGACCGAGGCCCGGAGCACCGTCGAGACCTACCGGTCCAAGGCGACCAAGCAGGTCGATGCACGCGCCAAGAAGTTCGAGAAGACCTTCGACAAGAAGGCCAAGGCCGGCCGCAAGGTGACCACCGGCCTGCGCAACCAGGCGCAGATCAAGAAGGTCGTCGACCAGGGCCTGAACACCAGGAGCCAGGTCAAGGCCGCCGTGACCTCGCTGCTCAAGACCGCCGACGTAGCGGTCGACGCCGCGAAGTCCCAGGCCGACAACGCCAAGGTCCAGGTCAAGGCCGCCGCCACGTCGACCAGAAAGACGGCTGAGACCGTCGTCGAGGCCAGCCGCGAACTCGCGAGCTGACCTGCCACACAGCCAACACGGTGTGACGCGACGCACCACCCCTCCTAGCGCCCGCGTCACGCCAGGCGGCTGCCTCACCGGGGCGGCCGCCACTCCCAACGCCAGTCTCCCCCGGCGTTGGCCAGGGACGCCGCCCCCACTCTCCCGGGGGCGGCGTCTCTGTCTTGGTTCCCGAATGGACACGCGCGTCGGTTGGCAGGTCAACCCTGGCCCCGTCGACCGCTCGTCGGTTGGGCACGGCGTGACCTACGCTCGCACGCCAACCGACCCTGCCAAGGACCTGTCGTGTCGCTGCAGACGCAGATCACCGATGACCTCAAGACCTCGATGAAGGCGCGTGACAGGGCCCGTACCTCCGCCCTGCGGATGGTCCTGGCCGCCATGAAGAACAAGGCGACCGCCGAGGGTCGCGGGCCCCAGGGCGAGCTGTCCGACGAAGAGGTCCAGGGACTGCTGGCCACCGAGGTCAAGAAGCGTCGCGAGGCGGCGGATGCCTACCGCAGCGCCGGCCGGGCCGAGCAGGCCGCCTCGGAGGAGGCCGAAGCCGAGGTCTACGCGCAGTACCTGCCCGAGCAGATGGCCGACGAGGAGCTCGAGGCGATCGTGGACGCAACCATCGCCGAGGTCGGCGCGACCTCACCCAGGGAGATGGGCCAGGTCATGCAGGCCGTGATGGGCGCGGTCGGCAAGCAGGCCGAGGGCAGCCGCGTCAGCGCTCTGGTCAAGGCCAAGCTGACCGGCTGACCTGCGCGCTCAGCGCCGGCGCAGCCGCAGGCCGCTGACCGCCAGGCCGAGACCCAGCAGCGAGAGCAGCGCCCCGCCACCGGTGGCCGGGAGCGAGGACTGCTGCTCCTCGGGTGCCGGGTCGGGCTCCGACTGCTGCTGGCTGGGCATCTCCTCCTGCGGCGGAGCGTCCGGCATCTGCTCGTAGGAGGTCTGCGGGCGCTGGTCGAGCTCGCCGTACTGGAGGTAGTCCGCGGCGAGGATGGCCGCCGACTGGGGCGATCCTCCCGGCGCGGTACCGGGCAGCTCGCAGCTCCAGGCGTCCTGGAGCTGCGGTGGGTCGGTGGTCACCGACCCGCCGTCCGGGGAGGTGTTGCCCCCGAAGCAGTTGTTCTCGCCGGAGCCGGCGACCAGGGTCAGGTCGGCCCCCTCGTTGCCGTCGAGGACGTTCTCGACGACCGCGTTGCCGCTGGGGACCCACACCGGGCCGTCCGGGGCGCCCTCGGGCAGCGGGAAGATCGCGACGCCGTACTTGCTGTGGCCCGTGATCGTGTTGCCCTCCACCACGTTGTCGTTGCCGCCCGCGATACCCACGCCGACTCCGACGATCGTGGCCGTCAGCCCCTTCGCGGGCGTGTCGAGGTTGGAGTTGTCCTTGATGACGTTGTTGCGGATGATCAGCTCGCGCTGGGGCGGGTCGGCCTCGGTGGTCAGCGAGTTGGGGACCAGGCCGGTGCCGTTGTTCTGGAACACCGAGTCCTCGATCACGAGGTTGCCGCCCGCGTTGGTCCCGGAGTAGCCCAGGGCCGAGTACTCGCCCACCACGTTGCGCATCGTGATGTCGCACGGGTGGCACTGGCCCACGTACCACGCGGCGTCGGCCGAACCCGATGCGTAGCTGTGCTCGAACACCCCGTTGACCGCGTCGAACGAGAAGATCGCGTACACCCCGATGCGGTACGCCGTGAGGTAGCTGCCGCGGAACCCGTCCACCGACTGCCAGTAGAAGCCGTTGCCGCTGTAGTTGCGGGCGCTCATGTTCTCCATGACCACGTTGTCGGCCTGTGCCTCGATGGCGGTGCCGAGCTCGAACTGCCCGTCGAAGACGACCTCGTCGCGGTCCACGCCCCGGATGGTGATGTCGCCCGGGTGCTCGGGCGCGATGAACACCTCCTCGTGGTAGATGCCCTCGTCCACCAGGATCAGGTCGCCGGCGCCGGCTGCGTCCACGGCGGCTTGCACGGTGGCGTGGTCCTGGGGGACGCGGATCGTGGTGCCCTGCGCGCTGGCGGGCGAGGTCACGACCAGCGACAGGCCCAGCGCCAGCAGCGCGAGACCGGCCACGAGGCGGGCGCGCCCGCGGCGGACGGCGAAGGTGATGCTCATCGGGTGGAACTCCAGGTGGCGTGGCGGGGGCGGCGGGAGGATCGGGCGGGGCGGTCGGGCGGGGCGGGG
>DASWKO010000009.1:0-18246 GCA_036396595.1 Nitriliruptorales bacterium | reverse complement strand
ATGGTCGGCGTACCTGAGCAGCAGCCGCTCGGCTGCCGGGTCGCCGTAGCGGGTGATCGCCCGCACCTTGCTGTACGAGATCCTGCCCGCCGCGAAGCGCTCGTGCAGCCCCGGCCAGGCCGCCAGGCTCAACGCCACCCGCACGTGCTCACGGGCCGTGGAACCCCCCATCGACACCGCCCACGCCAGCCACTGCGCCGGGGTCTTGAACCCCTGGTGGGCCCAGATCCCGCGCACGGTCAGCTCGGCCACCAGCTCCAACCACCGGCACGTCGCCGCCGCCAGGTCCGACGCACCCACCCGCACCAGACGCTCCAACTCCTGATCGTCCACCACTGCCAGGGCCGGGTCCGGATCACGCTCCCGGACCGCCAACACGAGCTGCACCATCGAACGCCCACGCAACGTCGCTGCCATCCTGCCTCCAAGTCGTCGCCTCGATCGGACCAGCAGCCAAGCAGCCACCTGTGACACCAGCCAGCTACCTATCCGTGCGTGGCGTTCAGCGAGCGGTCGTCTCCCGGGAGGGCGAGCATGCGCTCCAGAGCGAGAAGCGCGTTGGACCGCATCTCGTCGGGCACGCGGACCTCGTTGACGACCTCGCCTTGCACCAGCGACTCCATCACCCATGTGAGGTGCGGCAGGTCGATGCGGTTCATGGTGGCGCAGAAGCACACGGTGTCGTCGAGGAAGTGCACGGCCCGGTCGGGGTGCTCCGCCGCGAGCCGCTTGACGAGGTTGAGCTCGGTGGCGATCGCCAGGGGCTGACCGGGGTCGGCCTGCTCGACCCAGCCGATGATCTGGCCGGTCGACCCGACCCGGTCGGCCTGCTTGACGACGTCGTGGCGGCACTCGGGGTGGACCAGCACCTCGACGCCGGGGATCTCGTGGCGCACCCGCTCGACCATGTGCGGCAGGAAGCGCGCGTGGACCGAGCAGTGACCCTTCCACAGGATCACGCGGGCCGCGCGCAGCTCGGCGTCGGTGAGCCCGCCGTCCGGCTTCCACGGGTCGAACACGACGCAGTCGTCCAGATCGAGGCCGAGGCTGAGCACCGCGGTGTTGCGGCCCAGGTGCTGGTCCGGCAGGAACAGGACCTTGCCGGGCCCGCTGGTCTCCGCGAACGCCCAGGCCATCGCCCGGGGAGCGTTGGACGACGTGCACACAGCGCCCCCGTGCTCGCCGGTGAAGGCCTTGATCGCCGCCGTCGAGTTCATGTACGTCAGCGGGACGGTCGACTCGGCGATCCCCGCCCGCTCGAGCCGCTCCCACGCGTCGATGACCTGGTGATCCTGGGCCATGTCCGCCATCGAGCAGCCTGCCGCCAGGTCCGGCAGGATCACGGTCTGGTCGGGGCGAGCCAGGATGCTGGCCGACTCGGCCATGAAGTGGACGCCGCAGAAGATGATGTGGGGCGCGTCGGCACTGGCGGCGAACTGGGCCAGCTTGAACGAGTCCCCCCGTGCGTCCGCGAACGCGATCACCTCGTCACGCTGGTAGTGGTGGCCGAGGATGACCACGTCGTCGCCGAGCGCGGCGCGGGCCCGACGTGCGCGCTCCACCAGACCGGGCTCCGACGGCGAGGGCAGGTCGCCGGGGCAGCTCACGCCCTTCTCGCTGGTGGGGTCGGCCCGCCGCCCCAACAGCAGCAGCGGGGAGGCTTCCTGGCGGGCGGGTGCGGTGACGGTGGACATGAGGTTCCTGGTCCGGGAGCAGGCCCGTGGGTCCGGGGCTTCTCAGAGTTCTTGTCAAGTTGACAAGAAGTCTGTCGGCGAAGCATACCAAGGCAGGCCCGTAACGTGCACCCGTGGCTCAGGGACGGGCTCCAGGGAGGGTGGTTAGGCTGCGCCGGCTGCCGGTCACTGCCGTCCCCGGCGGCACCGGGAGGGGTCTCGTGCGGGTCGTCGTCGCGCCGGACTCGTTCGGCGGCAGCCTCACTGCGCACCAGGCAGCCGCCGCGATCGTCGAGGGGTGGCAGCGTGCCCGGCCCGGTGACGAGGTGGTGTCGGTCCCGCTGTCCGATGGGGGCGAGGGCCTCATCGACGTGGTGCGTGCCGTTCTGGACGGTCCCACGCACGAACTCGAGGTCGCGGGACCGCACGGCAAGCCCGTGCGTGCCCGGTGGTTGCAGGTCGAGCGGACCGCGTACGTCGAGTCGGCCGAGGCAGCCGGCCTCAACCGTCTGCCGGCGGACGAGCGCGGCCCGCTGCGGACCACGACGTACGGCGTCGGCCAGGTGCTCGAGGCCGTGCGCGCCGCCGGTGCCCAGCGGGTCGTCGTCGGGCTGGGTGGGTCAGCCACGGTCGACGCCGGGGCGGGTGCGTTGACGGCGCTGGGGCTACGACTGCTCGGAGCGGGCGGCAACGGATTGAAGGTCGGAGGGGGCAACCTCCACTACCTGGAGGCGATCGATCGCGGGTGGCTGTCCGGTACGTGGGGCGACATCGAGGTCGTCTGCTGGGCGGACGTGCGCACGCCGCTGCTGGAGGCGGCGCAGAGGTTCGGGCCCCAGAAGGGGGCCACGCCCGAGGACGTCGGGATCCTCCGGCGTGGCATCGAGCGGTTCAGCGCGGTCATCGAGCGCGATCTGGACGTGGACCCGTCGCTGCGGGAGGCGCCAGGCACGGGCGCAGCGGGAGGGCTGGGGTACGGGCTGGCAGCGGTCCTCGGTGCCTCGATCGTGGACGGCGCCGCGGCGGTGCTCGACGCGGTCGGCTTCCAGCACCACCTCGGGGGTGCGGATCTGGTCGTGACCGGCGAGGGCGGCCTCGATCGCACCAGCCTCGATGGCAAGGTCGTCGGCCGGGTGGTGGACGAGGCGCGTCGTGCTCGTGTCGCGGTCGCGGCCGTCGCGGGCCGGCTTGCCGAGGATGTCGCCGAGGATGTCGGCGTGGATGTCGAGGAGGCGTCACCCGGGGGGCCCGGTGACGACCCCGCAACCGACGTCGCCGACGCTGCTGCGCGGCTGGCCGGGCGCTTCTCCTGAACCGGGGGGACGGGCCGCTACACTGGCACCCCACGCGACTCGATCCACGACAGGAGTCCGCACGTGAGCGCCCACACCACCGTCCCGGCCGACACGCAGCATGAGCACCATGAGCACGATGAGCACGGCATCGATGAGCCGATCACGCTGACCGCGAAGGCCGCGGAGAAGGTCCAGGGGTTCCTGGCCGACTCCGACGAGACCGAGGACCTCGCGCTGCGCGTGGCCGTCCAGGCCGGCGGGTGCGCCGGGTTCCGGTACGCGCTGTTCTTCGACGACCGCAAGCTCGACGGTGACCTCGAGCAGAAGCAGCACGGGATCACCCTGCGCGTCGACAAGATGTCCAGCCCCTACATCCAGGGCGCGGTCATCGACTGGAAAGAGAGCCTCGAGGCCTCGGGCTTCTCGATCGAGAACCCCAACGCCCAGGGCACCTGCGCCTGCGGCGACAGCGCAACGTTCTGATCGCCTGCCGCATCTGAGCACGTACGCTGGAGGTGATGAGCGCCACCTCCTCCCAGCCACACGCGGTCGCCGACACGCGTGAGCGCGCGCTGCGCGACCTGCGGATCTCGGTGACCGATCGCTGCAACTTCCGGTGCCGCTACTGCATGCCCCGCGAGGTGTTCGGTCCCGACTTCGCGTTCGCGCCCCGGGACGACCTGCTGACGTTCGAGGAGATCGCGCGCCTGGTCCGAGCGGTGGTGCCGCTGGGAGTGACCAAGGTGCGCCTGACTGGGGGAGAGCCGCTGCTGCGGCGTGACCTCGACCAGCTCGTGGCGATGCTGGCCGATGTGAGCGGGATCGACGACCTCGCGCTGACGACCAACGGGACCCTGCTGCGCCGCAACGCCGCAGCTCTGCGGGCCGCGGGGTTGACGCGGGTCACCGTCAGCCTCGACGCGCTCGACGACGCCACCCACCGTGCGGTGTCCGACACCGACGTGCCGGTCGACGTCGTGCTCGACGGGGTGGCGGCGGCTGCCGAGGCCGGCTTCCCCGCGATCAAGGTCAACACGGTCCTCAAACGCGGCGTGAACGACGACCAGATCGAGCCGCTGGCTGCGTGGGCGCGCGATGCCGGCGTGACCGTGCGGTTCATCGAATACATGGACGTGGGTGCGACCAACGGCTGGCGCCTCGACGAGGTCGTGCCGTCGACCGAGGTGATCGGGCGGATCGGGGCGCGGTGGCCGCTCGAGCCGGTGCCGCCCGCCGTGGCGGCCGAGGTGGCGGACCGCTACCGCTACCTCGACGGTGGCGGTGAGATCGGGGTGGTGTCCTCGGTCACGCAGCCGTTCTGCGGGAGCTGTGTCCGTGCGCGGCTGAGCTCCACCGGCGAGCTGTTCACCTGCCTGTTCGCCACCCGCGGGATGGATCTGCGGGGCCCGCTGCGCGACGGCCTTCAGGGCGCCGCGCTCGGGGATCTGGTCGCGGGGCGCTGGGCGGCCCGCGACGACCGCTACTCCGAGCTGCGTTCCGACGAGACGGCTGACCTGCCGAAGGTCGAGATGAGCTTCATCGGCGGGTAGTCGAGGCGGGTGGTCATGGCGGGTCGTCAAGACGGAGGGTGAGGTCGACGCAGAGGACGGCTCAGCGCGTCTTCTGGACGAGGAACGACCAGCCGCCGCGGTCGAGGTCACGCTGGCCGCGGAAGGCTTGCCGCTGCATCCGGCACCACACGGGGACGTCGACCTTGGCGCCAGGATCGTCCGACAGCACCTCGACCACGTCGCCGACCTCCAGCTCGTCGACGGCCCGCGCGAGTTCGATGATCGGCACCGGGCACGCCGCACCCAGCGTGTCGAGGGTGCGCGTGGGGGACCCGTCGTCGTTCATCGGTGGGACGGTACCCGTGGGCTGCCGGCTACCGGCGTCCGGGCAGCAGCCCCAGGACCGCGGCCAGAGGAAGCACCGACCGTGGTGCGTACGGGTTGCGCCAGAACCCTCCGTGGGCTGCGGCCTCGCTGAACAGGGCCAGGGGATGGTGCAGCGGGATGTCGGGGTTCGCAGCCGCCTTCGGGTCGCGTAGATCGCGGACCAGAAGGGCAGCCATCAGCGTGTTGCTGGTGTCGGGCTCGAACACCTCGACGTCGAACCGGTCAGCCGCCCCGTAGGCAGCAGCCAGGATGCGGTTCTTGGTCACCGACCGGGTGCGCGTCGCGGGTGCCACGTGCACCGATACCACAGTGCCTTCGTCACGAGCCTGGCGCACACGCCAGCGCTGCAGTCGCTTGGCCAGGGCGTAGTTCGGCCCCTGCTGGAAGATCAGCGAATCGGCGATGCCGAGTTCGACCCCTTCCGGAGTCGTGACGGTCTCGGGGTAGTTGGGCGCGAACAGCCGCCCGCCGGTCAACGCGCGGGTCAGCCCGCGCCCGGTGCCCGCCTCGTCGTGACGTACGCGCGACGCCGACACGACCTCCGACGGCACCGCGTACACGTCCGTGGGTGTCACCAGGACCGCCAGCGAGATGTCGTGGCGGTGCTGCAGCAGGTGCGTGGCGATCAGGTCGACCGCGACCGAGACCCGTACGAAGTCCGCACCGTCGGCGTAGACGTAGTTGCCGACCGTGAGCGGACCGGGCGCGACTCGCAGCCAGTGCGCGACCGCACCCGCGTCGGTCAGCAGGTCGGCGCCGGCGATGCTCGCGATGTCGTGGTCCGAGGCGCCGTCGGGCACCGGCCCACGGACGGGGACCAGGGCCCGGCCGCTGCCTTGGCGCACCGTGCGCAGCACGTGCTCCCACAGCCCGGGTCGCGGCAGGTCGACCGGGAGGACCGTGGCGCCCCAGTTGCAGAGCGCCGCCAGCGGGCCCATCTCGGCGCCTGCGCCGAGCACGGCCACGGTGAGGTCGGACAGGTCGAGCCAGTCGGGGTGATCGAGCACGTCGTTGACGGCCTGGACGAACGACGGCTCCACCGTCCCGGCCTGGAGCCAGGTCTCGAGCTGGTGACGCAGTGCGTCGTCGGCCAGTTGCCGGCCGCGGTAGGCGACCACCAGCCCGCTCCGCTCGCCCCGGCCCGCGACCTCGACGGTGTGCAGCTCGGTGGCCGGGTCGACCAGCGCGTCGGCCAACGGCCGGTCCTGGCCGTCGCGGACGAACACGAGGTTCTCGGACACGGCCTCGAGGCCGGCGCGCGGCACGGCGCAGGCCGGCCCGGCGCCGGCACGGACCTCGGCAGCCACCAGCTCGTGGATGTGCTCGACGTAGCCCGAGCGCCAGTTCCGCTCGGCGCCGATGGCCCGTGCCAGGTCCGGCGACACCGCGGCCGCCGCAGCTCCCAGGATCGCGGTCCCGGCCGCGGTCGTGCTGCGGTTGCCCTCGATCGCGCGGAAGGCCACGCCCGTCACCCGGTCCGCTGCGTCCCGCCTGCTCACGCGTCGCTCTCCACTGGTCGGCATCCCTGTGAGCTTTGTTGACACCGACGTCAACGTCAACTGCCAACGTCAACTGCCAACGTCAACTGCCAACGTCGACCCAGGGGCGGCTCACATCCCCACGGTGGCGCGCAACCGCGTCACGGTCCGGGTGAACGCCTGCGCGAACCGGTCGACCACCTCCTCGGGGGTGTCGGCGCCGACGCTGACCCGCACGTGGCCGTGGGTCAGGGCGCCCATGGCCACCAGCACGTGCGATGGCTCGCCCGAGGTGTTCGCACACGACGAGCCCGAGTGGACCGCGAAGCCAGCCGCATCGAGCTCGGCCACCAGCGCCTCTCCCTCGATGTACAGGGCGCTGGCCGCGACGATGCCCGGGTGGGCGTCCGCGAGCGGTCCGTGGACCTCGACGTCCGGGGCGGCGTCGGCCAGGGCCGTCCGGAGCCGCCGCCGCAGCAGTTCGCGGTGTGAGCGCTCCGCGTCGAGGTTGCCGGCTGCGACCTCGAGCGCCACCGCGGCGGCCGCGACCGCGGGGACGTCCAGGTGGCCGGCGCGGCGCCGGTTCTGGCGCTCGTCGCCCTCGAACAGGGCCCGGACGCGCCCGCGCGGGCCGATCGCCAGGAAGCCGACGGCGGCGGGGCCTCCGAACTTCACGGCCGATCCCGACAGCAGGTCCGCGCCGACCTGGTCCAATGTGACGCCGAGCTGGCCAAGGGTCTGGCAGGCGTCGACGTGCAGCAGCGCACCAGCCTCGCGGCACGCGGCCCCGACTTCGTGGGTCGGCTGGATGGCGCCCACCTCGTGGTTGGCGTGCTGGAGGTGCACGGCCAGCGTGTCGGCTCGCAGCGCGGCGATCACCTCGGTGGCGTCCACGACGCCCGACCGATCCACGCCCACGACGGTCAGCTCGTAGCCGTGCTCGTCGCGGAGGCGCTCGCAGGCACGGAGCACCGACGAGTGCTCGACGGCGGACGTCACGACGTGCCGGCGGTCGTCGCCGCGCAGCTCGGCCGCCCGCGCCGAGCCCAGGACCGCGAGGTGGATCGCCTCGGTGCCGCCGCTGGTCCAGACCAGACCCCCGCTGGGGGCTGCGATCCGATCGGTGACGGTGGTGGTCGCCCGGTCCAGCAGGTCCCGGCTCGCACGGGCCTCGGCGTAGCGGCGGGTGGGGTCGGCCCAGGCGATCGGCTGCGCGTCCAGGTACGCCTGGCGTGCCTCGGGCCGCAGCGGCCAGACCGACGCATGGTCGAGGTGGACACGTTCCGACACACCGGCCTCCTCGGACCTCCCGCGCAGGTCAGTCGACCATCCCGGGTCAGGCCTTGTGGAGCAGGGTCGTCCGCTCGGTGAGGACGAGTTCGTCGCGGTCGTCGTGGTACAGGGTCTCGCCCACGATGAAGGTCATCGTCGAGCCGCCCTCCTTGACGTAGGCGTCGGTGATCCGCCCGGTCGCAGTGAGGGTGTCACCGACCACGATGGGGCGGTGGTAGATGAACTCCTCCTCGCCGTGCAGCACCAGCCCGCCCTGGCTCATGAGGTTGCCGATGAGGCTCATCATCGGGCTGGGGGTGTCGTGGCCGTCAGGTTGGATCTCCGGGAACGCGCCCCACGCTCGCATCGCGAAGCCGTAGGTCGGCGGGGCGGGGATGGCGTCGAAGCCGGCGTCCGATGCGAACTCGGCGTCGTGGTAGACCTGGTTGCCGTCGGTCAGGGCGGTCGCGAAGGCGCTGACCGGCCCGCGTTCGATCACCACCCTGGCCGGGGGCAGCGTCGCACCGATGATGGACGTGGGGTCCAACCCGTCGCTCACGTCGCTCACGTCGGTCACGTCGTGGTCCTCCAGTCGAGCCTGACGTGCGCATCAGGCACGACTGGAGCCTAGTACGCCGGGCGGGTCCTATAGAGTGCGCCGCGTGTCGACTGACCGACCACGAGCGGAGGCAACGTGCCCGCGAGCAGGCTGTTCTTCGAAGACGTCGACGAGGGCGACCAGGCTCCGGTCGTCAGCCACGAGCTGACCCGGACCGATCTGGTCCGCTACGCGGGCGCCTCCGGGGACTACAACCCGATGCACCACGACGAGGTCAAGGCCAAGCAGGCGGGCCTGCCCAGCGTGTTCGGCCACGGCATGTTCTCGATGGGGCTGGTCGGTCGCGCGCTGACTGGCTACGTGGGGGTCGGCAACCTCGAGCGCTTCAAGGTCCGGTTCACCAAGCAGACCTGGCCCGGCAACCTCCTGTCCACCCGGATCGTCGTGAGCGGCAAGCGCAAGGAGGACGGCGCCAACCTCATCGATCTCGACGTCGAGTTGACCAATGAGGACGGCGCCACGATCGTCAAGGGTGAGGCGACCGCGTCGCTGCCGTCACGCGGCTGACCGTGCCGTGACCTCGAGTGGTTGGTGCCGGACTTGCTGCCCGGCTGGTCCGTCGCGAAGCTACCGGTCCGACCACCCGGAGGACCCCAGTGCGCGTGCTCATCGTGTCCGAGAGCCCGGCGGAGCGGCTGCGTGCCGCCAGCGGACTGCTGGCACAACCCGATGTCGAGATCGTCGAGGCGCACACCGCGCGGGGGGCACACCAGATCGTGGCGGCTGGCGGCGTCGACGTCCTCGTGATCGACGGCGACCTGTCGCCTGAGGGCGGGTTCAGCCTGCTGTACGAGGTCCGAGCGGCCGGCGAACTCCGCCGTGAGGCGACCCCGCCAGCGCTGGTCGTGATGGGACGCGAGCAGGACCGGTGGCTGGCGGGGTGGTCAGGCGCCGACGAGGTGCTGCTCAAGCCGGTGGATCCGTTCCGTTTGGCCGATCGGGTCCATGCCCTCCACGAGGTGGCCGCCGCGGTCGGCAGCGGCCTCGCGAGCTGACCGGGCGACGTCAGGTGCCGTCACCGTCGTCGTCGCCGAGGCCCAGGCGGTGAGCTTCGTCGGCGACTTCGTCGGCCGAGACCCCGAGCTTGCGCGCCACCCGCTTGCGGGTGGCGTAGACGTTGCTGCGTGAGACGTCGAGCTCGTCGGCCAGCTCGCGCGCGCTGCGGCCTGCGGCGAGCTGGTCGGCGACGTAGCGCTGCTTGTCGGTCAGCGTCTGCACCTTCTGCAGCTCGGCGTCGGTCGGCTCGGGGACCTTCGGCGGGGGCGGCGGGGGGTTCTCGAGTTTGGACAGCCGTACGGGGGTGGTGTCCGCCGGACGCCCCGAATCGAGCTCGGCGAGCCGCTGCAGGAGCGCACGGATCTTGGTCCGCTGCGCAGCCCGCTCCTCGTCGGTGGCTGGCGCCAGTGCGGTCTCGACCGCGCCGAGGAGCCGCCGCATCTCGAACGGCTTGGTGACGTACTGCACGGCGCCCTGGAGATGGCCGCGGATGATGTCGCGCTCCTCGCCCAGGGCCGTGAGCATGATCACCGGGATATCGCGCAGATCCCGGTCCTCCTTGAGGGCGCGCAGCACCTGCCAGCCATCCAGCACCGGCATCATCACGTCCAACAGGATCAGGTCGGGTCCCGTCTGGCGTGCCTTGGACAGCCCCTGGGCGCCGTCGAACGCGGTCTGGACCTCGAAACCGGCGAGCTCGAGGTTCACCTGCACCAGGTGCGAGAGGTCCTGTTCGTCCTCGATGACGAGCACGAGACGGTCTTGGTCGCTCAACGTGGCTCCGGCTGCGGGCACGAGTCGAGGCTAGCAACGTGGCTGGACCGACCCGGGCGATCTGTGAGACCAGATCTCGAGTCACTACCGTGCCCCTCCACGAACGCTGGAGACCGTTGCCGTGAGCGAGTTGCACTGGCCCGAGGTGCTGGAGACGCTGCTGAGCGGGCGGGACCTCGACGAGGACCGGGCCGCCGAGGTGCTGGCGTGCATCATGCGGGGGCAGGCCGACCCCGCTCAGATCGCGGGCTTCCTGGTCGCGCTGCGGGCCAAGGGCGAGAGCGCGGCCGAGATCGCCGGCATGGCGCGCGCGATGATGGAGCACGCGGCGCCGATCGACGTCGCCGGCCCGCTGGTGGACACCTGCGGCACGGGCGGCGACCGTGCCGGGACGTTCAACATCTCGACCGTGGCGGCGGTCGTGGTGGGCGCTGCCGGCGTGACCGTGGCCAAGCACGGCAACCGTGCCGCGTCGAGCAGGTGCGGCTCGGCCGACCTGCTCGAGGCGTGGGGAGTCGTGATCGACCTGCCTCCCCAGGCCGTGGCCACGACCATCCGCGAGCTCGGCATCGGGTTCCTGTTCGCGCGCACCTTCCACCCGGCCATGCGGCACGTCGCGCCGGTCCGTGCTCAACTCGGTGTGCGCACCGTCTTCAACGTGCTGGGTCCGCTGAGCAACCCCGCTGGCGCGACGCACCAGGTCGTGGGGGTCTCCGACGAGCGGCTGGCGCCGCTGATGGCCGAGGCGCTGGCCAGGCTGGGCAGGCACCACGCCCTGGTGTTCCGCGGGGCGGACGGCCTGGACGAGCTCACGACGACGGGGATCTCCCACGTGTGGGAAGTCCGCCAGGGCCGTGAGGTCGAGACGTGGGACCTCGACCCGACCACCTACGGCTTCGAGCTGGTCTCCGAGGAGGCGCTCGTGGGCGGCGACATCCCGGACAACGTCGCGATCGCTGATGCCATCCTCGACGGCGAGGGCGGACCCCCTGCCGACGTCGTGGCCCTCAACGCAGGCGCTGCCCTGTACGCCGCGGATGCCGTCGATGACGTGCAGGCCGGGATCGAACGGGCTCGTGAGGTGATCGCCTCGGGCGCGGCAAGAGAGCTGCGCGATCGCTGGGTGGCACGCAGCCAGGAGCTGGCCCGGGGGAGCTGACGGATCCGTGCAACCCGGAGCCTGGTCGTGGCGTCCAACCGGCGACGGACGACCGGAGGCACGAGGGTGTGGCGCAACGTTGCAGCGGCGATCGGGATCGTGGCGGTGTCGGTCGCGGCGGCCATCTGGGTGGCCTCGCCACCGGAGCAGGACACGACGACCGGCACCGGCGGGCCGAGAGCGGTGAGTCACGCCGCCGCGCTGCGCACGTTCGGCGCGTGCGAGGACCTGACCGACTGGCTGGGACGGCACGCCAGTGCCCACGTCGGACCCTGGGGCATCGAGGGTGGTTGGGTCGGTGGGTCGGAGCTCCTCGGAGGCGCGGTGGCGCTGGACGGGGTCGCTGACGCGGCCGGCGGGATGACGGCGGCCTCCCCGTCCGCGGAGCGTGCAGCCGCGCCCGCGTTCTCGGGGACCAACGTCCAGGAGGTCGGCGTCGACGAGCCGGACACGGTCAAGACCGACGGGACCCGCCTGTTCACGGTCCGCGACGGACGGTTGCTGCACGTCGACCTGACGGGCGACGAACCGCGCGTCGTCGCCTCCGTGGCGGTCGGTGAGCCCCAGGAACAGCCGTCGCAGGCCTATCTGCTGCTGGCGGAGGATCGGCTGCTGGTGAGCTGGGAGTCGTGGGCGGAGCACACCATGTTCGATGACATGCCTGCGTCCGGTGACGCGGCGATGTCGCGCGTCGCGCCTGGGTGGAGCAGCACCGAGGCACACCTGTTCGACGTGACCGGCCAGACCCCGAGGTTGCTGGAGTCAGCCAGCCTCGACGGGATCCTGGTCTCCGGGCGGCTGCACGGCGATACCGCCCGGCTGGTGCTGCGCAACGTGCCCGCGCGCCTGCCCCTGGTGGCGCCCCACACCGGCGAGCCCCGCGACCTCGAGGCGGCGACGCGTGCAAACGTTGCGGCGGTGGTGCAGGCCACCCCGAGCCAGTGGCTGCCGTGGATGTCGGTGACCGACCGGACCGGTTCGTCACCGGTGACCTCGGAGCGTCCGATGACCCGCTGCGAGGACGTGCACCACACGGGCGACTTCTCCGGGCTCGGGAGCCTGGACGTCCTGACCGTCCCCCTGGGGGGCTCGTTTCAGGATGCGCACGCCACGTCGATCCTCACCGGCGCAGAGGTGGTCTACGCCTCCACCGAGCGCCTGTACGTCACGACCTACGCGTGGCCCGAGCGCCAGCCCGGGCCACTGCCGATGCCGGGGATCGAGCCCGCGCTGGGTGCGCCGGCCCCACCGCCGGAGTTCGATGACTTCCACACCGCGGTCCACGCGTTCGACGTGACCGACCCGTTGCGTACCGACTACCTCGGGTCGGGCGAAGTTCCGGGCCACGTCCTCAACCAGTTCTCGCTGTCCGAGCACGAAGGTCACCTGCGCGTGGCGACGACCATCGGCGCCCCGTGGGCGGGCGGGTCGGAGTCGGGCGTGCACGTGTTGCGCCTGGCGGACGGCGCCCTGACCGAGGTCGGCAGCGTCGGCGACCTGGGCCGCGGCGAGCGCATCTACGCGGTCCGGTACGTGGGCGACACCGGGTACGTGGTCACGTTCCGTCAGGTCGATCCGCTGTACACGCTCGACCTGTCCGACCCGACCGCGCCCGAGGTCCGGGGCGAGCTGAAGATCCCCGGTTACTCCGCCTACCTGCATCCGGTCGGCGACACGATGCTGCTCGGCATCGGGCAGGACGCCACCGAGGAGGGCCGCGTCCTCGGCACACAGGTCGCCCTGTTCGACGTGAGCGACCTCACCGCGCCGCGCCAGGTCGCCAAGACCGTGATGGCTGAGGGTCACTCGGAGGCGGAGTTCGATCACCACGCGTTCCTGCACTGGCCAGCGACCGGCCTGACGGTGGTGCCCGTGTCGACCTGGGCCGAGACGCCATGGTCCGGGGCGATGGCCTTCCGCGTCGACGGCACGACGCTGGAGCGCGTCGGCGAGGTCTCGCACGCCGATGCGTTCGATGGTGCGGTCCGCGACCCGTGGGAGGCGTTCGAGCTCGGACGGATCACGCGCAGCATCGTGGTCGGTGACCAACTGCTGACGCTGTCGCAGGAGGGGCTGCTGACCAGCGACCTCGACACGCTCGAGACCCGTCATTGGCTGCTGCTGCGCTGAGGGCACCGGCCCTGACAGCCCGGCGAGAGGCCCCGGCACGGGGGAGCCGGGGCCTCTCTGTGACGCCGCTGCCGGGGACGGGGGGAGACCTCAGCGGGCGATCGGGTGGTTTGGTCGGGTCTGGTCAGGCGGCGTCGCTGCGCTTGTCGCGCTCACCGCCGTTGTGCTCGCGGCGGCGGACGTCGCGGATGATGGAACGACGTTCGCTCTCGGGCATCCCGCCCCAGATGCCGTACATCTCACGGTTCTCGATCGCGTCGACCAGGCACTCCTGCTGGACCGTGCACGACCGGCAGTGCTCCAGCGCTGCGCGCTGGTCCTCGTCCTCGGTCGAGAAGAACAGCTCGATGTCGGCGCTGCGACAGGCGGCTTCCTCCTGCCAGCCTCCGCCGGCGAACGGTTGGTCGACCAGCCGTGATGCCTGTTCAACGGACAAGGTCATCCCTTTCGGGGAAGGTTTCCACGCTCGATCACAGGATGCGAGCAGGCAGTGCCGTGCGGTACCGGCCGGATGGCCAGGCTGGCTGACCGGACGCCCACGGCATCCTGGCCGGGCATGGTCGATGACGGCACCCACCGGTCGGCGCTGGGCGCAGCGACCCTGGTCGCTCTGGCGCTGCTGGTCGGTGCGTGCACGGCCGGTGAACCCATCACGCCTGACCTTGCCGGCTCACCGGGCCCGGTCGTGTCCAACGCAGCTCAGACGCCGTCACCACAGGCCGAGCACGATCCGGCCTTCGTCGTCCGCTACCGGTTGCAGATCGGGGCAGGTCTGGACGCCGCCGCGTTGGCCGAGCAGGTCGACGCGGTCCTGACCGACGGGCGCGGGTGGGCGCGGGCCGGCTTCCTGTTCGCCCGCGACGACCAACGGGATACGCCGGCCAGCGCGTTGCCGGTCGCCATCATCACGATCGCGGACGGAGCGACCATCGACCGAGCCTGTGAGCCCTACGACACGTTCGGCCGCTACTCGTGCCAGCTCGGTCCCACCGTCAACCTCAACGCGGATCGCTGGCACCTCGCCACGCCCGAATGGACCGGGACGCTGGAGGGCTACCGCACGTACCTGATCAACCACGAGGTCGGGCACCTGATCGGGCTGCACCACCCGGACCCGCAGTGTCCCGGCGCCGGCTACCCCGCCCCGGTCATGTTGCAGCAATCGACCGAGCTGGGTCCCTGCACCGCGAACCCCTGGCCGCTGACCTGGGAGATCGCGCTCGCGGCCAGCCGGGTCGAGCCGTTCGCCCCGGGCTACGAGCCCGCCCCGGAAGCTCGACCGTCGCCGCCGGCCGTCCGCGAGTGAGGCGCCGGGTGCAGCGGTGGCTCAGGCCCGCTGGCACCGGGGGCAGTACGTGGTCCCGCGCTGTGCCAGGACGACCCGGCGCAGCGCGGTCCCGCAGCGCGAGCACGGCAGCCCGGCCTGCCCGTAGGCCTCGAGGAACTCGGCGTTGCGACCGCTCTGGCCGTTCACCATCTCGTAATCGCGGAAGGTGGTGCCCTCACGGCCGACGGCCGCCGCAATCACCTCCTGGATGGCCTCGTGCAGGGCGTGGGCGCGCTGGCGACCGACCCGGCGAGAGGCGGGGTGGATGCGCGCGCGCCAGAGCGCCTCGTCGGCGTAGATGTTGCCCACGCCGGCGACCAGCCGCTGACCCAGCAGCACGGCCTTGACGGGGGCGGACGTCCGTGCCAGCCCGTCGGCGAACGCGTCCGGGTCGAAGGCGTCCCCCAGCGGCTCGGGCCCCAGCGCCATGAGCGTCGGGATGCCGTGGTGGTCCCCGACGGGCACGACCGACACCCGTCCGAACCGGCGGGGGTCGCGGAACACCAGGGTGCGGCCGTCGTCCAGCGACCACGCGGCCCGGGCGTGGCGATCCTCCTCGGGGTGGACGCCGCCGTCACGGATGCGGAAAGAGCCCGTCATGCCCAGGTGCAGCACCAGCTCCCGATCGGCGGGCTCGCCGGGCGCACCCGAGAGCGGCAGCAGCAGGTATTTGCCGCGTCGCGCAACCTCGTGGACGTACCCGGGGACGACGTCGTGGACGTCCGTGAAGCGCTGCTGGGGGTGCGGGTCCCACCACACGTCCACGACCGTGCGACCGCGTAGCTCGGGATCGAGCTGCCGGCGGACGGATTCGACCTCGGGGAGTTCTGGCACGGCCGGGCAGCGTACGCGGGGCCGTACGCTGCTGACGATGAGTTCTGGACGCGAGCCGACGCAGCGCTTCGAGCGTGACCGCGATGCCTCCGGGCGTCCGGAGCAGGCTCGGCCGCGCGACCGGGCCGGTCGGCCCCTGCCCTACGGGACCGACGAGGACGAGCTCACCGAGGAATGGGAGTACCACACGGTCGAGGAGGCGCTGGCGACCGGCGTCGAGCTGTGGGACGCCCAGCGCTACTTCGAGGCCCATGAGTGCCTCGAGGATGTGTGGCACCAGGCGCCCGCCGACGACCGGCGGTTCTGGCAGGGGGTCATCCAGGTCGCGGTCGGCTGCGTGCACCACCAGCGCGAGCGCGCCGCCGGAGCCATCCGGCTCTGGCGACGGGCCGCACAGAAGCTGGCCGCGTACCCCGACGTTCATCACGGGGTCGACGTGGAGCAGCTCCGGATGTTCGCAGAGGCAGCGGCGGATGCGGTCGAGCTCGCTGGGTTCACGGTCGAGGTCGGCTACCCCGAGTTCCCGGCGATGGACGACGGGCCGTGGTTCAGTGAGGACGGCGGGCCGCACCGGCTGCCGACCGACCCGGCATGGCAGGCTGCGGGGCAGCAGCGTCGGGCCCGTACGCTGGAGGCTTGAACGCCCCTCACCATCGGACCGCCTCACCATTGGAGCCGTTGTGGCCGATCTCGCCCTGGGCCTTCACCCGGACCACCGTTTCCGCTGCGAAGCTTGTGGCAACCTGACCCGCTTCGACGTCGTCGAGTCGGTCAAGCGGCGGCGCTACCACCACTTCGATCTGGGCGGCCAGGACGTGGTCGAGGAGGAGGAAGTACTGCTTCACACCGTCGAATCGGTGACCTGCCGGTGGTGCGGGCGCGACGACGCCGTCATGGTCGAGCCGGCTCCGGCCGCCAGCACCGAGGACGGGTGAGCGAACGCGCCCCACGGGGCGCGGCCGGTCGCTACGGTGGACGCGTGAAGGCGCGAACCACGACCTGGACCCTCATCGGCGTCGCTGCTGCGGCCGCCGGCACCGCCGCGTTCCTGGTCGTGCGCGCCCGCCGGCCGGGCCAGGCCGCGTTGGGCCCCTCGGGGGTGGTCGAGTCGAACTCGACTCCGCGGCGAGGATCGCCGAAGGACCGCGGCAGGACGGCGGCCTACGCGCTGGACGTCGACCGGCTGCGCGCACGCGACGAGCTCGAACCGGTCGTGCAGTACCTCACGTTCATCCAGTCGCAGCGCGGCGAGGAGAGCCACCTGCTCTTCATCCGCTACGAGGACATCGACGCCATGGCGGCGCTCGAGGGCAACTCGGTGCCGACCTTCCTGGAACGTCTCGACCAGCTCGGCGTCGTCGTCTCCAACAACTGACCGTGCCAGAGCTCCATGAGGACGAGGAACAGGCTCGGCGCAGCCGCAAGGAGCGCATCCGCGAGCTGACCGACCAGCGCGACCGGGCCCGCCGCCGGGCCGAGGGTGCTGAGGTCCGTGCACGCTCGGCAGAGGAACGGGCCGCGAGGCTCACCGACGATCTGGCCGCGGCCCGGGAGCGCATGGAGCAGCTCCAGCACGACCTGGCCGCTGCGGGCGAGGAACGGGAGGCTGCACTGGACCGGCAGCGGCGTCAGCTCGAGGGCGAGACGGCGTCCCTGCGGGAGGAGCTGCGCGCGCTGCGTCGCGCAGAGGATGAGCGACGGGCGGACCGACGACGTCGTGCTGAGGCCGAGGAGGCAGCACGCCGGGCGACCGAGCAGGCCGAGACGGACGCGCGGCGCCGTGCGACGACGGGCCGGCAGGGCGCTCGTCCCGGCCGTCCCAGCCAGCTCCCGCGCGGCGTGCAGCCCGGGACCTCGGAGGCAGCGCGGGCGCTGTTGACGCCGAGGCACCGCGTGCTGGTGGACGGCTACAACCTGACGCTGAAGCACAAGGGCCACCTGGACCTGGAGCACCAGCGCGCGGCGCTCGTCGCGACGCTCGAGGTGGCGGCCACCAGGTTCGGCAGTGACATCTCGGTGCTGTTCGACGGTGCCCGCGACTCGCCGCCGACTCGTCAGCGGCTGCGTACGGTCCAGGTCCGGTTCACCGCGGCCGGCGTCAGTGCCGACGACGAGATCGTGTTCGAGGTCGAGGCGGCGCCACCCGATCAGCCGATCCTCGTCGTCACCGACGATCGCGAGCTGCGCGATCGCGTGCGCCCGTACGCCGTAGATCTGCTGACGACCGGTGAGTTCCTCCGGGCCGTCGAGTAGGGTCCTGGGTCGCTGCTGCGCACCCCACGACCTCCGCGGTCGCCCGGAGCCAACCGTGATCGACGTCCACCTGATCGGCTACACCGCCGACCTCGAGCACCTCGTGCTCGATCTCGCGCGTGGGTCCAACGGTCGCTACCGCCTGGTCGTGGACGCCGACCTGCTCGCCACGCTGCTCGAGATCCGCACCCGGACCCTCGAGGAGGGCAAGCAGTGGCCCGGCGACGAGTTGGTCGACTGGGACGAAGGGCAGTGGGACGACGACGAGCTGTTCGACGAGGACGACGAGCCGGACGAAGACGACGAGCTGTTCGACGAGGACGAGGACGACGACGAGGAGGAGGAGCCCGCACCGGAGCCGGAGCCCGCACCGGAGCCCGAGCCCGAGCCGGAACCCGAGCCCGAGCCCGCACCCGAACCCGAGCCGGAACCCGAACCCGAACCCGAGCCGGAGGCCAAGCCCGACCCCAGGCTCTCGCCCGCCGAGATCCAGGCGCGGCTGCGCGCGGGCAAGTCGCCCCAGAGCGTGGCCAAGGCC
>DASWKO010000008.1:0-8857 GCA_036396595.1 Nitriliruptorales bacterium | reverse complement strand
AGGGGCTCGAGGCGGCCGGCGGCACGTGGCACGACGGCCCAGCTCCGCCCGTCCCACCGTTGCGCGAGAAACATCAGCAACTCCTGCGACGGGGACAGGGCGTCCACCGCCAGGGCGGCGACCAACGGCGTGCGTGCCGCCTCGAGGGCGGCCACCAGGCCTCCGAGCGGGCCGGCATCGGCCTGGACGTCGGCGACCTGACGCCACGGCCCGGCCAGCCGACGGCCGTCGCCCGAGGCCACCAGCACCTCGTCGCAGATCGCGCGGAGGCAGCTCACCGCCCGCTCAAGGAGCGTCTGGTCCCCGAGGGTCAGGCCGGCCTTGTCCACGCCCATCCGGCGGCTGTGCCCACCCGCCAGCACCACGCCGGTCAACGCCGTCACTTCGGCCGCCACGTCGCGCGACCGCGATCGCCCCACGTCGGCACCACCTGGACCTCGGCCCCGACATCGAGCACCGAGACGTCCGGCGGCACCACCATCCAGGCGTTCGCGGCCGCCAGCGAGTGGAGCATCGCTGATCCCTGGGCTCCTGCCGGGCGCACGTGAGGACCCTGAGCCTCCTCGGTCACGCGAGCCCGAACCCAGTGCCAGCAGCCCGTGGGCTGGGAGAACGGCTCGGAGAGGGTCGCCAACGTGGGCGAGGCGGCGGTCGCGTCATGGCCCGCCTGCAACGCGACGACCGGCCGCGCGAACACCTGGGCAGCCACGAGTGCCGCCCCCGGGTTGCCCGGCAGGCACAGCACGACGGTCGCGCCGATGCGACCGTGCCGGAACGGCTTGCCGGGCCGCAACGCCACGTTGCCTGCGCTGAGGGGACCGAGCCGACCGAGCACGGTCGGCAGGTGGTCGCGGACGCCTTTCGACACCCCGCCGACCGTGATCAAGAGGTCGACCTGGTCGGCCAGGTCGGACAGGGTCTCACGGAGCCGACCCGCGTCGTCCTGGAGCGGGCCGTGCAGGGTCACCGGTGCGCTCCCGGCGTCGCACAGGAGGGCTGCCAGCGCCGGACCCACCGCGTCGTGTACCGCGTGCGGCGCCAGCGGCCCGCCCGGCGTGTCCGCCCGCACGACCTCGTCACCGGTCAGGGCCACGGCCACCCGTGGCCGGCGTTGGACCGTCAGCTCCGCGTGGCCACACCCCGCGGCTGCCGCGAGCTGGCCGGGTCCGAACACTGACCCGGCGGGCACGACCACGTCCCCAGCGCGCAGGTCCTCCCCCGTACGCCGGACGTCGGTCCCGCGCCGCACCTCAGCATGGACCAGCACGACCGGTCCACGCCGGGTGCTGTGCTCCACCCGGACGATCGTGTCGGCGCCTGCCGGCAGTGGCGCCCCAGTCGCGATCGTGACCGCCTCGGTCGGCCCGACCGGGGATCCCTCGTGACCGGCCCCCGCGAAGGACTCGCCGACGAGCTCCAGCCGCACCGGGTGGGCGACCGAGGCGCCCGACGTGTCGGCAGCCCGGATCGCGAAGCCGTCCATGGCTGCGTTGTCGAACCTTGGCTGCGGCACGGCCGCGGTGATGTCGACCGCTGCCACGGCGCCGAGGGCGTCGCGCACCGGCACCCGGACCGTGCCCAGGGGGTCCACGGCGTCGAGCAGCTCCGCGAGGACCTGCTCCACCGGAACCAGGTCGCTGCCGGTCACGCGGGCCCGACCGTCACCGGGATGGCGTTCAGGACCGCGTTGCCCGATAGCGGGTCGGTTCGGGTCTCGTCGGTGAGCCGGTTGCTGTCCACGCCCGGTTGCTGCCGCGCGACCGACAGGCGCGTCTCGTCCACGTCGTGCCCGAAGCCGTGAGGCAGGCTGACCACCCGCCTGCGGATGCCCTCGGTCAGCTCGACCGGCGCAACCACGCATCCTGCGGCGCTGGTGACCGTCGCCCGGCCGCCTTCCGTGAGGCCGAGCTCGGCCGCATCCTCCGGATGGACCTGGAGGGTGCACAGGTCACGCCCCTTGTTGAGGTTGGGCAGGTTGTGCATCCACGAGTTGTTGGTCCGCACGTGCCGGCGCCCGATCAGGACGAAGCCGTCCGTGACGTCGTCCAGCGCGGCGTCCAACCGGTCGACGTCAGCGAGGAGCGGATCGGGGGCCAGCTCGACCACCCCTGACGGGGTCCGGAGGTTGGCCGGTATGCGCGGCTCGAGCGGGCCCAGGTCGATGCCGTGCGGAGCGCCTTCGAGCCTCGCCAGCGTCAAGCCGTCCGAGGCCGCGCCGAAGCCGTCGCCGTAGGGGCCGGCCCGGAGGAGCAGGTCCAGGATGCGCTCGGGACCCACCCTGGGTGCGACTGCCGCGAGCAGTTCCTCGGCGTCGTGACCGTGGCCCCCCGAGTCCTTGGTCGTCGCAAGCTGCTGTGCCACGGTCGAGGCGACGAAGCGATCGAGGTCCTCGATGGGAGCGTCGGCCGGCAAGCCGGTGGCGATGCCCGCGAGCCGCAGCAGCGTGTGCCACTCCGGCACCGTGTCGTCGGGCAGGTCGAGCTCGGGCGGGGAGAAGTTGGCCACGTTGCGGACGGCCAGGTTGTAGAAGGCCGCGTCGTAGTGCGCCCGCATCAGGTGCGGCTCCGGTGGCAGGACGACGTCGGCGTACCGGGTGGTCTCGTTGAGGTAGGGGTCGACACAGACCAGCAGGTCCAGGGACGCCAAGGCGGCCTCGAACCGGGCCGTGTTGGGGGTCGACCGCGCCGGGTTGCCTGCGACCGTGACCATCGCTCGGATGCGACCCTCCCCCTCGGTGAGGATCTCGTCGGCGATCGTGGCCGACGGCAGCTCCGACAGCGCCTCGGGGAGGCCTCGGACCCGGGAGGTCCACCGACCCGTCCGAAACTGGCGGGCAGGCTTCGGCTGGCTGTGGGCCGGGTAGGCGAACATCGCCCCACCGGGACGGTCGAGGTTGCCGGTGAAGGCGTTGAGCAGATCGACGAGCCAGCTCGTCAGGGTGCCGAACTCGACCGTCTGCGTACCGATACGCCCGTAGACCACGGCCCGTTCGGCGGCTGCCAGCTCCCGCGCCATCCGGCGGATCGTAGCGGCGGTGATGCCGCAGGCGTCGGTCACGCGTTCGGGCGGGAAAGCCTTGACCGCCTCCAGGACGGCGTCCTCACCGGCCACGTGGCCAGCCAGCTCGGCGAGGTCGGCCAGCTCCTCATCGAACAGCGTGTGCAGCATCGCCGCCAGCAGGTAGCCGTCGGCCCCTGGCCGGATGGCCACGTGCTCGTCCGCCCGGGCCGCGGTGCGCGTGTAGCGCGGATCCACCACCACGACCTTGCCGCCGCGGGCCCGGATGGCCTTGAGCCGACCGGGCCAGTCCGGGGCGGTCGCCAGGCTGCCGTTGCTCATCAGCGGGTTCGCGCCCAGTATCACCAGATGGTCCGTGCGGTCCAGGTCGGGCACGGGGATGGCCAGCGGGTCGCCGAACATGAGCCCGCACTGCACGTGCTTGGGCATCTGGTCCACCGTGCTGGCCGAGAACACGTTGCGGGTCGCCAGCGCCTTGATGAGCGGCCTGACGTAGAAGGATCCCGAGAGGCTGTGCACGGTGGGGTTGCCGAGGTAGATCCCGACGGCGTTGCGGTCGGTCTCGAGGATCGGGGCCAGCCGTCGTGCGACCTCCTCGAACGCCTCGTCCCACGACGCGGGCACCAGCTCGCCGTCGCGTCGCACCAGTGGTTGGGTGAGGCGGTCGGGGTCGTCGTGCAGCTCCCCGTACGCAGCGCCCTTCGGGCACAGGTAGCCCTGGCTGAAGACGTCCTGCGCGTCACCGCGCACGCTGACGACCCGATCGCCGTCGAGCTGCAGCTCCAGGCCGCAGGTCGCCTCGCAGAGCGGGCAGGTGCGGTACACGGTGCGCGTCATGGCAACCTCCGGGTCGAGGCCCACAGTGTGCACGTTCAGGGGCCCGCCGTGCACGGTGACACCTGCGCGGCCGGCGCTGGCGGGCTCGGTAGGTTCCGCCGGATGAACTTCTCGTACCGCGGTGACGTGCTCTCCCAGCCTCGCGGGCCCACGCCGGCCCGCGAGGTGCCGATCCGTCCCGGGATGGTGGTCGAGGCGCGCCCGTCCGGGTTCACCGGCGCCGTCGTGGCCATCGAGGCCGGCTGCGTCCGACTGCGCAACCGCCACCGTGTGGAGCGGCTGTTCCGACTCGATCCGCGCGGCTTTGCGATCGACGGTCAGGTCGTGACGCTCGTCCTGCCGGCCGACGCCGGACCGAGCCGACCGCGGGTCACGGCCTCCGGCTCGTTCGCCGTCCGGGGCCAGGCGGCGAAGGTCGCCCGAGCCAGCCGCATCTGGGTCGAGGGCATCCACGACGCCGAGCTCGTCGAGAAGGTCTGGGGCGACGACCTGCGGGTCGAGGGAGTCGTCGTCGAGGTCCTCGACGGCATCGACGACCTGGTTCACGACATCGCCACCTTCGCGCCAGGGCATGGGCGACGGCTCGGCGTGCTCGTCGACCACCTGGTCCCCGGCTCGAAGGAGAGCCGGATCTGTGCGCAGGTGACCGACCCGGACGTGCTCATCACCGGCCACCCGTACGTGGACGTCTGGCAGGCCGTGCGCCCTGAGGTCGCCGGCATCGACGCGTGGCCGGACGTGCCTCGGGACGTGCCGTGGAAGGAGGGCATCTGTGCGGCGCTGGGCGTCCTGCACCCTGCGGCCTTCTGGCGCGAGCTCATCACCAAGGTCCAGAGCTGGCGCGACGTCGAGCAGCCGCTCATCGGGGCGGTCGAGCAGCTCATCGACTTCGTCGCACCACCGCCGCTGGACTGATGGGCCGGTGCCACGGGCAGGGTCGGGTGCGCGCGTGCGGGACCGCCATCCCTGACTACCGTGGACCCTCCGTACGTCGCAGGAGCCTGTCGTGTCCAGGGAGCCCGGTCCCCCGTTGCGCCGGCGGATGACGTCCCCCATGCGGCCTCCGAGGCGCGATGTCGGGGAGGATCCCGACGTCCGCTTCACGCTCGCCAACGAGCGCACCTTCCTGTCGTGGATCCGCACGGCCCTGGCCCTGGACGCCGCCGGTCTGGCGGTGATCCAGTTCCTACCCACCCTGCCGATCCCCTACGCGCGCGAGGCCGCCGGCGTCGCGCTGGTCGTGATCGGAACGGTGGTCGCATCCGCCAGCTTCCGACGGTGGGCCACGGTCGAGGAGGCGATGCGCCGCCGTCAACCACTGCCGAGATCGTGGATCCCCGGCCTGCTCGCCGCCACCATCGGCGTGCTCTCGCTGGTCCTCGCGATCCTGCTGGCCTGGGCGCAGCGATGAGCACCGGCTCGGGTGCCGGCGACCCCGCGGGGTCGCGCCGCATCGTCGACGAGGGCATGCAGGCCGAGCGGACCTCGCTCGCCTGGGAGCGGACCGCCCTGGCGATGGCTGCCAACGCTGGCCTGCTGTCGCGGGCCGGCTTCCAGGAGGGAGTGGGCGCAGCCCGGACCCTCGGCTTGATCCTCCTCGCCGTCTCGGCAGCAGGCTTCTCGGTCGCGCGGACCCGGTACGTCCGGCGCGACGCCGCGATGCGGGGCGAGGGTCGCGACCCGGGCCACCACCTGGTCCTGGCCGTCGGCGTCACGGCCCTGGTGGCCTCGGTAGGTGCGCTGGCAACCACGATCACCCTGGCCCTGCGCTGACACCCGCCACCGGGTCGGCGCGCGACAATCCGGTGAGACAATTCGTGATACACTTTGCCTCATGAGCGATTTGATCTCCGTACGTCTCGATGGGGATGCTCGCAGAGCCCTCGCCGAGCTCGAGGCCACCGGCATCTCGCGTAGTGAGGCCGTCCGCCGTGGCCTGGTTGCCGCGGCTCAACGGCTCCGGGATCGGCAGCGGCTGAGCGACGAGGTTGCGGCGCTGGTTGAGGACGAGCAGGACCGCGCCGAAGCCGGCGAGGTGGCTGCCATGATGGAGGACCTGCGTGCGCCGGGGTGACGTGTTCCGGCTGCGTCTTGGTCGTCGACAGGGGCACGAGCAGTCCGGTGTCCGCTACGGCGTCGTCGTGCAGGCGAACGCGCTCCTGCGCCTGTCGACGGTCCTGATCGCTCCGACCTCGACATCGGCGCGAGCCGCCTCGTTCCGGCCGGAGATCCACATCGACGGCGTGCTGACACGCATCCTCGTCGAGCAGACTGGCGCAGTCGACGTCACCAGGCTCGGTGACCACCACGACCACCTCACGGCCGAGCAACAGTGGGGTGTGGACCTGGCGCTCGAGACGGTGCTGGATCTGCAGTAGCTGCCAAGTGCGCGAGAGAGGACTTGAACCTCCACCCCCTTGCGGGGACACGGCCCTCAACCGTGCGTTCCCGCTGGTGCGGTGTCAGAATGGTGTCAGGAAGAGTCACCGTGGCCAACGACCGGCGTGACCGGGTCAGGTCTGCACCTTGTCGGAGAAGCGCTGCCGGGCCGCCTGGCGAGTGACCCCCAGCGCGACACCGATCTGGTTCCACGAGCGGCCGTGCGCCCGCGCGACCTCGACCGCCTCCCGGAGTCGCGCCTCGTCATCGCGGACTGCCTCAGCCGCTACGGCCACGCCGCGCAGGTCTTCCGTCGAGACGACCTTCGCAGTCTCGGGATCGAGGTCGTCAGCCAGGCGCTCGAAACGTTCAGCCGCCTCCTGGATCGCGTCATCCGTGTGTCGCATCGTCGTCACCTCCTCAGGCAAGGAACCGGTAGAACTTGTGCCGCAGCGGCATGGCGTGGATGACCACCGGATCGTCACCGTCGATGTCCAGGACCCCGATCTCGAGCAGAGCCCCGTCGGAGGCCGGTCCAATCAGCATGGTCAGGTCGTCGTCCATCTCTACCCATCGCAGGGCGTTACGCACGGCGTGCTCGATGTCGGCGTCACTGACGCCGTGCCTTCTGGCTGGTCCACCGATGCGCACGCAGACAATGTACCTTGTCTGCACCTTTGATGCAAGCTCTTCGTACCGCCGCTCGAGGCGGTGCGTGCAACGCCTCCCCTAGCGACCCCGCCTCAGAACGCGGCCGGGGGCGTCCCGACTTCGAGTAGGCGCGAGGTCAGCAACGCTTCGCGCCATACGCGACAGCGACAATCGTCTCGGCCACCCTTCATCGAGATGGCCCGGGCGTCAGCATCGGGGCGTCGTCGTAACTCGGTCAAATTCTGCGAGCTAGAGGGCTCTAGCTGTGAAGTGCGCGAGAGAGGACTTGAACCTCCACCCCCTTGCGGGGACACGGCCCTCAACCGTGCGCGTCTGCCAGTTCCGCCACTCGCGCGTGGTGCGTCGGGGACCCCCGACGCGAGGCGGCAGCGTACCGGCGGCCTACCCCCGTCGCGAACCGTCTACGGCGCGCCATCGGGCCACGTTCCAGAACCCCAGACCCGGCCAGGACGAGGGCTGCATGCCCGTCACGGACGGTCGCCAGACGTGCGCGACGCCGATCCGGTACAGCGGCAGGACGTGACCTTCGTCGAACCCGAGCGCCAGCGCTTCGACGACGTCGGCGTGCTGCCGGAAGGGCGCCAGGTCGGCCCGGCGGGCCGCCGACACCAGCGCCTCGCGGTCACCGGCCGTGATACGGCCGAGCATCGGGGGCCAGGGCCCGTCCCTGCGCACGACCAGGCTCCCGTCGCCCTGCGTCGAACGCACCAGCACGTCAGGCTCGAGCCGGACCAGCTCCGCTCCCCCACCGAGCGTGCGCAGGTCACGCTGCAGCGACCGTGCCGTGAACCCCGTGGCCTCCTGCCACCGCGGGATCAGCAGCGTCGGCGAGATGCCTCCGAGCGCCGGCGCCGGGGCATCCCGTCCCCAGGGTCCCGGGCCAGTCGGCTGCCACGACGTGGATACCTCGGCGATCTCCCCGAGCAGCCCCTGGACCTGGGGCGCGACATCGATGGCGTCGCGGACAGCCTGGCGACGGTCGATCGCCGACGGGCCTCCCAGCGATCCCGAGGCCCGCCACGAGATCGACACCGAGGTCCCCCCCAATGGCGCCGCCGCAGTCATGTCCGGCAGGTCCTCGGCGCGGGCCACGGGGTTGAGGGCGAGGTATCCAAGGGCTGCGTCCAGCTCACCCGCTGCCAACAACCCCAGGGCGGTCTCGAAATCGGGCACGAAGGCGACGTCGAGACCTGACAGCGCGGGAGCACCGTCGGGTGATCCCTCGTGCGCCACGAACGTGACCGAGCGGCCTGCCTCGTAGCCCTCCAACCGGAACGGGCCGGCGGTGACCCTGGGCGGACCGGCGAAGGCTTCGAGCCCGTCGGTCGCCAACACATGCGCAGGCAGCACCGACCACCCTCCTGCGAGCAGGTACGGCCAGCGACCCACCGGCTCCACGAACGTCAACCGGACCCGATCGTCGTTGACCACCTCCGCCCTCGTGAGGCCAGCCAGATGAGGTGCGCGTGCCGGGTCCGCCCGCAGCGCATCGATCGTGGCGACCACGTCCGCTGCGCTGACCGGCACGCCGTCGCTCCAGGTCCCCGGCCGCAAGTCGATCTCGACCCCCCACCCGTCGACGACGTCGACATCCGACGCCCGCTCCGCCAGGGCAGGGCGCAGATGGCCTGCGTCATCGATCCGGTACAGCGGTAGACCCCACAGGTGAGCCAGGTCGATGGCGGCCGGTTCGGCGTGCACGTCCGGGTACCACTGGTCAGGTTCCTCCGGGTAGCCCACGGCCACCGAGCCCGACGGCGTCACGGGTGGCCGGACCGCCTCAACGAACACCTCAGCCTCGTAGGCGGCAGGTGCGCTCAGCTCATCGCCGCCACCGCACGCCCCGAGGGTCGCCACGACGACCAGCGACAGCCCGACTCGGTGGAGCAGGTAGCGCACCACCCGGGGCAGCCTCCTCGACGGTGGGCGCGGGCAGACCGACGTCAGGTGA
>DASWKO010000007.1:0-43169 GCA_036396595.1 Nitriliruptorales bacterium | reverse complement strand
TCACCCACAGCCAGCCAGTAGCTGAGTGGCCAGCCGATCAGGGTGAGCCCGGCGATGTAGCCGGGGACCCGCTCGGGTCGGGGTGTGCGCGGCGCCATCGGGCGTGCCCCTCTCAGTACCACTGGCTGCCGTACCACTGGGAGCCGTACCACTGGGAGCCGTACCACTGGCTGCCGTACCACTGGCTGCCGTACCACTGGCTGCCATACCACTGCGAGCCCGTCCAGGAGGCCTCGGTCCACGGGTCGTTCAAGAAGGCTTCGGCGTCGAACTCCAGGTTCTGCGCGGTGAGGTTGGTGGTGTCGTCGAGCACGGTCAGCAGGACCGTGGTGACCTCGATCGTCTCCTCGACCACGCACACCAGGGTCTTGATCAACCGACCCAGCAGGCCACCGGAAGTCGTCTTTTCCGTGCAGGTGGTGGTCTCGACGACCTGCTCGGTGGTGTCGGTGAGCGCGATCTCGAGCGTGCCACGTGATGCCGCCAGCGTGCCGCTGCCGTCGCTGCGGGCAAGGCCCACGTTCGCGGGCGCCGGGTCGGCCAGCTCGTGAGCGGCGAGCACGTCGAGCGCGCCCTGGCCGTCGACGTTGGCGTCACCGACCGGTCCGGGGGCCGCCGACGACAGCAGGGCGCCTTTGATCTGGTCGGGTGTCCAGTCCGGGTGCGCCTGGCATCGACACGTGGCACGTGTGAGTCACGCGCGTCGGGCCGGTTGGGTGGTCACGATGCGGTCGATCCAGGCCTCGACGACCAGGCGGAGGGTGGTGAGGGGCAGCGACCCCGACCCCAGGACGGTGTCGTGGAAGCCCCGGATGTCGAAACGATCGCCCAACCGGCGCTGCGCCTCCTCGCGCAGCGCAACGATCTCGATCCGGCCGACCATGTAGCCGAGCGCCTGCCCGGGCATCGCGATGTAGCGGTCGACCTCGACCTCGATCGTGCCGCGCTCGACCGGGCTGTTGGCGCCCATCCAGTCGACCGCCTGCTGGCGGCTCCACCCCAGGTGGTGCAGACCCGTGTCCACCACCAGCCGGCACGCCCGCCACGAGTCGGTCGCCAGCATCCCGAGCCGCATGAGCTGCGACGAGTACAGCCCCATCTCGTCGGCCAGCCGCTCGGCGTACAGCCCCCACCCCTCTGCGTACGCGTTGATCGAGGACACGCGCCGGTACAGCGGCAGCCCGTCGAGGTTCTGCGCCAGCGCGATCTGGAAGTGGTGGCCGGGCACCGCCTCGTGGAAGGCGATCGACTCCGAGAGGTAGCGCTGCCGCGTCTGCGGCTCGTAGGTGTTGATCCAGTACACGCCGGGACGCGAGCCGTCCGTCGCCGGCGGGGTGTAGTAGGCCGGCGGCGCGGTCGCCTCCTCGAAGGCACCGACCCGGCGGACCACGCAGTCCTCGGCGGGGGTGCGACCGAACCACGCAGGCGCCTCGGCGGAGGCGGCCCTGATCGCCTTCTCACCGTCCGCCACCATCTCCTCGCGGGTCCCGTAGCACAGCTCTCTGTCCTCGCGCATCCGGCGCAGGATCGCCTCCCGGTCGGCCGTGCCGAGGACCGTGGGAGCGATCACGGCGTACTCGTCGTCGAGCCGGTCGATCAGGTCGCGACCGAGCTGGTGGATCTCGTCAGGGGTCCGGTCGGTGGACGTGGCGTGGCGCGCAGCGACGGCGTACAGGCGCTCGCCGTCCGGCAGGTGCACCAGGCCGGCGCGGTCGTCGGCACGGCCAGCGGGCAGCACCACGTCACGGACGTGGTCGCGGAATCTCGACATCGCCGGGCGCACCTGGTCACCGACGATGGCCTCGGCACGCGCCTGCCAGCCTCCGGGATCATCCAGGCCCACGGGCGGCTCGCCGACGAGGATGTCACCGTCGAGGTCCGATGCCAGGTAGCCCTCGATCTGCGAGATCGCACCGCGGGCGGCACGGGCCGCCGGCGTGCGGCCCTTGACGACACCCGCCCGCAGCCGCTCGGCGGCCTGGCGCAGCATCCGTGGGATGCCGGCCAGCCGTTCCAGCCGCGCTTCGGCCAGGTCCGCCCGTGGTGTCTGGGTCTTGGGGATGAACTGCAGAAGCTGCGCCTGCGCCCCGACGAAGAAGGGGGCGACGGCGAACTCCTCCATGGCGGCGTCGAGCGACTCCCGGCGCTCGTGGAGCTCGCGGTCCAGCATGTCCCAGGTCACCCGCTCCTGCAGGGGCAGGTCGTCGGGATCGAACTCCTCGTGCAGGCGCGCGCGCAACCGCTGGATCCCCGCGCGCTGCTCCTCGGCGCCCTCCTCGGACCAGTCCGACAGCTCACCGTCCAGACCCAGGTCGTGCAGACCGAGGACGCTGGCCCCCAGAGGCTCCCAGGACAGGAAGTTCCGAAGCGCCTCGTCAGCGAACTCGTGGACCCCCACCCGGTGCTCCCGCG
Organism: Nitriliruptorales bacterium; assembly: GCA_036396595.1. Taxonomy (GTDB): domain Bacteria; phylum Actinomycetota; class Nitriliruptoria; order Nitriliruptorales; family Nitriliruptoraceae; genus DASWKO01. Next base: position 40,757 of record DASWKO010000007.1, on the reverse strand, counting down.
TCTCGACGGCCCTGGACACTACCTGGGTGCGCCCCGTGGCGAGCGGGCCTCAGCTCGCGGTCGCGGTCTGCTCGAGGATCTGGCTGCGGAAGTCGAACGCGCCGCCGTGCGACGGCTGGGTGTGGTCGAGAAACGCCAGCAACCTGTCCAGGAACTGCTCGGGATCGTCGTAGTGCGGCCAGTGTCCGGCGCCCTCGAACAGCTCGAGCTGGCTGTTGGTGGCCAGCTCGTGCGCGCGCTTGCCGTGGCGCACCGGGATGATCGGATCGTCGGTCCCCCACATGATCAGCGTGGGCATGCGGCTGGTCAGGTAGAGCCGATCCGACGCGTCGATGCGCTGGCCGAACACATCGATGCAGCTACGGATCGTGTGTACGAACGCCAGGCGTGCCTCGGTCTCGGTCAGGGAGGCGTACGAGGGGCTCACCTCGTCGAAGGCCGCCGGCAACGGCACCGGCAGGCGGTGGACGAGCCGGTGCAGCTTGGCACCGAGGCTCACCAGGCGCCGGTTCATGACCAGCGGCAGCACCAGCTCGGCGCCCGGCAGCGAGCAGGCCTTCAGGATCGCACCCACGCCGCGGCCGAGCCCGCCGCTGCCGACCAGCACGAGCCGTTCGCTCATGTGGGGGAACTGGTAGGCGAACTGCATCGCCACGCCCCCGCCGAGGGAGTGCCCCACGATCGAGGCACGCTCCCAGCCGACGGCGACCATGAGGTCGCGGACCCCCGACGCGAAGGCGCCCGGCGAGTAGTCGCCGCGCGGCTTGGCCGACTGACCGTGTCCCAGCAGGTCCGGTGCGAGCACGCGGTGGTGCTCGGTGAGCTGCGGCAGGATCGGCATCCAGCTCCGCGAGCTGCCGACCATGCCGTGCAGCAGGACGACGCGCTGGCCATCGGCGGGACCGGCCTCGCGGTAGGTCACGCGGTGGCCGTGCAGCGTCACGGATCTGGTGGACAGGTCGTGCGACGGTCGGGTCGTGGACACGCTTGCTCCGGGTCGGCGCCTGTGCAGCCTTCCCCGGCTCCCCTCGCGCGACGCTACCACCGTGACGGGCGCGGTAGGTGGGCTGCGTGCGGCTCGACTCGGGTGCTGCGCGGTACAGCGCGTAGGGTTGGGGGTCACGGACCGACACGATGCACCCGGAGCGAACGTGAGTGACCAGACCACCGACGGGCGCGCCCTGATCGACCAGCGCATCCAGCAACTGCTCGACGAGGCCCCCCCGGCGACGACCGACGACCAGGAGTTCTGGGGCCGCCAGTTCGACCTGGGCCTGGCGTGGATCCAGTTCCCGGAAGGCAAGGGCGGGCTGGGCCTGTCGCCGCGTCATCAGAAGTACATCGACAAGGAGCTGACCGACGCCGGGGCCAACTTCCGCAACAAGCAGCTCAACCTCATCGGCATCGGCATGGGCGGCGGGACACTCGTCGCCCACGGCACCGATGGGCAGCAGGACCGCTGGCTGCGGCCGATGTGGACCATGGAGGAGTTCTGGTGCCAGCTCTTCAGCGAGCCGGGCGCCGGATCCGACCTCGCGGGACTGTCCACGTCGGCCGTCCAGGACGGTGACGAGTGGATCGTGAACGGCCAGAAGGTCTGGACCACGATCGCCCACATCTCCCGGTGGGGGATGCTGGTCACCCGAACCGACCCGGATGTGCCCAAGCACGCGGGGCTGACGTACTTCGTCGTGGACATGGAGTCCGACGGCGTCGACGTCCGGCCGCTGTACCAGATCACCGGCGAGGCCGAGTTCAACGAGGTCTACTTCGATGACGTCCACATCCCCGACGAGAACCGCATCGGCGAGGTCGGCCAGGGCTGGTCGGTCTCGATGGCGACGCTGATGAACGAGCGCGTGGCGATCGGCGGCGGTACCCCGCCCCGCGGCTCGGGCGCCATCAGCCACGCCGTGACGGCCTTCAAGGAGCACGCCGCTGGTGACGACGTGGCCCGCGACGAGCTCGCACGGCTGTGGATCGAGGCCGAGGCGCTGCGGCTGACCGCCCTGCGCGCCAGCGAGAACGCCAAGCAGGGCACGCCCGGCCCCGAGGGCTCGACGGCCAAGCTCAACTGGGCCGACCTCAACAAGGAGATCAGCTCGTTCACCATGGAACTGCTCGGCTCCGAGGGCATGCTGCTGCCGGGCGGGTACGACTTCTCCCGGCCCGAGCTGACCGCCAACCGCACCCCTTCCCCGCACCGGCTGTTCCTGCGGGCGCGCGCGAACTCGATCGAGGGCGGGACCTCCGAGATCATGCGCAACATCCTCGGCGAGCGGGTGCTGGGGCTGCCCGGCGAGCCACGCGTCGACAAGAACGTCCCGTGGAAACAGGTCCCGCGCTGACCGCGGGACGAGCTGACGTACACGACCTGACACGTCCGACGCGCGACACCACCGGGAGACCGCCCGTGAAGCCGCTGATCTTCACCGAGGAGCAGGACCTGCTCCGTCAGACCGCCCGCAAGTTCCTCGACGCCCGCTCGGCCCCCGAGCGCGTGCGCGAGCTGATGGACACCGGGACCGGGTTCGCGCAGGACGACTGGAACGAGGTCGCGGCGATGGGCTGGCAGGCCATGGCCATCCCCGAGGAGTACGGCGGCGCCGGCTACGGCTGGGTCGAGCAGTCCGTGCTGTTCGAGGAGCACGGTCGCGCGCTGTTCTGTGCGCCGTACCTGTCGACCGTCGTGCTCGGGGCGTCGGCGGTCGAGCTGGCTGGCTCCGAGGAGCAGAGAGCCGAGCTGCTGGGAGGTGTCGCCAGCGGTCAACGACGTCTCGCGGTGACCGCCCCGGCCGACGGCGTCGTCGGGGGCGCCCCCGTCGAGGTGCGCGGCGGTGCGTTGTACGGCACGGCACGGTTCGTGCTGGACGGGCACACCGCCGACACGCTGGTCGTCCACGCAGGCACCGGCGGGGACGAGAGCCTGTACCTGGTCGACGGCGACGCCGACGGGCTGACGCGGGAACCGATGGATGTCATGGACCTGACCCGCAAGCAGGCGACCATCACCCTGGACGGGACCCAGCCGAGCGGGCGTCTGGAGGGCGCTCCGGCGCGCGACGTACTCGAGGCGGTGGTCACGCGGGCGGCGGTGCTGCTGGCGTGTGAGTCGGCGGGCCTGTCCCAGCGGGTGCTCGAGATGGGGGTCGAGTACGCCAGGACGCGCAAGCAGTTCGGCCGCGCCATCGGCTCGTTCCAGGCCATCAAGCACGGTCTGGCCGACGTGCTCGTCGGCACGGAATCAGCCAAGTCCGCCGCCTACCACGCGGCCCGGGTCCTGCAGGAGGGCGACGGCGAGGAGCTGGCGATCGCCGCGCCGATGGCCAAGGCCCGCGCGACCCAGGTCGCCTACGAGGCGGCGGCGTACAACATCCAGGTCCACGGGGGCATCGGCTTCACCTGGGAGCACGACGCCCACCTGTACTTCAAGCGCGCCAAGGGCGCCCAGCTCCTGTTCGGTGTGCCCAGCGCCTGGCGCGCCCGGCTGGCCGACGCCGTGGGCTTCTGAGCCCGCGCGGCGGTGGCCCTGGGCTGCGCAGAACCACCGGATGCGGTGGTTTGCTGGGCGCGGACGGGCGGCGGTGGCCCTGGGCTGCGCACAAACCACCGGATGCGGTGGTTTGCTGGGTGCGGACGGGCGGCGGTGGCCTTGGGCTGCGCAGAAACCACCGGATGCGGTGGTTTGCTGGGCGCGGACGGGCGGCGGTGGCCCTGGGCTGCGCACAAACCACCGGATGCGGGGGTTTGCTGGGCGCGGACGGGGGGCGGCTCGCGGCCTCCGCACGGCCACGCCGCCGTTCGTCGCCGACGGGCTGAGCCGACGTATCCTCACGGGTCATGACACCCGTCCAGCTCGGGTGGCACCGACCCCGATCAGGTGAGGCGCTCGACATGCTGTTCCCGCGCAGGAAGCAGGAGTTGGTCGGCCCCGACGAGGCGCTCCCGGGGCGCTCCGAGACCATGGTCGTGCCCCAGGCCCACCACACGCTCGGCACACCGATGCAGGGCCCTTTCCCCGAGGCCACCCAGCGGGCGATGTTCGGGATGGGCTGCTTCTGGGGCGCCGAGAAGTTCCTGTGGCAGGTTCCAGGCGTGCACACCACCTTCGTCGGCTACGCGGGGGGCTACACGCCCAACCCGACGTACGAGGAGGTCTGCACCGGACGCACCGGGCACAACGAGGTCGCGGTCGTGATCTACGACCCCGACCAGACGTCGTACGAGGATCTGCTAGGGGCGTTCTGGGAGAACCACGACCCGACCCAGCACCTGCGGCAGGGCAACGACGTCGGCACCCAGTACCGCTCGGGCATCTACACCTTCTCGGACGAGCAGCTCGACGCCGCCAAGCGCTCCCGTGACCGCTACCAGCGGGCGCTGACGGGGGCCGGATTCGGCGACATCGCCACCGAGATCCTGCCGGCGGATCAGGCCGGCGACGGCCGCTTCTACTACGCCGAGTCCTACCACCAGCAGTACCTCAGCAAGAACCCGGGCGGCTACTGCAACCACGGCTTCTGCCAGGTGGGCTACGACCGGCAGTCCGCGACCCGAGCGGCGCTCCCGGACGAGGACGGGTGAGGCGACGGGTGAGGCATGGTCACGCGCTGCTCCTGGCGATCAGGGTCAGGCCGTCGGCGATGGGGACCATGACCGCGTCGACCCGGTGGTCGGCGGCGACGTGGTCGTTGAAGCGCCTGATCGCGCGCGTGTACTCGTGCTGGTCGTCGGGATCGATGACACGGCCGCTCCACAGGACGTTGTCGACCAGGATCACGCCCCGCTCGGTCAGCCGCGGGAGCAGCTCCTCGTAGTAGTCGATGTACTGAGGCTTGTGCGCATCGACGAAGGCGAGGTCGATGTGCGGCTCCTCGGGCATCGTCCGCAGGCTGTCGACCGCGTCCCCGAGCCGGAGCTCGATGCGATCGTCGAGCCCGTCGCGGGTCCAGAACTCGCGCGCCAGCGACGTGAACTCCTCGCTCACGTCGAGACAGATCAGCGTCCCACCGTCGGGCAGTCCCCGAGCGATGTTGATCGCCGAGTAGCCGGTGAACGTGCCGACCTCGACGGCTCGCCGGACCCCCAGCAGGCGCGTAAGCAGGCGCAGGAAGGCACCCTGCTCGGGAGCGACCTGCATCCCGGCGGCGTCCGGGAAGCGCTCACGGGTCGCGGCGGTCAGCTCCTCGAGCAGTTGGTCGGGTGGGGTGCCGTGCGCCACCAGGTACTCGTGCAGCTCCGGGGCCAGCCCCGGGGTCTTCAGGTTGCCGGTCACGGTGATCCTACGGGCGGGGAGCCCACACCTACCACAACCGGCGCGTGACCGGCCCGCGCGCGACCTAGCGTGGCTCCCACTGGATTGACTGAAGGTTCGTTCATACCCAAGGGTGCCCTGTGTTCTGGACCGCCGACGACATCCCCGACCAGTCCGGCCGCACCGCGGTCGTCACCGGCGCCAACGGTGGGCTGGGCCTGGCCACCGCCAAGGCACTCGCCGGCAGGGGCGCACACGTGGTGATGGCCGCGCGCAACCAGGCCAAGGCACGATCGGCGCACGACGAGATCACCGCCGCCCACCCGGAAGCATCACTGGAGATCGTGGAGCTCGACCTCGGCTCCCTGGCGTCCGTCGGGGCGGCCGCCAAGCAGATCCTCGGCGCGCACCGGCGCATCGAGCTGCTGATCAACAATGCGGGCCTCATGGCACTGCCCGAGCAACGCACCGAGGACGGCTTCGAGCTGCAGTTCGGCGTCAACCACCTCGGTCACTGGGCCTTCACGGCCCACCTGCTGCCGGCGATCGTCGACACAGCGGGGGCCCGGGTGGTGACGGTCTGCAGCACGGCCCAGCACGTCGGCCGGCCCGTCGACCCCGACAACCCCCACCTGCGCGGCAACTACGGCGAGTGGCGTGCCTACGGGCAGGCCAAGCTGGCCAACCGGCACTTCGCGATCGGGCTCCAGCGCGAGTTCGAGCGCGCGGGCGCCGCCGCCCGGAGCCTGGCCGCCCACCCGGGGCTGTCCAACACCGACCTGCAGGCACGCACGGTCCGCGAGAATGACGCCAGCCGCCTGGGTCCGATGTTCCACTCGATGACCCGCGGCTTCGGCATGTCACCCGACCGGGGCGCGCTGAGCCAGCTACGGGCCGCCACGGACCCGGGCGCCAGGGGCGGCGAGCTCTACGGACCGCTGTTCGTCAGCCACGGCCCCCCGGTGAGCAAGCCGCTGCTCCGTCCCGGCGCCGACCGGGCCATCCGGATCCTGTGGGAGGTCTCGGAGCGCGAGACCGGGATCCCGCTGGACGTCGACGGCTGAGTCTCGCAGCGACCGGCCGGGGCTGACACACTCCCTGCCCGTGAGCGCCCCACTCGACCTGACCTTCGTGACGTCGGCCGCCGACGTCGACGACCTGCCGGACTCGCCGGGCGAGGTCGCGGTCGTCGGCCGCTCCAACGTCGGCAAGTCGTCGCTGCTCAACGCGCTGGCGCGAAGCAAGGACCTCGCCAAGACGTCGAGCAAGCCGGGCAAGACCAAGCTGCTCAACTGCTTCGAGCTCGCCGGCGGCGGCACGCTGGTGGATCTGCCGGGCTTCGGGTTCGCGCACTCGTCGAAGACGGACCGCGCGGCGTGGCAGCAGCGCCAGCAGCGCTACCTGCTCGAACGCGAGCCGCTGCGCGTCGCACTGCTGCTGGTGGACGGTGAGATCGGTCCGGCCAAGCTCGACCTCGGGATGCTGGCGTGGCTGCGCGCCCACGACGTGCCGTTCCAGGTCGTGGCGACCAAGCACGACAAGGTCAAGTCCTCCCGCCGTGATCGGCGCAGGCGCGAGCTGGCCGAGGGCTGCGCGCTGGCCTCCACGGACGTGATCTGGGTCAGCGCCGAGAAGAACGTCAACATCGACCGGCTCCGCGCCTACGTGCGAGAGGCGCTGGCCTGACCCGACCGCCGCAGCCGCAGCACGAGACCTGTGACCAGGACCGCCGCCACCAGACCGACGACCGGCACCAGCGCAGCCGGGCCGCGCCCGTCACCCATCTCCGCGACCGGTACCCACGAGGTCGTCCCGGCGACCCGGATCTCGCGGTCCCCGATGCGCAGCGGCACGGTCCACCGCCTGGCGACGGAGGGCTGCGAGGGATCGGCCGGCGCCATGTCGGGCACGTGGGCTCGCAGCTCGAGCCACGCGATCCGGGGGACAGCGGCCACCTGCTCCCAGGCCGGAGGAGCGCTGGCGTCCGCGGGCAGGCCGGGCACCGTCCGGCCGACCTCGAGCCGGGTGACATCGTGCCAGGTCGGGCTGGCCAGGTTCGCGTCGACGCCGCGCGGGGTGACCCGGAGGAACGGCTCGCCCTGCGCCCCGAGGACGACGACCGGGCGCGAGCCGTCGTTCTGGACCACCATCGCTGGGACCGGGCCGTCGAGGATGGTCGCGGTCACACCGTCCACGCTCACCGGGCCGCCGTCCAGCGCGGCGCGGTAGCTGCCCAGTGGGGGCCGGTACTCCACCTGGCCCTGGATCGCTGCCTCCTGCCCGGCCGCACGGATCGGGACGCTCCATCGCGCCAGCACCTCGCCGGCCTCGACGTCCGCAGGGGGCGTCCGTTCCACCGGGTGCAGGCGGTGGTCGAACCAGCCCCAGGACGGCTCACGGCTCACACGGCCCCACCTCGGCTCGCCGCCATCGGCATCAGGCGGGACGCCACCGATCCCGAACGGGTCATTGCTCAGGTGGAACGCCGCGGTCTCCAGGTCCCCAAGGACCCCTTCCGGGCCGATCCGGAGGAACGCACGCCCATCGCCGTCGAGGATCTCCAGCTCCGTGCTGCTCGGGTTGGTGACCAGGAGCTGGTCCGCCACGCTGCGACCCACCTGTACGACCAGGCCGGGCAGATCCAGCGTCACGTGGGTGACCACGCTGCGGATGAGGGGGTCGGCCTCGTGCGCATGTGCCCCGGCCGGCACCACGATCACCAGGGCGGCCACGAGCAGCAAGTCGACGGCCCGCGAACGAGCCGTCGAATTGCTCTTGCGGTCTCGGGCGCTCAGCGACTCAACCATCGCCGGGAGGCCATGCACGAGGCGCCCGCGACCACCACCAGGACCGCCGCCAGCCACCGCGCTCCCAGCGGCACCGGGACGGTCGAGGTCGACGCCGGGCTGGCCTGGACCGGGACGGGCGAGGTCGACGCCGGGCTGGCCTGGACCGGGACGGGCGCGTCCGCGTGCTGGTCGGTGGTCGCAGCCGCAGTTGGCTCGGGCGTCCCGACCCCCGTCGCCAGCTCGGTGTCCAGCCAGCTCCCGTCGGCGCCCGTGATCGCCGACGTCGCCGCTTCTGCGGTGGCGTGGTTGGTCACCAGGACCGGCACCGACACGGACGGTACCCCGTCCGCGAGCGCGAAGAGCATGTAGGGCCCGTTCGGCACCACTCCAGGCTGGTCGGGGATGCTCGCGAACACATTCGGACCGGCGGTCCTGTGGATCGGGAGGACCACGGCGCGCTGATCGGCGTCGACCTCGTGGGTCAGCGCGGTGTTGCGGATCAGCATCAACTCATCGACATCACCGGCCACGTTGACCCTCAGTCGGTCGCCGTGGGTGACGCTGGACAGGTTGACCCCCCGGATCACGGGGCGCTCGCCCCGGTGCAGGTAGGGCGGCTCGTAGATGTCGAACACCGGCTCTCGGCCGTCGTTGCGGCTGGATCGGTACACGGGTGTGTCGATGATCCGCCCGTCCTCGTTGGGGTTGCCGGCGTAGCCGCCGTTCGCGCCGTACAGCCCGGAGATCGGCGCGTGGCCACCCAGCAGCACGCGACCGTCGGGGAGCAGCGTGGCGGTGTTGTGGTAGGCCCGCGAGCGTGGTTGGACCGCGGTCGCACGCCAGGTCTCGGTCTCGGGGTCGAAGATCTCGGTGGTGTCGACCGGCTGTGCGGACCCGGGACCGACCACCTCGTCGCCATCGGAGCCGTTGGCGACGAACACCTCACCGGTCGGCAGCACCACGGCGGTGCCGTACCACCGGCGCGCGTTCAGCGGACCGGTCGAGCGCGTCGACATGGTCTGCTCATCGACGTCGACGTCGACCGTCACGATGCGGCTGTGGTCGACCGCCACGTAGGTCCCCGGGGTGGTGCCGACGATGCCGCCCGCCTGGAGGAGTTGGGCGCGGGTGTAACGCCCGTCGTCGTCGGGGCGCAGCGGCAGCATCATCGAGAAGGTCGACCCACGGAACCCGGCGTAGAGCGCAGCGGCGGGGTCGTCGAGTCCGGGAACGCCGAGGTCGGTCCAGCCCTGGGTGTCGGGGTCGTAGGAGGCGGCGAGGTTCCACAACGCCTGGTCGTAGGCCTGTCCCTGGGGGTTGTAGACCTGGCCGGAGGCGTTGTAGAACACGTCGCCGTTGGGCAGCAGGTGCAGCCGTGGGTACAGCGGCAGCGAGCGGTCCGCAGTCTCGGGCTGCAGCTCCCAGGTCTGCGAGGTCGGGTCGTACACCTCGACCTGCGTGACGTTGCGGCCGGAGTCCCCCGTGCCCGGTCCGTCCGCACGCTCGCGCTGCGGATCCGGGTAGAGCGGCTTCATCAGCTTGGTCACGCCGCTGCTGGTCAGGACCCGCCCGTCGGCCAGCGTCACGAGCGACGGGTACCAGCGGCCGTAGGCCATCGCGCCGGCCTGACGCCAGGTGTCGGTCGCGCTGTCGAACACTCGGGAGGTGGTCTGACCCTCCAGCTCGACCACGCCGTAGGGCCCACCGCCGTTCTGGCTGTGGTCAGGGATCGAGGTGTTGCCAGGCTCGTTGTAGTAGTTGGTCCCGCCGGCGACCAGCACGGTGCCGTCCGTCAGGTGCACGAGGTCGGTGCAGAACAGCGCGTTGTCGTTGTGCCCGAGCTCGCTGTCGTCCGCCATCCCGCGAGGCAGCAGCGTCGTGGCCTGGCCGCCGCCGACGTCGGCGCGGAGCGGGTCGGGGCGTGCCCACGTCATCGTGTCGAAGTCGAGCACCCGCGACTGATCGTTGATCGACACCCGCCCGTATTCGGTGGCGATGCCATAGGACACGTTCTCGGTGCCTTCCAGTGCGTTCCAGTACAGCATCCGGCCGTCGGGAAGGATCGCGAGGCTGCCGGCTGCGGGCTTGCAGTTCTCGAACGCGCGGCCCTGATCGTCGGTGCTCGTGATGCAGTCCTGGTCGGTCTCGACGGCGGTGCCGCCGTCGTAGATCACGGGTTCGAAGAACGCGTCCGTGAACTGGCCCTGCTCGGCCGGATCGCTGGCCACGGCTCCCGCCGGGGCCAGCAGAGCCACGGCCAGCCCGACGGTGGTGATGGTCGTGAGGACGACGGGGCGGTGGCGCACGTGCGACTCCTGCGTACTCGAGCAGCGGGGACGTTCCCTGTGCAGTTCGCGCCCGCCGTCCTCGACTCCTGCCTGAGACCGGGCACCTGTTCGCAGAGCGCAACCGTTGACGTCACAACGCACCACGACCCACCCGCCCGCACGCGACCACCAGAGCCGGCCTGCCCGCCCCGTACGCTGCCTGGTCCACCCCGCCCGACCCCCGATCCAGGACGACCCTTGCTCGTCGGCGCCTCCGTACCGTCCAGGGACCCGCTCGCGGCCGCCGCCGAGATCGGCGCGGATGGCGCCCAGGTCCACCTCTCGGCGCCACGGGCCTGGAAGCCTCCGGTCGGTCGACGCGACGCCGACGCGCTGCGCGCGGCGGGCACGGTGCTCGCCGCCCACGCGCCCTACCTGTGCAACCCCGTCTCGGGCAACCCCGACGTGCGCGAGAGGACGGCGGCCAACCTCCAGGCGACGCTCGACGAGGCCGAGCGCTGCGGCATGCGCAGTGTGGTCGTACACGCGGGTCACGCCGCAGGAGGTGGCTCCATGCAGGACGCGATCGAGCGCTGGCTCGACGTCGCGAGCCGGCTGTCGTCGCCGGTCCCGCTGCTCATCGAGAACACCGCCTCAGGTGCGACCGCACCGGGCCGATACCTCGCCGACATCGTCGCACTCTTCGAGGCACTGCGTGGGACGGATCGCGACATCCGGATCGGCTCCTGCTTCGACACCTGTCACGCGTGGGCCGGCGATCCCGATGCCGCAGGCGACCCCGCCGGGTACGTGAAGGCCTTCGCCGAGGCCACCGGCGGCATCGACCTGCTGCACGTCAACGACAGCAAGGACGAGGCCGGCGCGGGGCGCGATCGGCACGAGAACCTCGGTGCGGGTCAGATGGGGCTCGACACGCTCGAGGCGATGGTCGTGACCTGCGCCGAGCTCGGGGTCTGCGCCTGCATCGTCGAGACCCCGAGTCAGGACGGCGGCCACGAGCGCGACCTGGCGACCATCCGACGGTTCCTCGCCCAGGAGCCGGGTCGGCTCACGCACGTTCCTGACTGAGCCCGCGCAGCTTGCTCGCGGCGTCGGCGGTGACGGTCCCGCCATGGCCCGGCAGGATCGCCTCCACGGCTACGTCGAGTGCAGCCAGCGCCGCCACCGACTCCCACGCCCGGTCCACGTCCTGTGTGAAGTCGGGGTTCGGGCCCTCCAGTCCGCCGCTGCCGTCCCCGTTCAGCGCATCGCCGGCGACCAGCACCCGCGCGTCGCGGTCCAGCACGCTGATGTGGCCGGCCGTGTGGCCGGGGGTCGCCACGATCTCGAGACCCGAGACGACCTCGCCGCCGGTCAGGGCGGACAGCTCGCGGGGCGAGGTGATGGCCGGGATGTCCAGCTCGCCGGCGTACGCGCGCGCGCCCGGTGCGGCCTCGAGCACCGCCGGCACCGACCCCACATGATCCGGGTGATGGTGCGTCAGGATCACCTCGGACACGCCGCTCCACCCAGTGCCCGCGTCCTGCAGGACGGACAGGATGGCGTTCTCGCTGCCCTCTGTCCCGGCGTCCACCACCACCGCCTCGCTCCCCCGGACCAGGACGTACGCGGCCACGAAGCCGAGGTCGACCGTCCGCCACCGCCCGGTCGCCAGCGGAGTCGGTCCACCGGGGCGCAGACCTGCAGGCGGCTCCCCTGTGGGCTCATCGTCGCCGGCGCACGCAGTGGCGGCCCCGAGGATCACGAACCCGAACGCGCTGCGCGAGAGCTGGGTCACGAACGTGCGACGGTCGAGACGGTCGTAGCCTGGCACGGTGTCCCTCCGGTCGGCGCCGGCGCCAGACTACGACGTGCGGGCGGTCACACCCGCGCGGAATAGCGACCGTCCTCGTATCGGACCCGCAGTGCCAGCCCGAACGCCTCGCCGACGGGTCCGTCCCGCAACACCTCGTCGACGGCGCCCTCGGCGACCACCGCCCCGTCACGCAGGAGCAGCGCGTGCGTCCAGCCCGGGGGGACCTCCTCGAGGTGGTGCGTGACCAGCACGATCCCGGGCACGTCGTCGCTGGCGGCCAGATCGGCCAGGGCACCCACCAGCTCCTCCCGACCAGGCAGGTCGACGTTGGCGGCGGGCTCGTCGAGCAGTACCAGATCCGGGTCGTGGAACAGCGCCCGAGCGATCTGGACCCGCTGCCACTCCCCCGCGGACAGCGTGTCGATCCGCCGGTCCGAGAGCGCGCCCACACCCAGCCGTTCCAGCAGCGCACCGGCCCAGGCGTGATCCGCTTCGCTGTAGGTGTGACGGCCCCACACTCGGGTCGCCCCGTGCTTGGCCGAGACCACGATGTCACGCGCCATCGACCGCGGGGGCAACAGCTCCTGGAGTGCGGACGAGACGTACCCGATCCGCGGGCGCAAGCTCGACAGGTCCACCCGCCCGAAGCGGTGTCCCAGGATCTCGACGGTGCCGCGCGTCGCGTGCAGGTGGCCCGCAGCCAGCGCCAGCAGCGTCGTCTTGCCGGCACCGTTCGGACCCAGCACCACCCAGCGCTCGCCCGACCGGACCTCCCAGGTCACCTGCTCGAGCAGGACCGTCCCGGCGCGACGGACGTGGACGTCGCGCACCGCCAGCACCGTGTGTTGCCCCTCCACGCCCACCTCCGTCACCCTGGCGACGCACGGTAGGCCGAGTGGCGTCCCGTAGCCGAAACGGACCGATCGGGCGGCGCTGGCTAGCGTGGCCCGGTCGGTCACCACGAAGGGATGTCGTGTCACCGCAGACGTTCGACACCTACCACGAGGACGTCGCCGCGTACCTGCGCGACAAGGGTCCCCACAGCGGGCTGCCCGGCTGGCTCGGCATCCGCCACGTCGAGGTCGGTCCCGGGCGGCTGGTGGCCGAGCTGGACTGCCGCGACGAGCTGCTCAACACGTGGGGCACGATGCACGGTGGCGTCATCTCGGCGCTGACCGATCACGTGCTCGGGGCGGTGCTGTACCCGGTCATCCAGAAGCGGGCGTGGGCCGCGACGACGGAGTTCAAGCTCAACCTCACCAAGCCGATCACCGCGGGCACCGTGCGCGCCACCAGCGAGGTCGTGACGCTGGGGCGCAGCACGGCGGTGGTGCGCATCGACGTCCACAACGAGGGTCGGACGGTCGCGCTGGCACAGGGCACCGTCACCATCGTCCCACCGCGCGACTGACTGACGGTCACGCTGCCTGGGTCACCAGGCGGGCGTGGTGATCGTCGTCGAACCGCTCGAGGAACGTGCCCAACGTGTCGAACAGGTGCTCGACCGAGTCGGCCGCGTACAGCACGGGCTGGAACGTGGCGATGTCGTAGGACGACGTCCCCATGGCGAGAAGATCCAGCGCGCACATCTCGGCCTCCCGCGCGAAGGTCTGCAGCTCTCCCACCGAGCTCAGCAGACCCGCCCCGTACGCCTTGATCTGGCCACCCTCGCGCACCACGCCGAACTCGACCGTGTACCAGAACACGCGCGAAAGGAACTGCAGAGCCTGGTCCTCGGTCGTGCGCCGGGCCGCCGCTCCGACCTGGCGGTACAGCTCAGCGAAGCGGGGCGTGGCCAGGTGCGTGCCGTGCCCCACGACCTCGTGGATCACGTCGGGCTCGGGCGTGTAGAACGGCTGGCTGGCGTGCCGGATGTACTGGGTGGACCGGAACGTGCGGTCACCCAGCGAGCCGTAGAACGCGCGGGGCTCCAGCAAGCCGGGAACGGGCGCGTAACGGAAGCCGGAGAGGTCGGCCAGCAGCTCGGACACCTCGTCGAGCTGCGGTACGCGGTCGGTGGGCAGCGTGAGGGCCTCGCCTGCCTGGACCACGATGCTCGGCGCGTGCCGCTCGTGCAGCCGGCGCAGCGCCGGCAGGACCGTCGCCCAGACCGCGTGCTCCTCGGCTGCGTAGGGCACCTCGCGGACCGGGTCGCCGAGCTCATACCCCTCGGCGAGCCGTCCGATGGCCGCGCGACGGGCTCGGTAAGCAGCGTCCGTGAAGCCGGGGTGATCTTCGGCCAGGTCACCGCCGTATGCAACGACGGCATCATCCAGCGTCACGTCATCTTCGAGGTGTTGCACGGGCGGTCCGCGTCCGGGGTCGCGGGGAGGGTACGGGGCAGGCGGCTCTACAGCTTGGCGGCGAGCTGGTCGCGCGTGAAGACGCGGGTGGCGACGGCCAGCAGGAGGGCGGCCAGGAGCCACAGCACCGAACCCATGGCGACCACCAACCCGACGTCGAGCAGGGCCGCGCCGGTCACCTGCGCGATCACGAGCACGACGATGGGCAGCACCACGAGCGACCCGAGCTGGTGGGCTGCCTGGAGGCTGTTGACCCGGCTCGACACATACACCATCAGGCCCAGACCGACCGCCGCCAGCGCGGGGGACACCCACAGTGCGAGCACGAGCCACATCGGGGTGGGGAAGAACCACGTCCCCAGGTACGGCCACGCCAGCAGGTTGGCCAGGACCCCGTACGCAACGAACCCGCCCAGCGACACCACCAGCGCCGGCAGCCACGCCGAGACGATCTTGGCCACCAGCAGCTCCGAGTCGGTCGTGGGCGTCTGCAACAGGGTCTCCAGCGTCCGGCGCTCACGCTCCCCGGCGAAGCTGTCGGCGGCGATCACGGTCGCCACGATCAACGGGATCAGCAGGTACAGCGGCGCCAGGAAGAACTCCAGCACGTACAACGTCCAGCGGGCCTCCCCCGACAGACGGACCGCGGCCCCTCCGCCCCCACCGGTCGTGACGGTGCCCCCGAGGGTGTTCTCGCGCAGGCCCTCGAACACGGTCTGGGCATCGAGCGGGATCGGCGTCGACGCCGCCAGCCCGGCGCCGCCAAGCACCAGCAGTGCCGGCAGTGCGATGAGGATCACCGCCGGGGCGGCCAGCAACGGGATCCGCACGCCCGGGTTGCGGATCACCTTCAGCACGTCCTTGCGGACCAGGATGGCGATGCTGGACCAGTTCACGGGGCGAACTCCCGCGCGTGCAGGGCAACGTAGGCGTCCTCCAGCGTGGGACCGGACGGGATGACGGCCCGCACGGGGACGCGGGCACCCACCAGCCGGGCGACCAGCGCCGGCACCTCATCCGGTTCGACGTCCTCGACGGTCACGGTGCCGTCCAGTGTGGTGCACTCGTGGCCGCTCGCGGTGACCACGTCGCGCGCCGCGTCGATGGCCCCGGCGCCCACCGCGATGCGGACACCGGGGCGCACCGCCACCTGCAGCACGAGTTCGTTCGGACTGCCCATGGCCAGCACCCGGCCGTGCTCGAGGATGGCCACGCGGTCGCAGGTCTGAGCCACCTCGCGCAGATCGTGGGTGCACACCACGACGGTGCGCCCGAGTTCGTGAGCCCAACGGCGCATCAGGGTCCGCACGCCCAGCGAGGCGACCGGATCCATGTTGGTGGCCGGTTCGTCGAGGAACAGCAGCTCGGGGTCGTGGATGATCGCGCGCGCCAGCGCGACGCGCTGCCGCAATCCCGCGGACAGACCCCGGATCCGGCGGTCGGTGTGCTCGGCCATGCCGAGCTGTTCGAGTACATCTTCGATCCGCCTACCGACATCGCTCCGGGGGATGCCGACCAGGAGGGCCGCGACCTCGAGGTTCTCCCGGACGCTCAACAGCTCGTCGAGGCCCGGCGTCTCGCCCAGCACGCCGACGCGGTGGCGCAGCTCGCGCCCGTCGGCCACGGGATCCAGGCCCAGCACCGACACGCTGCCCCTGTCTGGCCGCAGTAGCCCGGTGAGCACCCGGACCAGCGTGGTCTTGCCGGCGCCGTTGTGGCCCAGCAGCCCGGTCACCTGACCGCTGGGCACCTCGAGCGTGACGTCACGCAGCGCCTCGACCGGACCGAAGCGACGCGAGACGCCCGAAACCGTGACCACCGTCAACGTGTCGCCGTCCTCCACCACCTCGAACGACCACGGTACCGGCCCGTGGACATCCGGATGCAGCGCGCGGCGTCCGAGGCTCAGGCCCTCATGCCGTCCAGCACGATGCCCGGGAGCTGCTTCCAGTCGTCGTAGGCCTCGAGCGGGATCATCCGTCGGATCAACTGCGGGAACGTGGCGAAGTCGTAGGACATCGCCGGCTTCTTGCCGAGCCGCCAGGCCGAGCGCACGATCGTCTTCTCCGGGTCCTCCAGCAGGAACGTGTTGTGCACGACGCCCTGACCCGACTGGATGTCGTTGCGCGGATGGCCGGGGAACGCCCCCCACGTGGTCGAGATCACCCCGTAGCTCACCGCGCCCCAGGTGTTCACGCCGATCGCGCCGTAGCGCAGGTCCGACAGCGCGCGGTCCAGCGCCGCCGCGACCTGAGGGTCCTTCTGGGACCTCGGGTGGACCAGGATGGTGGCCGTGAGGGTGCCCCACAGGATCTCGTTGCAGAACTCGGTCGCCTCGACGAGGAAGCCGCTGACGTCGCGCTCGGCGTCGAGCGCGACCTCGCCGAAGACTCCGTTGAACGCCTCGACCCGGAACGCGACATCGTCGACCTTCTGAGGGTTCAGACCCGTCAGGAACGTCCACGGCAGTGCGGCGGCGCCGTCGGGCCCGAACGTCTCGGCATCGGGGTGCGCGTCGAGGAACACCTGCCAGCGGTCCTTGGCGCCCGGGTAGTAGGGGTCGCGCGGCGGCGCCTCGGCCAGGCACCTGCGGATCGCGTCGAGGAGCTGTTCACGTCTGGCCCAGGCCCGGTGCGTGACGACCACGCGCGGGCAGCCGCAGTTGAAGCCCGCGTTGTTCACGACCATCGAGACGATGTGCTTGGCCTGGTACTCGATGTCCACGTCGGACCACGGGCCGGGCACGACGACGATCGGCGTGACGTTGCCGAGCTCGCTGGTGAACGGCTTGTCCACGACCGGATCGTCGGCCGCCTTGCGCCTGGCACCCTCCGCGCCCACGCCGTACACGATCGCGTCGTGGGTCTTGTCCGAGCCGGTCATGTGCAGCGTGTCCACCAGCTCGTGCCCTGCCAGGTGCGAGCCGACATCCGCACCCCCGTACACCACCGCCAGGTACCCGGCATCGATCAACGCGGACAGTGCGTGCTCGATGTACGGACCCACGTGCTCGTTGACCGGGTTCATCTTGAGGATGCAGACCTGGTCCTCGGCGAACAGCTTGTGGAGGCAGTCGCTGGCCCCGATCGAGCTGATGTTGCCGGCACCGAGCACGAAGCAGACGCGGCCCGGCTGCTTGTCACGGTACGGCCCACCGACCTGCATCGTCTCCAGCGTCACGTGCGGCCGCAGCAGCACCTCGGCCGACATGCCTACGAACATCGCGCGTTCGAGGGTCGACGCCGGCATCACGGGTACCGCCACCTGGCCGTCCCACCGTTCGTACGGCTCGCCGGGGAGCTGCACCTCGCCGTGCTCGACCAGATCCCGCAAGGTGTTCCGCAGCAGCTTGAGCTGGCGGATCAGCATCAGTGGACCGGTCGCCATGTCCTCGCCGTCGGCCGGGGTCCGGGCCGCGATGCCCTTGGCCCGGGCGGCAACCACCGCCCACTCCTCGGCCACCGCCACCGTGTCATCGATCATGCGATCCAGCAGGTCGGTGCGCCGGTCGAGGTCGACCTGCACCCACGCGTCCTTCCTCGCGGCCAGCGCCTCGATCAGCGCGTCGAGCTGAGCGGCGGTGGCGGACGCGGTCGCGGTCGCCTCGGGGATGACGATCGCGCCATCGCTCGGCACGGTGGACTGGCTCACGTGCCACGCGCCAGCTTGATGGCCTGGCCGCCGAGGCGGACGAGGCGGCCGTCGCCGACGGGGGTGGTGGCGTTGCCGAGCCGGTTGGTGACGAACGCGAGCGACAGTCCGGTCCGGGGGTCGGCCCATGCCCCCGAACCGCCGTAGCCGAAGTGTCCGAACGCGTAGTTCTGCCGCCGGCCGAGCGTGAACGCCTGGTGGTAACCGAGCCGCCAGCGCATCGGCAGCCCCAGCACGTAGTCACGCTCGCGGCGCTGGACGCGACCGATCTCGGTCACGGTCTCTGGCTGCAGGAGGCGCAGGCCCCCGACCTGCCCGCGGTTGGCCAGCGCACCGTAGAGCTTGGCCAGCGAGCGGGCCGTGAACACGCCGTTGACTGCGGGCATGGCTGCGTCGTAGATGCGGTTCGACGGGTCGAACACGATCTTCTCGAAGCCGTCGACCAGCAGTGCCTCCACCAGACTCCGCGTGCGGTCGAAGCGCTCGGCCCGAAGAGCGAGCCGCTCGATCGCCAGCCCAGCAGGGGTCACGCCGGGGAACAGCCGGGCCAGCCGACCCCGCTGGTCCTCCGGCGCCCCGAAGAACAGCCCGTCGAGCTCCATCGGCTCGGCCAGGTCCTCGCGCAGCACGTCACGCACGTCGCGCCCCGTGACGTGCTCGATCAACCCGGCCACCAGCCAGCCGTAGGTGAGCCCGTGGTACCCGGGCGCCGCGCCCGGCTCGGGCCGCGGAGCGGCCTTGGCCAGCAGCGTCGCCATGTGGCGGTGGTCGAGCAGCTCCTCGACCTCCGACACCAGCGGGCGCACGGCGTGCAGGCCCGCGGTGTGCGTCAGCACGTGGCGGATGGTCACGCCCTCCTTGCCCGCGGCGGCGAAATCCGGCCAGTGGTCGGCCACACGATCGTCCCACGTCAGCAGACCCTGCTCGACCAACCGGTGCAGCAGCGTGCTGATCACGCCCTTGGTGGTCGAGAAGCTCAACGCCATCGTGTCACGCTCCCACGGCCGGCGCGTCTGCGGGTCGGCGTACCCGGTCCACACGTCGAGCACGAGCTCACCGTTGAGGTAGGCGCTGATGCTGCCGCCGCCGTCCTTGGGCTTGCCGAAGAGCTTGTCGAACCGGACCGCCAGCGGGGCGAAGTGGGGGTGCACGTAACCGTTGATCATGCTCCCAGGGTAGGGCGACCAAGCACGTGCGAAGCGCAACGTCGGCTGCCGGGTCGAGCCGCTGACCGGACCGCTTACACTCCCAGCGCCGGCCCGACGTCCCAGGCGCGACCCAGGACCGCGTGAGTCGGGCCGATCGAGGGGTGCAACGGGTGCGGTGGATCTCGGAGCGCTGGCGCCAGCGTGGCTGGCGCATCGTGGCGATCGTCGTGGCGACCTCGATCCTGCTCGCAGGGACCGGGATCGTCGTGTGGCGCGTGTTCGGGCCCGACCGGTTCGAGGCGGACCTCGAGCTCGGCAGCGAGTCGGGCGATCTGGTCCACGATCCCCGAGCGCCGCTCGCGCTGAGCGCCTCGACGCGCATCTACCTCGTCTACTCGGTGGGCTCGAAGGGCATGAGCGACAGCGAGGCCCGGGACCTGCGCATCAACGACCTCGCCAGCCGCGGGGCCGACGGGCTGACCGACACGATGATGCTGCTGTTCGTCGACCCACCCACCCACCGGGCCGCGCTGCTGTCGATCCCGCGCGACACGTGGCTGTTCGAGCGCGGCCACCGGATCAACGGCAGCTACAACCTCCACGGGCTGCAGGCCTTCATCGACGACGTCGCCACGCTGGTCGGCGTACCCATCCACCACGTGGTCCAGGTGAACTTCGCCGGTTTCGGCCAGCTCGTCGACGACATCGGTGGCGTCGCGTTGCGGATCGAGAAGCCGCTGGCCGACGTCTACTCGGTCCTGTACGTCCCCCGGGCCGGCTGCTGGCGGCTCGATGGGTCCGACGCCCTGGCGTACGTGCGCTCACGGCACACGCTGACCCAGCGCGGGGGCGCGTGGGTGGTGGAGGCCAGCGCGTCCGACGTGGGGCGCATGAAGCGGCAGCGACAGCTCCTGGCTGCTGCATGGGAACAGCTCCGCGGACCCGGCCTGATCACCAAGATCCCATCACTCCTGTCGGCCGCCAAGCGCGGGCTGCTCCTGGACGAGGGGCTGGGGGTGCGCGAGCTCGCCGACCTCGCGCGTACCTTCGCCGACATCGGCCCTTGGGGCATCGAGGCCTACACGCTGCCGACGACCGGGCGCCGGATCAGCGGGGCGGCGGCACAGGTGGTGGTCGAGGATGCCGCCCTACCGATCTTCCGGCGGCTGCGGGCCTGGCCGCCTGAGGCCGAGCCCTCGCCCGACGGGGCCGGGAGCGACCCCACCAGCCCACCGACCCAGGATGGGAGCGCCGACGGCACGACCGAGCCACCCGCCAGCGACCAGCCTGCGCCCTCGCCCGTGCCCGAGGCCACGCCCGTGCCCGAGGCCGAGGTCGAGATGCTCGATCCACCCGACCGGGAGTGCACGCCCCGGCACGCGGCCGAGCTGCCGGACCCGAATGCGCCCCTACTGGAGATCTACCGCTCCCGTGGCGGCGACGCCGACTTCGGTCGCGGTGACCCTCCCCAGGGCGAGCCGACCCCCGACCCGTCAGACGAGCCGTCGGAGGAGCCGAGCGACGAACCGACCGATGAACCGACCGACGAACCGACACCGGACGACGCGCCCACACCGACGCCGACGCCGACGCCCACGCCGACGCTGACGCTCCCGCCGCTGCCCGGCTGAGCCGACTGGGCGCTTCGCGCGCGGCCTTGCCAGACTGCGCGTCGACGGCGCAGCACACCGCTCGCCCCCACACCTGACCACGGAGGATCCAATGACGACGACCGTCCCCGCGAGCCAGCTCAGCGACCACATCGGCGAGGAGGTCGGCGTCTCGGAGTGGTTCCGGATCGACCAGGACCGCATCGACGCGTTCGCCGACGCCACCGAGGACCACCAGTTCATCCACGTCGATCCCGAGGCCGCCAAGGCGACGCCGTTCGGATCGACCATCGCACACGGCTACCTGACGCTCGCGCTGCTGCCCTACCTCAGCGGGCAGGCCACGCTGTTGCCCGAGGGCACGATGATGGCGCTGAACTACGGCTCGGACCGCGTGCGCTTCCTCCAGCCGATCAAGGTCGACAGCCAGGTCCGCGCCCGGGTCAAGCTCTCCGACGTCACCCAGAAGGGCGCCGGCCAGTACCTGGTCAAGAACGAGGTCACGATCGAGATCGAAGGCGAGGACAAGCCGGCGATGATCGCCGAGACGCTCGCGCTGTTCTTCGTGCAGCAGGACGGGGACTGACGCCAGCCTGGGCGACGGTCAGGGCGACCGTCAGGTCTCGCCCTGCTCGTCGCCCTCGGGCGTGTAGTCGATCAGATCGAAGGGGTTGGCCACCGCCGAGGCCATCCCCTCGAGGTTGGCGACGATCCGTTTGAGGTAGCGGTACAGCAGCGCCCGCGGCACGCCGTGCGTCGAGGGCGCGTCGGACACGATCAAGGTGTCGACGTGCTGGTCGAACTCACGCTGGAGTTGCACCATGCGTTCCGCGAACGTGCGGGCCGCTTCGACGTCGCCTGAGTTGAACACCTCGCCCGCCCTGGTGATCGCCTGCGACACCTCGTCGCGGTAGCCCGCCAGCTCGGCGTGGTCCGGGGCCTCGGCCAGGTCGATGCCCTGGGCCGCGATGTCGTAGATGTTCTTGGCGTTGTCGCCCATGCGTTCGATCTTGCGGCCGACCATCAGAAGGATGAGGACGGCCGTGATGTCAGCCGTCCCGCGCACGCTCGTGTGGATCACCAGCTCGCGGCGGATCTCCTGTTCGAGCGCGTTGATGCGCCGGTCGGTGCCGTGGATGTCGTCGTCCAGCGCCGCCGGATCGGCCCCTGCGAGCAAGGCGCTCATCGCCTCGTCGAAGACGTGGCGCGACTCGTTGAGCATCCGGGTGATCTGGTCCGACACCTTCTGGAGGCGGTCGGACTGGCGGAAGACCTCGAGGACCATGTGTGACCCCTAGCTGAGGATGGCGATGACGGCGAGCGGTAGGACGACGAACGCCCCGAAGATGTAGCCGGCGAGCAGCGATCGGTTGCTGCCGCAGATCGTGGCCAGACCTTCGGCCAGACGCAACGGGATCGCCCGCATCGGTCGCAGCGGGTAGAAGATCGTGATGCCGGCGGCGTTGAACAGGGTGTGGACCAGCGCGACCGTCAACGCCTCGGGACGGTTGGTTGCCAGGCTCGCGATGAGCGCGGTGACCGTCGTGCCGAGGTTGGCCCCGAGCGTGACCGGATACACGTTCGTCAACGACAGGATGCCGGCAGCCGCGATGGGGACCATCACCGACGTCGTGATCGACGACGACTGGACGGCAACGGTCATCACCAGACCGACCCCCAACGCCACGACGCCACCGCCCGCCTGCAGCACGCGGTTGAGCGACTCCTCGAGCTGATCGGCAACCAACGACTTCATGGTCGTGGTGATGAACGTCAGGCCGACGAAGATCAGGCCCAGGCCCAGCACGATCAGCACGATGCCCTGGGCCGTGCCCGTCCCGAACCCCGCCCCGAACAGCCCCTCGATCGCTTCGACCGGAGCCTTGACCGCCTCCTTGACAGGCGACTTGAACGCGGTGCCGGCCTGACCGACGAGCACGTCGGTGATGGCGGTTCCCACTCGTGCAAGGACCCCGGTGGCCAGCTCCAACGGGAGCAGGACCGCGACCGCCAGGACGTTGAAGAAGTCGTGCACCGTGGCCGCGGCGACCGCGCGACGGAACTCCTCGGGACGGCGGATCGAGCCGACGGAGGCCAGCGTGTTGGTGACGCTGGTCCCGATGTTGGCACCCATGACCATGGGCACGGCCGACTCGACCGAGATCAGCCCGGCGCCGACCAGCCCGACGATCGTGGAGGTCGTGACCGACGACGACTGCACGAGCACCGTGGCCAGCACGCCGACGAACAGGCCGGACAGCGGGTTGGCGACCTGCTCG
The DNA here is from genome assembly GCA_036396595.1 of Nitriliruptorales bacterium. Classification (GTDB taxonomy): domain Bacteria; phylum Actinomycetota; class Nitriliruptoria; order Nitriliruptorales; family Nitriliruptoraceae; genus DASWKO01. Next base: position 17,640 of record DASWKO010000007.1, on the reverse strand, counting down.
AACAACCGTTCCTGGACGTCGCTGCCCAGGCCCTTGATGCCGGCCTCGAGCAGGCCGATGCCGGTCAGGAACAGGTACAGCAGCACCAGGACGAGCACGCCGCGCACCGATCGGGGCAGCACCCCGATCCGGTCCATGAGCGTGCGACGGCCGTCCACGGATCGCGACGCTAGCCACGCACACCCACCACGGGCCCGGCCGTGCGCCGCTAGTGTCAGATCTCGATCGGAGGGTGCACGTTGGCGCAGCGGTTGTCGGTCTCCGATGCGGGCTGGCTCCTGATCGAGGGGCGGGAGCGGCCGATGCACGTCGGCGGCTTGATGCTGTTCGAGCCTCCGCCCGACGCCGGCCCCCACTACCTGCAGGACCTCGTGGCTTCGGCACTGGGCTACCGCGACGTGCGCCCTCCGTTCAACCAGCGGCTGGCCCGGCCCTACGGCGTCGCGGGCACGTACCAGTGGGTGACCGAGGACGAGGTCGAGCTCGAGTACCACCTGCGCCACCTGGCGCTGCCCGAACCGGGCCGCATCCGGGAGCTGCTCAGCCTGGTGTCCTCGTTGCACGGCTCGCTGCTGGACCGCCACCGGCCCCTGTGGGAGCTGTACCTCATCGAGGGCATCGAGGACGGCCGCTTCGGCATCTACACCAAGACGCACCACTCGATGATGGACGGCGTGGCAGCGATCCGTCAGATCCTGAAGTCGTTCACGCCCGATCCCGACGAGCGGGAGCTGCCACCGCCCTGGGCGCTCCGCGAAGCGGCACGCACGAGCCCCGACCAGGCCTCGGGCGGGTCGCGCCCCCTCGCGTTGGCCGCCGAGCTGTTGCGAACCGTCACCCAGGGCGTCACCTCCACGGCCGGCGCTGCGGTCGCGGTCTCCAAGCAGGTGGCCCGGGCGCAGTTCTCGGCCGCCGACGTCGCTCCGTTCCAGGCACCGAGCTGCATGCTGAACCAACGGCTCACCAGCGCGCGTCGGTTCGTCGCCCAGAGCTACGAGCTGGACCGCATCCGCGCCGTCGGCAAGGCGCTGGACGCCACGATCAACGACGTGGTGCTGGCGATGTGCTCCAGCGCGCTGCGGCAGTACCTCACCGATCACGGTGACCTGCCCGAGAAGCCACTGATAGCCCTGGTGCCGGTGAGCTTCCGGCGCGAGGGCGACGCCGACGCCGGCAACGCCATCAGCCTGGTCCCCGCGAACCTCGCCACCCACCTGGAAGATCCGATCGAACGGCTGCACCTGATCAGGTCATCCATGGACACGGTCAAGCAGCGGCTGGCCGGGATGAGCACCGGCCAGCTCGTCACCTACGGGCTGCTGATGTCAGCGCCGATCATCCTCGGGCAGCTCACGGGCCTGGCCGGCCGGATCCGTCCCGAGTACAACGTGGTGATCAGCAACGTGCCCGGACCGACGCAGCCGCTGTACTGGAACGGCGCGCGGATGACCGGGATCTACCCCTTGTCGCTGCTGACCGAGGGCTATGCGATCAACATCACGCAGACGTCGTACGCCGGGTCGATGGAGTTCGGTATCACCGCCGACCGGCGAGCCCTGCCCAGCGTGCAGCGCATCATCGACCACCTCGAAGCGGGGCTCGTCGAACTCGAGAAGGTCGCAGGTGCCGCGTAGCACGAAGTCCTCGTGCGTCGGCATCGATACGGTGCGCGTCCAGCCACCACCGCGCGATCCGGAGGTCCGCCGTGTCCGATGCCGTCCGCACCGACCTGGATGCCGGCACGCTCACGATCACGCTGGCCCGACCGGAGAACCGCAACGCGCTGTCGCCCAGCCTGGTCAACGGTCTCGGTGACGCGCTGGCCGGCGCCGAGGATCGTCACGACGTCCGGGTGATCGTGCTGACCAACGATGGACCCGCGTTCTGCGCGGGCGCCGACCTGAAGGGCGGCGACGACCAGGAGCCGCGCTACACGCTGCCCGAGCTGATCCAGAGCATGCAGTCGCACCCCAAGCCCGTGGTCGGGCGGATCGCCGGCCACTGCACCGGAGGGGGCGTCGGCCTCGCGGCCGCCTGCGACCTGTCGATCGCGGCCGACGACGTCGTGTTCGGCTTCACCGAGGTCCGCCTCGGCGTGGCACCGGCGATGATCTCGGTCGTGGTGCTGCCCAAGCTGCGGCGGGGCGAGGCCATGGAGCTGTTCCTGTCGGGCGAGAAGGTCGGCGCGGCGCGCGCGGCCGACGCCGGCATCGTCAACCGTGCCGTCCCGCGTCACGAGCTCGACGCGGCCGTCGAGGAGCTCACCGGCAAGATCGTCCGGGGCGGCCCCGAAGCGCTGGCCGTGACCAAGCGCCTGGTCTACGACGTTCCGAGGATGCACCCCGACGGGGCCTGGCCCTGGACCGAGCGCCTGTCGGCCGAGCGCTTCGCCAGTGACGAGGCGCGTGCCGGCATCGCCGCGTTCCGCGAGAAGACCGACGCTCCCTGGGTGCCGTGACGGTCGCCCGACGCGCCCCGGCCGCGGGCGTCATGCCCGCGGGAGCCGGGCGGCGGTCCACTCCTCGATGGCCGACACGAGCGCTCCGTTGCGGGGCCGCAGGGGCACGATCGTCACGGCGACACCGAGGCCCTCCAGCGCCGATCGCGTGACCGACCCGATGGCTGCCACGGCGACCCGCTCGCGGAACAGGTGACGGAGCTGCTCCGGTTGCTCCGGGCTCGCCTGCTCGGCGATGGTGAACAGCCCGCGAACGGCGCTCGGCGAGGTGAACGTCACGACGTCGACGTCGCCAGCCAGCGTGCGCGCGATGAGCTCCTGCGCGGGCTGGAGATCCTCCGGTAGCACCGACAGGTACGGCGTGATGGTCAGCACCGACACCTTGCTCCGGAGGTCACCGTAGGGGTGGCTGGTCGGGCTGCCGTGGAGCTGGACCGCCACGGTCTGGCCTTCCTCTGCCTCGCAGCGCAGCCGGCGGACGACCTCGGCATCCGTCTGGCCGTCGGGGATCCACTCGGGCTCGACTCCCAGTCGCCGCAGCCCCGACACGGCCTTGGCGCCTCGGGCGACGCACCGGGCGCGCTCGACCAGCGCCCGGAACGCGAGCAGCCGGCCGGTGCGCTCGGCGGCGTCGATCCACAGGCGCATCCCTGCACCCGTGTTGGCCACGAGCCAGTCCGGCGCGGCCGCCACGATCACGTCGGTGGCCACCGCCAGATCCGCGTCAGGAACCGGCTCGTCGCCCCCGACGGTCGGTCCCACGACCGTGCGCGCTCCCCGGCGTTCGAGCGCACCCGCCAACTGCTCGGCCCGCCTCCCGGCGGTGACGCCGACCACCACGTCCTGCATGCTCGTCCTCGCAGCGTTCGTCGTGGCGGTTGCCCTACCGTGCGCCCCCGTAGAGTAGGTCGACCCCGCACGGCGGGTGCGCGACGGCGACGTGAGGAGTCACGGTGGAACTCGAAGCAGCGGTGGTGATCGTGACGGGCGCGGGCAACGGCATCGGCGCCGCGCTGGCGCGGCGCTTCGCGAGGGAGGGGGCTGCGGGCGTCACCGTGGTGGATCTCGACGAAGCCGCCGCCACGACCGTCGCCGAGGACATCGGCGGGCTGGCCGTGGTCGCCGACGTGGGTGACGAGGACCAGATCCGGGCCGCGGTGACCCGCACCGAGCAGCGGTTCGGGCCGGTGGACCTGTTCGTCGCCAACGCCGGGATCGCGCGCGGGGGCGGGCCGGACGCGCCCGACGAGGACTTCGAGGCGTCGTGGCGGGTCAACGTCATGCAAGGTGTCTGGGGAGCGCGGGCCGTGCTGCCGTCCATGCTCGAGCGCGGCAGCGGTCACATCCTGGTGACCGCCTCGGCCGCCGGGCTGCTCACCAACCTGGGCGCGCTGCCGTACTCGCTGACCAAGCACGCCGCCGTCGCGCTGGCCGAGTGGCTCGAGATCACCTACGCCGATCGCGGCGTGCGCGCGTCGTGCCTGTGCCCGCAGTTCGTCGACACCGCGATGCTCGAGGCCGCCTCCGACTCCCCCGCGAGCGCCGAGTTCGTCCGGAGCATGGCGATCCACCCCGAGCAGGTCGCCGACGTCGTCGTCGACGGGCTTCGTGAGGGCCGGTTCCTGCACCTGCCCCACCCCGAGGTCGCCACGTACGAGCAGCGCCGGGCCACCGACCGCGAGCGCTGGCTGGCCGGGATGCGACGGCTGCAGGCCACCCTCGCAGACTGAACGGCCCGGCCCCTGCGGTGGCGACCGGCCCGGCTCACCCGAACACGGCCTGCAGCGCCTCCCGCACGTAGCGGTAGCGGAACTGGAACCCGGCCTCCAGCAGCTTCTCGGGCAGCGCCCGCCCGGAGGTGGTCGCCAACGTCACGCCCATCTGCCCGTACAGCGCCCGCAACGCCAACGCCGGCACCGGGAACATCGTCGGACGCCTCATCGCCTCGCCCAGCGCCTTGGTCAGCTCGGCGTTGCGCACGGGGTTGGGCGAGGTGAGGTTGACACCGCCCGACAGCTCGGACGTCGCGCAGAACCACAGCGCACGGATCTCGTCCTCGAGCGCGATCCACGGGTACCACGTCCGACCATCGCCGATCCGGCCACCGACGCCGAGCTTGAACGGCAGCTCGATCTTCTCGATCAACGGGGCGCCCTGGCCCAGCACGATCCCGGTCCGTGGGTGCACGACGCGGATCCCGGCGGCACGTGCGGGCTCGGCTGCTGCCTCCCAGGCGACGCAGACCTCGGCCAGGAAGTCGCCTCCGGGCCGGCTGGACTCGGTCAGGATCTCGTCCCCACGGTCCCCGTAGTACCCGACCGCAGAGGCCGACACGAGCACCGTCGGCGGGGCGTCGAGCGACGCCAGCGCCTCAGCCAGCAGACTGGTCCCCTGGACCCGGCTGTCACGTATCTTGCGCCTGACCTCGTCGGTCCAGCGCTCGCCGCCGATGGGGTGGCCGGCCAGGTGGACGACCACGTCGACGCCCTGGAACCCGTGGGCGTCGATCTCGCCCGCGGAAGGCGAGTAGTAGATGTCGCCGCCCGTGGCCAGCTCGCGGCGACGCACGACCTGGTGGACCTGGTGTCCCAGGTCAGCCAGGTGCTCGCGCAGGTGCGTCCCGAGCAGACCGGTCGGCCCGGTCACGGCGACGCGCAGGTGATCGGTCACGGTTGCCTCTCGCTTGGGAGGAGCTGGTCGTGGCGGCGGTCCTGGAGGAACGGGTAGCGCTCCCGGGTCTCGCGCACCACCAGCGGATCGACCTCGGCGTACAGGGTCGACTCGGTGTGGGCGGCCTCGGCCAGCACCCGGCCGTAGGGGTCGATGATCGCGGAGTCACCCACGTAGCTGAGCTTGCCGCCGGTCCCGACCCGGTTGCAGCCCACGACGTAGGCCTGGTTCTCGATCGCCCGCGCCCGGAGCAACGCCTGCCAGTGCGTGCGGCGCGACTCGGGCCAGTTGGCCGGGATCAGGTAGACGTCGGTGTTCAGCGCGGTCGTCCAGAACTCGTCGGCGAAGCGCAGGTCGTAGCAGACGAACATGGTGACGCGCAGGGACCCGACGTCCACGGTCAGCAGCTCCTGGCCGGACGCGAAGTGCTCGTGCTCGCCTGAGTACGTGAACGGGTGGATCTTGCTGTAGCGGTGTACCTGACCGTCGGGTCCCGCCAGCGTGAACGTGTTGTGGGGCCGATCGAAGCCGTCGTGCAGGGCCGGCAGCGTGCCACCGACCCAGGCGCCGGTCCGCGCCGCCTGTTCGATGAGGAACGTCGTGCTCGGGCCGTCCAGCGGCTCCGCCGTAGCGTCGGTGTGCATCGAGAACCCGGTGGAGAACATCTCGGTGAGCACCACCAGCCGGGCCCCCGAGCCGGCAGCCGCGGCGATGCGCGGGGCCAGCCGCTCGAAGTTCATGGCCGGCTGCTCCCACCAGATGTCGTGCTGGATGGCGGCGACGGTGACCATCGCTCAGCCCTGTCGGTCGGCGAGGGCGGCGAGGCGGGCGATGCCCTCGTCCAGGACCTGCGGACGCTTGCAGGTGGCGAACCGGATCCAGGAGGCCAGGGCCCGCGGGTCCTCGCAGAACACGCCGATCGGGATCGCGACCACGCCTGCCTGCTCCGGAAGCGACCGGCAGAACGCAACCCCGTCGTCCACGCCGAGGGCAGACGCGTCAGCCGCGACGAAGTAGGTGCCCACGGGCTCGGTGACGTCGAACCCGACCCCGCGCAGGCCATCGACCAGCCGGTCCCGGCGGTTGCGGTAGTCGCCGGCCAACCCGTTGAAGTAGCTGTCGTCCAGCCGCAACGCCTGCGCGATCGCGTGCTGGAACGGCGTGCCCCCCGAGAAGGTGGTGTAGCTCTTGACCATCCGCACCGCGTCGGTCAGCGGGGGCGGTGCACAGACCCAGCCGGTCTTCCATCCCGTGACGCTGAACGACTTGGCGGCGGACGAGATCCGTACCGTGCGGTCGCGCATGCCGTCGACCTGCGCAATGGAGCGGTGCTCGCCCGCGAACACCAGGTGCTCGTAGACCTCGTCGGACACCGCGACGGCATCGTGGCGCTGACAGAGCCCGGCGATGGCTTCGAGCTCGTCCGCGGACAGCGCGGAGCCGGTGGGGTTGTGCGGCGAGTTCAGGATGATGGCGCGCGTCCGGTCCGAGACCGCCGCGCGCAGCCGATCGAGGTCGAGGTGGAAGTCCGGCGCCACCAGCGGCACCGGGACGCGCACGGCATGGGCCAGCGCGATCGCGACGTCGTAGGCGTCGTAGCTCGGCTCGATCACCACGACCTCGTCGCCTGGATCGCAGATGCCCAGCAACGAGGCGGACAGGCCCTCGGTCGCTCCGAAGGTGACGCTCACCTCGGTGCCCGGGTCGTAGCGCAGTCCGTGGAAGCGCTGGCCGTGCTCGGCCACCGCTTCACGCAGCGCCGGGATGCCGGGGCCGGGTGCGTACTGGTTGTGGCCGTCGGCGATCGCCTGCTGGGCCGCGGCCAGCACCTGCGCCGGGCCGTCCTCGTCCGGAAAGCCCTGGCCGAGGTTCACCGCGTCGTGCTGCTGGGCCAGCGCGGTCATCTCGCTGAAGATCGTGGTGCCGAACGCGCGCAGGCGCGACGTCAGCGGGGGCGTCGGGACGATGGGAGGCTCCGGGCACGGGGTCGGACGACGGTCCCAGCCTACGGCCTCGACCCGGTCGTCAGACGTGCGGGTCGATCTCGAGGTCCTTCAGGCCGTTCCACGAGAGGTTGACGAGGTGGGCCCGCACCTGCGCACGCGACGGGGTGCGCACCAGTCCAGCCGCGCCCGAGGCGAACTCGCGCTCGTGCAGCCACCACTCGCCGACCATCGCGACCATGCCCACCAGCGCGCGGGCGTACACGGGCGCATGCTCGGCCGGGTAGCCGCGGGCCCGGAAGTGGACGCTGAACACGTCGGTCACGCTCTCGGCGATGTCGCCGATGAGGCTGGCGAACGTGCCCACGCCGATGGGCGCGTCCCGGGTGAGGACCCGGAAGCCGTCGGGGTGCTCCTCGATGTACCCGAGGAACGCGTCGGCGGCCTGCTCGACCGCCTGGCGCGGGTGCTCGGCCGCCAGCACCGCCGTGATGCGCTCGAGCAGGCGGGCCTCCTCGCGGTCCACGATGACCGCGTACAGGCCCTCCTTGCCGCCGAAGTGCTCGTAGACCACCGGCTTGGTGATGCCCGCAGCCTCCGCGATCTCCTCGACCGTGGTCGCCTCGTAGCCGTTCTCGGCGAAGATGCGGCGACCGACGGTGAGGAGCTGCTCGCGGCGCTCGCGACCGGTCATGCGGGTGCGAGGCTTGGCGGTCGTGCCCTCGGGCCGGGCGTCGGGCGCGGGCTGCCGGGTCACCCTGCCGCTTTGCGGGCCACCTGGCTGGGCGACGGCAGCTTGACGTTGCGCGCCAGACGCGTGAACTGGAGCGTGCGGATCACCACCCAGCTCATGTCGAACTCCCACCACCGCAGCCCGTGCCGCGCGGACGCGGGGAACGCGTGGTGCGCGTTGTGCCAGCCCTCGCCGAAGGCGAGCAGGCCCATGACGAGGTTGTTGCGGCTCTCGTCGTGGCTCTTGAACGGACGGGTCCCGTAGAAGTGGCAGATGGAGTTGATGCTCCACGTCACGTGGTGCAGCAGCGCAATGCGGACCAGCGAACCCCAGAGGAACGCGGTCACGGCGCCCCAGATGCTCATGGTCACCAACCCGCCGACCAGCGCCGGCAGCAGGAAGCTCGTGAGGACCAGCCGCGGGAACGCGCGGTCGACCCGGGCGACCGTCCGGTCCCCGAGGAGGTCAGGCGCCCACACGGTGTGCTCGGTGCGCTCGGGCTCGGTGAACCAGCCGACGTGCGCGTGCCACAGACCCTGCAGCACCCCGGCCGCACCGGTCTTCTCGGACAGGTGCGGGCTGTGCGGGTCACCGAACTCGTCGGAGTAGGCATGGTGGCGCCGGTGGTCGGCGACCCACGCGATGACCGAGCCCTGGATCGCCAGCGAGCCCGCCACCGCCAGCACCCACCGGACCGGCCGGGGGGCGTCGAAGCTCCTGTGCGTGAAGTGCCGGTGGTAGCCGACCGTCACGCCGAGACCGGTGAAGACGTACAGGCCCAGCAGCAGGCTCAGGTCGAGCGGGCTCATGCCCCAGCCCCAGGCGGCCATGGCCGCCAGCACGACGCCCACGAGGGGCCCGACGACGAAGATGAGGGTGATGCGGCGCTGGACCTTGACCTCGTCGTCGCTGAGGCGGAACACGCCCCGGATCGACGCGACACGGTCCTTGGCCTGCTGGCGTGCGGTGGCGAGGGAGGGAGTCAAGGTGATCTCCGGTCGTTCCAACGGGCAGGTTCGGTTACGTAATCGTAACCTACGCCACCGTAGGTTACGACCGCAACCCGGCCGCACGGCCACCGGCGCGTGGACAAACGAAGGGCCCGACGGTCGGGGAGACCGCCGGGCCCTCCGTTCGGGGTGGCACCGCTGTGCGGTGCCAGGCTCCTGGGCCGTACGGGGGGGTCGGCCCGGAGCGCCCACGGGCACCGACGCGCCCGGTGGGGGACCGGGCGCCAGCGTGATCCCGTGGGGAACCGGTACTACTACCACCTCGGGCGCCGCGAGGAAAGTTGCCCTACCTGTCCGTTCGCACCGGGCCACACCACAGGCGATCAGCGCTCGGCCGCCAGCACGGCGGTCGGGCGGCCAGCCGCGGTCGGCAGTCCCAACGCTCGCGTGTAGACCGCTTCGGTCGCCGCGGCCGTCCGGTCCCAGGTGAACCGGGCCAGGACCCGGTGGTGCGCGGTGGTGCCCAGCCGGCGGGCAAGCACCTCGTCGTCGAGCACGCGGCCCAGGGCGGCTGCCAGTGCGTCCGGATCGCCGGGTGGGACCAGCAGCCCCGCCTGGCCGTCGGACCCGACGACCTCGGGCAGCGCGCCGGCGCGCGACGCCACCAGGGGGGTGCCGCACGCCATCGCCTCGGCAGCCGGCAGGCAGAAGCCCTCGTACAGGGAGGGCACGACGGCCACCGACGCCGACGCCAACAACCTCACGAGCTCCTCGTCCCTGATGCCGCTGTGGAAGGACACGGTCGTGGCCAGGCCCAGCCGGTCGATCGCCTGCTCCAGCGGACCTCCCGCGCGTGGGCGACCGACGAAGCACAGCTCGAGGTCGTCGCGCTGGCACCTCAGCCGGGCGACCGCCTCGACCAGGACGCGCCCGCCCTTCAACGTCGAGTCCGAGCTCGCGGTGGTCACGATGCGTCCCGGCACGCGCGCGACGTCCGGCCGCGGGCGGAACGTGGAGGGATCGACCCCGACGTGGGTGACGTCCAGTCGCTCGGGCCGGATCCCGAGCTCGCGGATCAGATCTGCACGGGACTGTTCGGAGACCGTGACGATGTGCCGGAGCCGCCGGGCCACCCGGCCCTGCATCCCCACGAAGCCGTACCAGCGCCGCACGCCCATGCGACGTCCCCGGGTCGGGGCCGCCGCGACCTCGATGCGCCGGTCCACCGTGATGGGATGGTGGATGGTCTCGACGACCGGCAGCCCCAACGCGGGGATGCCCAGGAGCCCGTAGCCCAGCGTCTGGTTGTCGTGCACGAGGTCGAAGCGGTCCCGGTGCTCACGCAGCCACCGGTGGGCCCGGAGGCTGAACGTCAGGGGCTCCGGGTAGCCACCGGTCAGCATGATCGCGCGCTCGACCACGTCGACGGTGTCGCGGTACTCGTCGCGGGCTGGCCTGCGGAAGGGTCGCACGGGGTCGTAGAGGTCCAGGCTGGGCAGCTCGTGGAGCACCACTCCATCGTCCAGGACCGGGTAGGGCTGCCCCGAGACCACCTCCACCTGGTGTCCCCGCCGCACCAGCTCGCGCGAGAGGTTGCGCACGTAGACGCCCTGACCTCCGACGTACGGGTGGCCGCGGTAGGTCAGCAGGGCGATCCGGAGCGGACGGGTCAACGTGAGGCCTGGTGGCGGGTGCGCGCGAGGCTACGACGGACACAGGAAACGGGAACACGTTCTCGTTTCCTGCGGAGCGTACCCTACGACCCCCGCACGAGACTCCGGTCAGGGTCACGAGGAGGAGGTGTCCGTGCCGACGGCACGCCAGCTCGCCAGGCGTGAGCGCATCCTGGAGACCGCGCGGCTCCTGGCTGCCAAGGGCGGTCTGGACACGCTGCAGATGCGTGACGTCGCCCGCGGCGCCGGCGTGTCGCTGTCGACCCTGTACCGCCACCACGCCAGCAAGGCGCACCTGGTGCTGGCGCTCATGACGCGCGAGCTGGAACGCCTCCGGCAGGAGCTGGCGGACGAGCCCCCGCCGGGCGACGGACCGGTCCCCCGGGTGCGCCACGTGCTGCACCACATCGCCTACACGTGGGCGGCCAGCCCGCCCGCAGCCGATGCGATGCTGCGGGCCTACCTCACCGCGGGCCCCGAGGCGGAGGAGCTGCGCCGTGCGGCCGGCCAGACCCTGCGCGAACTGCTGGTCCTGGCGATGTGGGGGCCCGAGAACGACCAGCGGCCCGGCGACCAGGCCGTCGCGCGCACGCTGGAGACGCTCCTGGTCGGCTGCCTGGCCGGCTGGGCCAGCGAGCGCGCCACCACCGAGGAACTGCTCGGGGATCTGGACCTGACCACCCGGGCACTACTGTCCAGTCGCTCGTGAACGAGCAGGTGTGATGGGTGCCGTACGCGCGCTATCACGTGGGACCTGCACCCATCGCAGCACGGACCGGGTGGTCCAGTGAACTGAACCGTGCGTACGTGGCGTGCGTAGACCATGTTGACCGACCGGACCGACCGAGGGGAATCACCGTGCGAGCCAAGACCCTGTCCGCCTTGATCGCGACCGTCGCGTTGCTGCTGGCAGCGTGCGGCGGCGGCGACGATCCAGGTGCCGGTAGCTCCGGCAGCGCCGACACCACCGACGGTGCCACGACAGCCGGTGCCACCACCGACGACGACACCGACGGGGACACCACCGACGGGGACGTGACGCTGGCCACGGCGTCCACCGATCTGGGCACGATCCTGGCCGACGACGACGGGCGCACGCTCTACGTGTTCGACAACGACACCGACGGCGAGAGCACCTGCTACGACCAGTGCGCCGCGAACTGGCCAGCCCTGACGGGCGCAGCCACCGCGACCGGCGAACTCGACGCAAGCCTGCTCGGGACCACGCAGCGCACCGACGGCTCGACCCAGGTCACCTACGCGGGCCACCCCCTCTACTACTTCGCTGGCGACTCGGCACCGGGTGACGTCAACGGCCAGGGGGTCGGTGACGTGTGGTGGGTGCTCGCGCCCGACGGCACGAAGATGGCCGCTGCCGGCAACGATGAGCAAGATGCCGACGAGGGATCCGCCAACTACGGCTGACGCGCGGCGCCCCGCTCTGCGAGGCTCTGTCCGGACGTGACAGGGCCCCCGACGCGGTCGTGCAGGCGTCGGCCACGACTACGCTGGCGCATCCCTCAGAGGGCCACCGATGGGCGCCGACGCCTCACGTAGCCGCGCACGGGCCGGGCGCATCCTGTTCGGCGGCGCGGCCCTGGCCACGACCGGGTTCTTCTCGGGCCTGGCCGTCGCGCCGCTGGCCGCAGAGGATCTGACCGGCGCGGTGACCTGGAGCGGGCTGCCCGGCGCCGCCGGCATCGTCGGCACCGCCGTGGGCGCCAGCGTCGTCAGCGTCATCCTGCGACGGGTGGACCGTCGGACCGGCCTGACCGCCGGCTACCTCCTGGGCGTGGCCGGCGCCGTGCTCGCGTTCAGCGCGCTGCGGGTGGGCTCGTTCCCGCTCCTGCTCCTGGGCGCCGGGCTGTTCGGGCTCGGGCACGCCGCCACCCAGCTCACCCGCTACGTGGTGGCCGACCTGCACGAGGCGCAGCACCGCGGTCGCGCGCTGGGCTGGATCGTGTGGGCGGGCACCATCGGCGGCGTGGCCGGTCCGAGCCTGATCGCTCCGGCAGGGCGCGCCGCAGAGGCTGCGGGTCAGCCCGAGCTCGCCGGCGCCTACGCCGTGGGTGCGATCGCGATGCTCGTTGTGGCGCTGGGCTACCAGGCCGTCCTGCGCCCCGACCCCGGAGCGCTCGCGGTCGCCGAGGCGGCCCCCGAACCCACCGCGGACGGACCGGACACGGTCCCGCTGTGGCGGTTGCCGACCGTGCGCGTGGCGATCACCGTGATGGTCACGGGCCAGGTCGTGATGGTGTGGCTGATGTCCATGACGCCGGTCCACATCCGCGAGGCGGGCGGGGACCTGGGCCGCATCGGGCTGATCCTGTCGGCACACATCTTCGGGATGTATGCGCTGGCGCCCTTGGCGGGCTGGGTCGAGGACCGCCACGGCAGCCTGCATGCCATCGCGATCTCGTTGGGGACGCTGGCGGCCGCGGCGGTCCTGGCCGCGGGGGCGCCAGTCGGTGGGATGCTGATGGGCCTGGCGCTGTTCCTGCTGGGGCTCGGCTGGTCGTTCGGGTTCGTCGCGGGGAGCACCCTGCTCAGCCGGGGGATCCCCGCTGCCGTGCGCGCATCGGTCCAGGGACGGGTCGAGACCGCCGTGTGGCTCGCGTCGGCCACCGCCTCACTCGGAGCCGGACTCCTGCTCGACGTCGTCGGCTACGTCGGGCTGTGCGTGCTGGGCCTGGCCGCGCTGCTACTGCCCACCACGTTCGTGCTCCGCCAACGCCTCCGGCTCGCGATCACCCCGGCCGCCTGAGGGCGGCGCTGGCCGTCACGTGCCGGCCCAGGCCCCTGCCGTCCGGTGCCGGCGTCGCGCCCGGCCCGGTACGCGCCGCATACTCCCGGCCCGCCGCCGTGCGGGCCCGTGCCCGCACATCCCTCAGGAGGCTTCGTTGCTCGTTGCCGACGACGACCTGCGTGCCCGCTTGCGGCACCACCTGGCTGCGCACGAGCGGACCGAGGTCGAGGACCGCGAGCTGCGTCACGCGGCGGTCGCCTTCACCGTCATCGGCGACGACGCCGGACGGGCCTGCTTCCTCCTCACCCGGCGAGCATCCCGACTGAACGCCCACGGCGGCCAGTGGGCCTTGCCGGGCGGCAGCGTCGACCCCGGCGAGTCCGCGGTCGAGGCCGCGCGCCGTGAGCTCGAGGAAGAGGTCGGCGTCACCGGCGTCGAGGTGCTCGGGGTGCTCGACGACTACCCCACACGCTCGGGCTACCGGATCACGCCGGTGGTGGTCTGGGCGGTTCCGGGCACCACGGTGACCCCCGACCCGGCCGAGGTCGCCGAGGTCCACCATGTCCCGCTCACCGAGCTCGATCGCGACGACGCGCCCCGGTTCATCTCGATCCCCGAGAGCGACCGGCCAGGGATCCAGATGCCCATCGGCGACCACCTGATCCACGCGCCGACCGCCGCCGTGCTCTACCAGGTGCGCGAGGTGGCCTTGCACGGCCGCGACACCCGGGTGGCCCACCTCGACGAGCCACCCTTCGCCTGGCGCTGAGCTGCATACCCTGGCTGCGGTCTGGGGACGTGCGCCGAGACGTACTGCCTCCAGAGCCTGACCAACCGCGACGCCGCGTTCGCGGGCACCCGTGCGATACTCGTCAACCGGATGATGCGCCGACGCACGGGCGCGGATCGGGATCACGGTGTCCGACCTGCGGCTGGCCGAGATCGTCGCGGGCCTGTCGCTCGCGGCCGACCTCGGGACGGGCCAGCCGCTCGAGCACACGCTGCGGACCTGTCTTCGTGCCGTGCGGGTGGGGCGGTCCCTCGCGCTGCCGTCCGACGAGCTGCGCGACGTCTACTACGTGTCGCTCCTGCGCTTCATCGGGTGCACGGCCACCTCGGAGGACCACGTCCGCACCGTCGGGGGCGACGAGATCGCCTTCCTGGCGGCGATGGCGCCGGTGTTCATGGGAGGCATGCGTGAGATGATGACGACCTTCGTCTCCGAGGTCGGCCGGGAACTGCCGCCGCTCCGGCGCGCCGCGGCGGTCGTGCGTGCGCTCGCGGACACCGATGGCGCTGAGCGGACGCTCTCCGCGGACTGCGAGGTCGCGAGCAGGTTCGCGTCGCGGCTGGGGATGGGACCGAGCATCGACCGCGCGCTGCGACACGCGTTCGAGCGGTGGGACGGCCGCGGCATCCCCGGGGAGCTGGCGGGAGAGGAGGTGCCGGCGGCGATCCGGATCGTGATCGTTGCCCGCGACGCGGAGCTGTGGGCCGAGGCGACCGACCCGGAGACGGCCGGCGAGGTGCTCCGGCGCCGCCGCGGGCACGCCTACGACCCACAGGTCGTCGACGCACTGTTGAGCGACGGCCCGGTCGCACCGGTGGACCCCGGTGCCGATGCGCTGTGGGAACTCGTGCTCGACGCCGAGCCGCTCCCCCCCATCCGCATCGACGACCGCGCGCTCGACGCGGCGCTCGAGGCCTTCGCTGACTTCACCGACCTGAAGTCGCCGTACACGCGAGGACACTCGCGGGGCGTTGCCCAGCTCGCCGGCGATGCCGGCGCGATCTGTCACCTCGACCCGTCGACGGTGACGTCCCTGGGCCGCGCCGCGTTGGTCCACGACCTGGGTCGGGTCGGCGTCCCCTTGTCGGTGTGGGATCGGCCCGGCCCACTGTCTCGCGGCGACCGGGAACGCGTGCGCCTGCACCCCTATCTCACCGAACGGGTCCTGGCGCCGTGCGCGCCCCTGACACGGATCGCCTCCCTGGCGTGCGCGCACCACGAGCGGCTCGACGGCACCGGCTACCACCGGGGCAGCGGAGGCAACGAGCAGGCGTCGGCACACCGGATCCTCGCCGCCGCCGACGCCTACCAGGCGATGACCCAGGAGCGCGCGTACCGACCCGCCCGCTCCGCCGGCGAGGCCGCTGCGGAGCTTCGTCGCGAGGCTGCCGACGGCCGGCTGGAGCCTCGGGTGGTCGAGGCCGTGCTGGAGGCCGCCGGCCACGTCAGGCGGGGCGTCGACGTCTGGCCATCGGGCTTGACCGACCGCGAGGTGGAGGTGCTCCGCCTGCTGTCGCGGGGTCGGACCAATCGCGAGGTCGCGGATCAGCTCGTCATCTCCCCCAAGACCGTCGGCTCACACGTGGAGCACATCTACACCAAGATCGGCGTGTCGAGCCGCGCCGCCGCCGCCGTGTTCGCGATGGAGCATCACCTGCTCCGATGAGGCAGAGGCCGTCGCGCAGGATGGGGCGTTCACCCGATTGCGGATGCGGCCCGACAGGGCGATAGTCGAGGCGTTCGCTCCCTACGACGGAGGACTGTGACATGTGGGCACGCATCAGCACCTACGAAGGCGCTCCGGAAGCCATCGACCCGTCGACGGCGTACGTGCGCGAGAGCATCCTGCCGAAGGTGCGCGGCATCCCCGGCTACCGCGGCATCTACGCGGTGGCCGACCGCACCTCGGGCAGGACGATGTCGATCACGCTGTGGGACAGCGAGGAGGCACTGCGCGCCAGCGAGGCCGACGCGGATCGTCTCCGCAACGAGAGCACGGAGCAGGCCGACGGGTCGGTCGTCTCGGTGGAGCGGTTCGAGGTCACCCTCAGCGAGCTGGTGTGATCGGCTCGGTACACGAGCGCGAGGCGAGGTGGGCTCCGGCTCAGTACGAGACGGACACGACGATCCTGCCTTGGGCATCCAGCAGGAAGGCCCCACGGGCGGCACGTGGGAGCACACTCGACGGTGGTTCCTCTGGGGTTTCCTCGGGCGGCGTGCCCGGACGTAGGCTGCTGGCTCGGACCCAGGAGGGAGCGCGTTGGACGAGGCAGCAGCGATCAAGGGCGTCAGCCACCTCTCGCTGTCGGTGTGCGACCTGGACCGAAGCGTGGCGTTCTACCGCGACGTCCTGGGCCTGCCGGTGCTGAGCGAGCCCAGCGACGGCGAGGTGTTCGCGGGTCGCCAGGCGATGCTGCTGGCGGGGCGGGTGGCCGTCAGCCTCCAGGCGCACGACGCGTCGGACGGTACGGCCTTCGACCCCACCCGCAGCGGGCTGGACCACCTCGCCTTCCACGTGAGCAGCCACGAGCTGCTCACGCCGTGGGTCGAGCACCTCGACGCCGCCGGGGTGGAGCACTCCGGCATCAAGCAGGTCGAGGGGTGGGGCTGGATGATCGAGCTGCGCGATCCTGACGGCGTCCAGCTCGAGATCTTCACCACCCGGTGAGCAACGAGGACGAGCAGGACGTGCCAGGGTGTGCGAGAGTGGTCGGGATCCGCCACGAGGGCGGGAGGAGAAGACCACATGGCCAGCAAGGACAAGGGCGGCAAGAGCGCCAAGACGGCAGCATCCAGCACGGCCAAGGAGAAACGTCAAGCCAAGCGCGACAAGAAGCAAGCCAAGGAACAGTCCGGCCGGGTCGTCACCTAAAGCCCGAGCGCTGACAACGTCAGCGGACAATCGCACTAGCCCCGGCCGAGGTACGGGTCCTCGCGGAACCGCTGCCGCTCGAGGAAGTCGATGTCGAACGGCACCTCGGCGGTTGCAGCCCAATCCTGGGATTCCGCGGTAGCGAACTGCTCACACGGGCGACGGGCGCTTCCGCGGAAGCGCTTGGCGGTCGGCTGGTCAGGCGGCGGCGGTGATCCTGGTGGGGTACTCGAGCAGGTCGAGTTCCTGGAGCAGGATGTCCACGCAGGCGGCCAGGTCGATGCGCTGCTGATAGGCGGTGGGTTGCAGCACGCCCGGGTCCCGAGCACGGTCGTCGGCCGGGGCCAGCGGTGGCGCTTCCGCGGAAGCGCCCGGTAGCAGCGGCGAGGGATCGAGCCGGGTGCCGTCGGCCAGCACGAACCGCATCCGTCCCCGCCCGTCGTGCAGGATGGTCACACCCTGGTCGTGCACCACGTGATGGTGACGGACGCACAACAACACGAGATTGTTCAGCCGGGTCTTGCCGCCCTTGGACACCTCGTGGATGTGATGCGCCTCGACCCAGCGGGTCGCCCCGCACCCGGGGTAGCGACACCGTCGGTCCCGCGTCCGCAACGCCCGCATCAGGCGGGGCGGCACCCGGCTGGTCCTGCCCGACATCGCGGTCAGGCGACCCTCGGCGTCGTGGATCGCGGCGACCATCCCCGCCGCACACGCCAGGCGCCACATCGTCCTGGCCGACATCGACCGCGACCGGGTCGACGACCGGCCCGCCACCTGCACCGGCACCCGCTGCTCGACCGCA
>DASWKO010000006.1:0-3103 GCA_036396595.1 Nitriliruptorales bacterium | reverse complement strand
CACCTTCGACAACAAGGCCAGCAGACCACACTTCGAACGGCTCCTCCGCGAGATCGACGAGGTCGGCTACCAGGCCCAGTGGGGCGTGCTGAACGCCGCCGACTACGGCGTTGCCCAGTCACGGCCTCGGCTGATCATCCTGGGCGCCCGTCGTGGCGACCGGCTGCCATGCCCATCGCTGCCGGCTCCGACACACGGCGGCCGGTGGGAGCGCCGTGACACCGGCGATCCCACCGGCGAGCCCCACGTGACGACGGGTGAGGCGCTGGCCGGGCTCGTTACCGAGCCCGAGCCCGGGGAGGCCGTGGACGGCCGGTACGGGCACCTGCTGCCGGACATCCCGCCCGGGGACAACTACCTGTTCTACACGGCCAAGCGCGGCCATCCCGCCCCGCTGTTCGAGTGGCGCTCCCGGTACTGGTCGTTCCTGCTCAAGCTCTCGCCTGGAAAGCCATCCCCCACGATCCAGGCGCAGCCGGGTCCGTACGTCGGCCCGTTCCACTGGGACAACCGCCGCCTGCGCGTCCCCGAGCTCAAGCGGCTGTTCACGTTCCCCGACGGCTACGCCTTCGTCGGGTCACGCAGCTCGGTCCAGGCCCAGGTCGGCAACTCCGTCCCGCCACTGCTCGCCCACCGAGTCGCCAGCCAGGTGCGCGAGGCCCTCACGAGTCGATGAGCGCTGCCTCGATCCTGTCCGCCGCGTCGTCAGCGGGCTCGTGCTCCCATGCGCGCACGACCCTCCAGCCTGCCTCCTCCGCTCCGCGAGCCGGTCTGTCTCCCGATCGCGCTCCACGTTCCGCTCCGGCTTCTGTGACCAGTAGCTCTCGTTCGTCCTCGTTGTCGTGGGTGGTCAACGCTGGCGGTCGGGCAAGGGGGGTCCGGGACCAGTCTCCAACCTCGCGCCCGCGCCGATGTCGATGTCGACGAGGTCGCCGTGGCGCTCGCGCAGGACCTCGGCGATCCGGGACGCGTGCGGTCCGTCGGACAGTCTGACCTCGACGACCCCCAGGGAGTAGTTGATCACCCACATCATGTCGCCGGACATGCGGTCCAGCCCCGCGTCCTTGAGCCAGCCGTGCGTCTTGATGTCTTCATCGACCTCCCGGAGGGCTTGCGGGTCCCGGCACACGGGTCGAACCTCGACCGCCAGTTGCTGGTCGGCCAGCTTCACGTCCGGTCGCTCGACGGGCTGGAGCAGGGTCCGGCGCTCGTCGGGGGACAGACCACCACCCCCTCGGCGGACGTCCTCGAGCCACTGCGCGTGCGCCTCTTGCCATTCGGCACGCTCGGTGATGGCCTGCCGGAGAGCAGCCAGTACCGCAGCCTCGACGTCGGCCTGGGTGGTGCGCTGCGGGTCGAACAGGACCACCGCCCGGCGGTTGGCCGCATCGATGGTCTGGTCGACGACGCCGTCGAAGGTCCCGGTGAGCTCGCCGACCGTTCCGAGCTGCAGTTGAGCCAGGTCGTTGTCGAGCCACGGCAGCGGCCCTTCGCCGAGGTCCGGGCGCCAGCAGCCGGGCTCCCCGGCGGTCACAACGGCCGGCGACACCGACTGGCAGCCCACGAGCAGCGCCGCCGCGGTCAGACCAGCGACGACGTGACGTGTACGCAACGGTGCCATCATCGCTGCCTATCGGGGTGTCGCCGTGTCGGCGGGACTGCGGCCGAGGCCGGCCGGTTGGTTACGCAGAGGCGGACAGGGATCCAGTGTCGGGGGCGAACCCGACGGAGACGGTTACCGCCCTCGAAGCCGAGTTGGACCGGCACCCTGACCGAAGCCACCTGCCCGGGCAGCCCGGCGCGGTGTCGCCCGGTGCTGGTGCGGTGCGCGTCGACGGTCATCGGTGTGTCGTTGTGAACCACCTGCACCGGAGCACGGCTGTCAGGATCTGTGGGCACCCCAGGGGCAGCACGTCACGTCCCCGAGAGCTGGTCGTAGACATGGTCGCTGATGGCTGATGTGCCTCCCAGGACCAGGCGTGGGTCGAGCCGGTGGCCGTGCTCATCGAGGAAGCCGACGATCTCTGGGGCGTGGGCCAGGTCATCGGGAGGCACCAGCACCACGATCGCGCCCGTCTGGGCCGCCAGTCCTCCGCCGGCCAGCCCGTCGGGGTAGCTCTGTCCGGTCACGAACACCGTTGGCACCTTGCCATCGGTCCCGTGCCGGCTCAGCGCCAGGGTGGCGGCGGCTACCGAGGTCCCGTAGCGGCTGCTGCCCGCCACCCGCTGCACCTGGTAGCCGTGCCCACGTAGCTGCGCGACCACCCCCTCACCGATTGCCGATGTTCCCCCGACCACCGTCACCTGCTGCACACCCAGGTCGGCCAGTGCCTGGCGGGTCACCGCGGGCAGCTCGTCACTGCCGGTCAGCAGCACCGGCCCCGCCCCGCCAGGTGTGCCCAACAGCGCACCGGCCGCCAACGCATCCGGCCACGCCTGACGGCCGGGTTCGTCGTGAGCGCCAAGCGCCAGCACTACCTCACCAGACGGTGCCCCGACCGCACGCGCCACCGCCACCGCGGTGGCGAACCGGTCGCTACCGGCCAGCCGTGGGGTGGCGTAGCCCAGCCCGTCCAGCGTCTGCTCGACCTGGTGGCTGATCGCAGCCGTCCCTCCCAGCAGCCACACCCGCCGGGCGCCAAGCCGCTCCAGCTCCTGGGTCACACCCTCGGAAAGCGAGCCGGGGGCACTCAGCAGCAGCGGCGCTTCCAGCTTGGCTGCCAGCCCACCACCGGCCAACGCATCAGCGAAGCCCCACCCGGTGGCCAGCACCACCTCGTCCGACGACGACCACCCCCGTTGCGACACCGCCAAGGCCGTACCGACCCGATCCTCGCCCCACAGCCGCACCACATCAGTATCCGACGGGCCCGCCGACGCAGCCGACGAAGGCGACGGCGACGGGTCCGGGGAAGGCGAGGGGT
Organism: Nitriliruptorales bacterium; assembly: GCA_036396595.1. Lineage (GTDB taxonomy): Bacteria > Actinomycetota > Nitriliruptoria > Nitriliruptorales > Nitriliruptoraceae > DASWKO01. The sequence continues at coordinate 179 of DASWKO010000006.1, read as the reverse complement.
CCGGGGAGGGCGAGGGGTCCGGAGAGGGCGAGGGGTCCGGGGAGGGCGAGGGGTCCGGAGAAGGCGAGGGGTCCGGAGAAGGCGAGGGGTCCGGAGAAGGCGAGGGGTCCGGAGAAGGCGAGGGGTCCGGAGAGGGCGAGGGGTCCGGAGAGGGCGAGGGGTCCGGAGAAGGCGAGGGG
>DASWKO010000005.1:0-6097 GCA_036396595.1 Nitriliruptorales bacterium | reverse complement strand
GCACACTCGACCGAGGTGTGGGCGGGCGTCGGATGGGGCGGGGGGCTGGCGTCTGGAGGGGTGACCGAGCCCAAGGAGGCCCCTCGTGAGGACCAGGATCGTCAACACGCTTGCCATCGCGGTTGCGATGGCCCTACCCGTGGCCGGTGCGGCTGCCGCGGGCGGCGGCGCCGACACCCAGGCGGACGCCCAGGTCGACGCCGGCGCCGGGGCCGACGCGGCCGGCGTCGAGGTCGGCGTTGAGGTCGGCGCCAGCGCACAGGTACACGCGGGGGTGACCGTGCCGCCACTGACCGTGCCGCCCGCCGACCTTCCGCCACTCGACCTGCCTCCCGTCGACGTGCCGCCACTCGACGTGCCGCCGGTCGACCTCCCTCAGGCCACGACCGCGTCGCCCGAGCGGCCCACGACCCACGAACGCTCCTCGGACCAGCCCCAGCGCGAGACGTTCCGGGTCCGCGACGCCGGTCAGGTCACGGTCGCCTGGGTGCCCGATGCGATCGTGGAGGTCGAAGCGCACCCGAACCGCGGCTGGCGCCACGACCTCCACCGCCAGGACCGGCGCACGGCTCACGTCCGGTTCACCGACGGTCAGAGGACCGTGCTGTTCAGCGCCCACGTCACCGAGGACGGGCGGCTGCGCACGCACATCGCCGAGCGCGGCGACCCCGCACGCCAGCCGACGACCGAGACGTTCCGGGTCCGCGACGCCGGGACCGTCACGATCACCTACAGCCCGCGCGGCATCCACGACGTCCAGGTCGAACCCAACGAGGGCTGGGACCACCGCGTCCACCGTGCCCACGACCGGCGCACCGTCCGCGTGGGCTTCTGGAACGGCGAGCGCGGCTACGTCTTCACGGCCCACGTGACCAAGGACGGCCAGCTCCGTACCCACGTCGACGACCACCCCCGCACCCAGGACCGGGCCACGGACCGGGCCACGGACCCGGCCACGGACCCGGCCACGGACCCGGCCACGGACGGGGCGACGACCGACACGACCACTCGCCGCGATCACGCGGCCTGATGCTCCAGACCGCCCCCGACGGTGCGCTGCGATCTGCGGGTCGCGGCGTACCGTCGCGTGCGATGACCGAGCGCGGGACGGGATCGGACGCGGCGCGGCTGGACGCGCTGCTGCCGGGCTTGCGCGCCCACGACCGCGACGCGTTCCACGACCTGTACGACCTGATGGCCGGCCAGCTCCTGGCGTTCTGCCACGGGCTCGTGAGCGATCGCGGTGCCGCCGAGGACGTGGTGCAGGACGTGTTCCTCCGCTTCTCGAAGCACGCCCGGCGCTTCCGCGGAGATGGGCGCAGCCTGCTGGCGTGGCTGTACACCACGGCCCGCAACCGCTGCTCGGACCGGCATCGGCGCCGCCGCCGCAAGCCCGAGCAGCTCGTGGACACGATCCCCGACGATGCCACCGCCTCCCCGGCACCCGAGCTCCCCGGCCTGGATCCCGAGCTGGAGGACGCGCTCGCGAAGCTCACCGAGGCACAACGCGCCGCCATCGTCCTGCGCCGGGTCGTCGGCTACGACGGCGACGAGGTCGGCGCCGTCCTGGGGATCGACCGCGAGGCCGTGTACGCGCTGTGCCGGCGCGGCGAGCAGCGGCTGCGCACGCTGCTGACCGATCCGACCCCCGCCCGGGCGTCGGATGCCGGGTCCGCCCGACGTCCGGAGTCGTGACATGACCACCGACGAGCGCGACCACCACCCCGCCGTCGGATGCCGGGTCCGCCCGACGTCCGGAGGGGTGACATGACCACCGACGAGCGCGACCACCACCCGGGCGTCGGATGCCGGGTCCGCCCGACGTCGGAAGGGGTGACATGACCACCGACGAGCGCGACCCCCGCGACCCCCTCGAGCAGCGCCTGCGCCAGGCGCTGCCCACCGACGTGCCCGGGACCACGCGCACGCGCCACCTCGCGGCGCTGGACGCCAGCCTCCGGCGGCCGGCTCCCCGCCCCGGCTGGCGCCACCGGTTGGCGACGGGGCTCGCGGCCGCCGCCACCGCGCTCACGCCCGTGACCGTCGCGGTCGCGGCCGAGGGGGCCGTGCCCGGCGACGCGCTGTACGGGGTCAAGCAGGTCACCGAGCGGGTCCGGTCGGTCGCCCGCGACGAGATCGTGCTCGAGCACCGGGTGGCGGAGTTGCATGCGCTGCTCGAGCGCGGCACCGACGAGGACACCCTGATCGTCGCGGTGGAGCGGGGCGTGGAGGCCGCGCTCGACCAGCCCGACGAGCCCGAGCTCCAGGAGCGCCTGGCCGGGCTGGCGCTGGAGGCGGCCGGCCGCGTGCGCGATCCCAGCCGCCTGGCCCTGGACCGCCTGCCCACGCGGCAGATCGGGATCCCGCAGCCAGCGCCGCCGACCGACCTCGACCCGACCCCCGACCCCCGACCGATGACCACCACGGCGCCCAGCCCGCGCCCCACCCCGAGCCCGACGCCCGAGCCGCTCCACACATCCAGCCCGGCCCCGACCCGCTCGCCGGCCCCGACCCACTCGCCGGCCCCGACGGACGAGCCCACGAAGGATCCCGCAGCACGCCCGCCGCCGGGACCGATCCGCACCGAGCGGCACGAGGTGGCCGACGCCGGCGTGGTGTTCCTCGACGTGTACGAGGACGGCGTGAGGTTCGCCGGCGTCGCGGTCGCCGACGGCTGGGAGCACCGCGTGGACCGCTCGCGCGAGCCGGACGGCGTGGCGGTCGGGTTCACCGACGGCGACCGCCAGGTCGTGCTGCTGGCCCGCTGGGACGGCCGCGAGGTGCACGTACAGGTCGATGAGGCCGAGCAGCGCTCCTCGGACACGACCTCCCGCTGACCCCGCCCGCCGCCCCCCGCACCTCCGCACCTCCGCATCTCCATCGAGTGTGCCCCTTACTCCCACATATGGGAGTGACCAGCACACTCGACCGCGCCCCACCCCGCGTCGAGTGTGCTCCCTACGCCCACATATGGGAGTGACCAGCACACTCGACCGCGCCCCACCAGGCATCGAGTGTGCCCCTTACTCCCACATATGGGAGTGACCAGCACACTCGACCGGGCCCCACCACGCGTCGGGCGGGCGGGCGGGCTGGGTAGCGTTCCGGTCCCCGCCATCCCCCCGACCTGAGGCACACCGTGGACTTCGCCATCCCCGAGGAGCTGCGCCAGCTCCGTGACAGCTACCGCTCGTTCCTCGAGCGCGAGGTGCGCCCGGTCGAGGACCGCCACCGCCAGGCGCTGCAGCGCAACGAGTGGGGCCCGGACCAGGACGCCGACGCGGTCGCGGTCCGCAAGGCCTCGGCGCGGGCGGGGTTCTACGCCTGCTACCTGCCCGAGGAGGTGGGCGGGGCGGGCGTGTCGACGCTGGGAACCACGCTGCTGATCGAGGACACCGGAGCCAGCGGCATGCGGTTCTCACAGGCCGCGATCGGCCCGCCCGACCCGGCCGCGCCGTCGCCGGTGCTGCTGCAGGCCCAGCCGCACGTGCGCGACCGCTACCTGCCTGCGCTGGCGGCGGGCGACACGACGATGTGCTTCGCGCTGACCGAGCCCGAGGCCGGCTCGGACGCCCAGGCGATCCGCACCCGGGCGGAGCGGAGCGGGGACGGCTGGGTCCTCAACGGCACCAAGCACTTCATCACCAACGCCGACGACGCCGAGGTGTGCCTGCTGTTCGCGGTCAACGACGCCGAGAAGCGCGCCAACGGAGGCATCACGGCGTTCCTGGTCCCGCGTGACCAGTACCGCGTGGTCACCCAGCAACGCACGGTCAGCGACACCCACCCCTACGAGATCGTGTTCGAGGACGCCGAGATCCCCGACGACCATGTGATCGGCGAGGTCGGGTACGGGTTCTTCACCGCGATGAACTTCCTCAACGCGGGGCGGGCCTACATCGGCGCGCAGTGCGTCGGGATGGCTCAGTTCTGCCTCGACTACGCGGTCGAGCACGCCAAGCAGCGCACCGCGTTCGGCAAGCCGATCGGCAGGAACCAGGGCGTGAGCTTCCAGCTCGCCGACACCGCCGTGGACATCGAGGCCGGGCGCTGGCTGACCTACCGCCTGGCCTGGCTGGTGGACCAACACAGCAGCGCCCCGGCGGGCAAACAGAGCAGCGCCCCGGAGGGCAAACAGAGCAGCGCCCTGGCGGGCGACGGCGAGCTGCCGATCCTCGAGTCCTCGATGGTCAAGCTGTTCGACACCGAGATGGCGTTCCGGGCCGCCGACCGGGCGATGCAGGTCCTGGGTGGCCAGGGCCTGATGATCGAGGTCCCGATCGAGCGCATGTGGCGCTTCATCCGCATCCTGCGCATCGTCGAGGGCGCCAGCGAGATCCAGCGCCTCATCATCGCCCGCTCCCTGGGCCTCTGACCTGCCGCCCCGTCCCGCCCGCCTCCCCCCGCCCCGCCCCGTCCCGCCCGCCTCCCCGCCTCCCTTGCGTCGAGTGTGCTCACACGTCCCACCAGCGGCCGGCGGCACACTCGACGCGAGGGTGTGGGCTCAGCCCTCGAGCAGCTCCTTCATCTTCTCGAGGTTGGCACGCACGTCGCGCCGGTACATGCGCAGCACGATCGGGTCGGCCAGCTTGCCGAAGAAGCCGCCGAAGCTGCCGATGTCCTGGTGCACCGTGACCTTCGTGCCGTCGCCGTCGGGCTCGAGGTCGGTGTCGTAGGTGAAGTCGATCGGCGACTCGACGCTGCGGGTGTGGAACGCCTTGGGCTCGTCGTAGACCGCGACCTCGTTGCTCCACGACAGCTTGCGCCCGGCGACCTTCACGATCCCCTGGAACCGGGTACCCACGCCGACCGGGTCCTCGCCGACCTGCTCGAACTCCTCGAGGTTGGAGCTGACCAGCAGGTTGTTCTCCGGCTCGGTGATGAAGTCCCAGACCGTCTGGCCGGGCACGTCGATGGTGATGCTCTCGGTTACCTCAGGCATCTCGGATCCCCTTCGGGTCCACGACGCAGGACGTCCCTGCGCTGTGGTGGCATCCTCGCACGCCGCGCGCGTCCGTGAGGCGTGTCGCGCAGACCGATGATTCCAGCCGGCGGCGGGGCCTCAGGCGCCCTGGCCCCGACCGTCGCCATCGCCATCGCGATCGCCGTGGTCGTGCTCGTCGTGCTCGTGGTGGTGGTCCGGACCGGACCCCCGATCAGCCGAGACTCAACAGCCGGGCTCGCCGTGGTTGCCGCAGCAGTCGCTGCCCGTGCGGACCTTGATGAGGTTGTTCTTGACCGTGAGCCGGACCTTCTCGCTGACCGGGCCGTCCCAGTCGCGCCAGTTGGCGAGCACGTCGCGGGGTCTGGGGCGGGGGCGTCGGGCCACGGGCAAGCTCCTGGGCGGTCGCCGGCGACGCTAGCGTGTAGCGTCCACGCCCGTGACGCCCGCCCACGACGAACCGACAACACAGCCCGACCTGTCGCGGCTGCCGCAGGTCGACGCGGTCGTGCACAGCGTCGACGCCGAGCGGGCGCTGGCCACCTACGGGCGCCGGGCGCTGACCGAGGCCGTGCGCCGGATCCTCGGTGAGGCACGCGAAGCCGCCCGCGAGCGGGGTGTCCCGCTGCCCCGCCAGGACGAGATCGTCGAGCGCGCCGAAGCCGACCTGGCCGAGCGCCGGCGCGGGCGGCTCCAGCGGGTCATCAACGCCACCGGGGTCGTGCTGCACACCAACCTCGGTCGTGCCCCGCTGTCCGGCGCGGCGCGCCAGGCCGTCAACGACGCCGCCGGCTACACGACGCTGGAGTACGACCTGGCCGAGGGCCGGCGCGGATCGCGTACCGAGCACGTCGGCCGGCTGGCCGCCGAGGCGTGCGGCACCGAGGCCGCGACGGTCGTCAACAACGGCGCGGCCGCGCTGGTCCTGGTGCTGGCGGCGCTGTCCACCGGCAAGGAGACCATCGTCAGCCGCGGCGAGCTGATCGAGATCGGCGGCTCGTTCCGCCTCCCCGACATCATGGGCGTGAGCGGGGCGAAGCTGCGCGAGGTCGGCACGACCAACCGCACGCGCGCCACCGACTACCAGGCCGCGCTCGGCGACGACACCGCGCTGCTGCTGAAGGTCCACCAGAGCAACTACCGCGTGGTCGGGTT
>DASWKO010000004.1:0-11896 GCA_036396595.1 Nitriliruptorales bacterium | reverse complement strand
AGCGCAGCCAGCGCCTGGTAGCCGACCACCGCCGACACCAGCAGCAGCGTGACGCCCAGGATCCCCCAGACGACGTGGAAGGTCAGCGCGAAGAGCGACACGAGCCCCACGACGAAGCCCAGGACGGACCAGCGCAGACGCACGAGGTTGCCGCGCGGGGTCGAGGCGCGTCGGGTCCGTTCGAAGAAGTCCGGATCCTCGGCCGCGAGTCCCCGCTCGATCTCAGCGAGGATCTGCTCCTCGTGATCAGAGAGCGCCATGCGGGTTCTCCAGGGGCTGCCACCGCCGAGTGTAGCGGCGAGCACGGGGCCCGTCCGGGCCTGGCTCGCCGGTTGCGCCCTCGGCGGACCAGGTGGGCGGGCCGCGAAGCCGATCGCGTCGCCGCCAGACTAAACCACGGTCCGGGTGGGCCGACGGGAGTCCCATGAGGACCATCGAGGAGTGCCGCCACCTGCCGGCGCTGGCGCAGACCCTGTGGGCCGAGCGCCATCTGGTCGAGCATCTGCTCTACAAGCTGGTCGCGGCCAACCTGATGCTTGCCGCCGACGACCGTCGGTTCGTCTCGCGCGCGCTCGACGAAGTCGACGCCGTGGTCGAGCGGCTCTGGGACGCCGAACGGGCACGCAGCAGCGCCGTTGCCGAGGTGGCCCGTCACTGGCGGGTCCCGGCTGACGAGGTCACGCTCAGCAGGCTCGGCTCGGAGTGTCCCGAGCCTTGGGGCTCCATGTTCGACGAGCACCGTGATGCCTTCGACCGCATGACCGCCGAGATCGAGCGGACCGCCGACGACAACCGTCGCCTGGCCTCCGTCGCGCTCAGCGACATCCGCGCGTCGCTCGCGGCCCTCTCGGGACCGCAGGCACGGACCGACACCGCCCGGGGACAGCCGGTCGGGCACCGGACCAGCCGGAGTGCGTGGACCGGGTGATGGAGGGGATCGTGGACGAGAGCCTGCTTCGACTGCTGAGCCTGCGGGGAGACGCGATCGCCCTGCTCGAGGACGCGGACCGGGCGGAAGCGGTGATGGAGCTGCAGATGCAGGAGGTCGCGTACCAGTCGACGCTGGGCGTGCTGGGCCGCGCCCTGCCACCCTCACTGCTGAGCTTCCTCGGCTGACGGGTCGTGCGCGGTGCAACTGATCCGATGTCCGCTGAACGCACGGCCGGACTGGTCCGTTTGCCCTGTCAGCGGCGCTCGCGACCCCCAAAGGACTAGCCCTTCCGGGTGGTTCTGCCACGGCCGCGTGTCCCGGCCTGGTGACACCCCCGAGCGCGTGGAACCCTCGGACGCGGCAGGAGGATGCAACTGTGAGCGCACCCACCCGGACCCCGACACCGCTCGAGACGAGCAACCAGCTCGTCGAGGCCAATCTGCACCTGGTGCACCACGTCGTCAACCAGCTCGCCGCACGCTACCCGCGCCACGTCGACCGTGAGGAGCTGTGGAACGCGGGCGCGCTGGGGCTGGTCGATGCATCCCGGCGCTTCGACCCCACCGCGGGCATCCCGTTCGCCCGGTACGCGAGCATCCGCATCCGCGGCGCGATCATCGACTCGACCCGCGGCCGCGACTTCTCGACCCGCAGCCTGCGGCGGGCGGGACGCGCCATCATGGCGGCGGCCGACGCCTTCGCGGCGACCAACGGCCGGATACCAGAGGAAGACGAGCTGGCGGACGCGCTCGGGGTGAGCCTGGACCACCTGGGGCGCCTGCGCGAGGGCCTGCGGCGCGCCACCGTGCTGCGGCTGGACCAACCGGCCGGGCACGACGACCAGGAGGCCGTGACGCTGGCCGATCTGCTCGAGGAAGGCGACGCTCGCCAGCTCCCCCAGCACGACCTCGAGCATCGCGAGCTGATCGGGTCCCTGCTGACCGCGATCGAACACCTCCCCCATCCGATCGATGAGGTGGTCCGGCGCTACTACCTCGACGGCGACCTCCTGAGCACGATCGCGTTGGACCTGTCGGTCACCGAGGCACGCGTGAGCCAGATCCGCCAGGAGGGACTGATCGCGCTGCGCGCGTACTTCAACCAGGAGTTCGGCGAGCTCGTCGAGGACGTCCCGGACGGCACCGCCGGCCAGCGACACCGCGACACCTTCCTCACGTCGGTCGCGCACGTCGCGTGGCGTGATCGCGTGGCCGCGGCCGACCGGTGGGCCGCCGACCAGGAGCCTGCGGCACTGGCGAGTTGACCACCACCGTCCCTGTGGAGGATGCCCGGGTCACTCGCCCACGAACTCGGGCTCGCGCCCTTCGAGGAAGCTGGCGACGGCTTCGCCGAAGTCGGGGCCAGCCATGGTCTCGAGCTGGGTGCGGCGCTCACGTTCGAGGGCAGGTTCGCGGCCGGCCCCCCAGTTGTCGCGTACGAGCCTGGGGATGCGCCGCACCGCTCCGGGGCCGTGGGCCAGCCGCCTGGTGTACGCGAGCACCTCGGCGAGCGGGTCATCGCCGTCGAGCGTGACCTCCACCAGACCCATCGCAACCGCCTCGTCGCGGCCGAAGCGCCGCGCGGTCATGGCCAGCTCGGTCGCCCGCCCCATGCCCACCAGCCTCGGCAGGCGCCAGGTGCCTCCGAGGTCCGGCACGAGGCCGCGCTTGGCCTCCATGACGCAGAACTCGGCGCTCGGCGCTGCTGCCCGGAGGTGGCACGCGACCGCGAGCTGGATGCCGCCCCCGAAGCAGTAGCCTTCGATGCACGCAACCGTCGGCTTGTCGAGCTCCTCGAACGCGGTGACCGACTCCTGCAGGTCGACGATGAAGCGCTCGTCGGGCTTCCCCGCCTCGGCCAGGGCGTTCAGGTCGAGCCCCGAGGAGAACACGCCGCCCTCGCCGCGCACCACGACGGCTCCGACCGACGGGTCCGTCGCAGCACGCTCGGCACACTGGCGGAGCTGCCGGAACACGTCCAGCGACATGGCGTTCCTGACCTCGGGGCGGTCGATCGTGACCACGGCCACACGGTCGCCGACCTCGTAGCGGACGACACCGCCCACACCACACCTCCGGGTCGGCTACGTGCCGGCGATCTCGCTCTCGGGCGCCACGGCCGCGGCAGCCGACCACACGCCCCGACGGGGCAGGGCGACATTGAAGGTCGAGCCCTTGCCCAGCTCGGACTCGACCCAGATGCGCCCGCCCTGGGCCAGAACCAAGGACCGGACGATGTACAGGCCCAGCCCCACGCCGCCGGCGATCGACTCGCCGTCCTCGCGCTGGCGGAAGCGCTCGAAGATGACGTGCCGCGCGTCCTCGGCGATGCCCTTGCCGCGATCGCGGACCGAGAACATGACCTCCTGATCGGTCTGCGCGACCGTGACGTCGATCGGTGCGCCTGGCGGCGAGTACTTGACCGCGTTCTCGAGCAGGTTGAGCAGCACGCTGCGCAGCGCCCCTCGGTCGGCCTGGATGGTGATGCCGGGCTCCCCGTGGACCGTGACGTCCCGTTCGATCTCGTCGCGGCCCCGAGCGACGCTGCGCGTGACGTCCGCCAGCTCCTCGGCGAACTTCACGGCGTCGATGTCCTCGGGGCGGACCGTGACGGTCGCCTCGACGCTGGCCCCGCGCAGGATGTCGTCGACCATCCGCAGCATCTGGTCGGCCGACTTGTTGAGCTGCGAGAACGACTGCTCACGCCGGTCGGGTCCCATGGTGTCGGCGCGTGCGTGCAGCAGCTTGGTGAACCCGATGATCGACGACAGCGGTGCCTTCAGGTCGTGGACCAGCGTCGCCACGAACTCCGACCGCCGCTCCAGCATGTCGGCCAGCCGCTCGACGTTGCTGCGCTCGGATTCATAGCGCCGCGCGTTCATCACCGCGGTCGCGGCATGCGACGCGAACAGGGCAACGGCCCGCAACTCCCACTCGGTGAACTCGGGGCTCTCGGGCGAGCGCTCGATCGCCAGTGTCCCGACCAGCTCGTCACCGACGATCATCGGCGCCACGATCGATGACGATGGCGACCGCTCCCGATCGCGCCGCTCGCGGATCTGCCCGACCCCGACCCGGCCGTTGATCAGCAACGGCTCGCGGGTCGTGGCCACGCGGCCCGCCACGCCGCTGTCCAAAGACTGGCGCGAGCCCACGGGCGCCGGGGCGGCGCCCGCGCTCACCGCGACCACCAGGTCGGCGTCGGCGGCGAGCATCACCGATCCCGTGACGGCCGAGGTCAGCTCGAACGCGCCATCGAGAATGATCGTCAGCACCTCCTCGGTGGTCAGCACCGAGTTGACGACCTGGCCGACCCGCGACAGCGTCGCCAGGTCGCGGACGCGCGACTCCAGCGCGCTCGACAGCACCCGTTCGTTCACCAGCGCCGCCGACAGCCGCCGCATGCGGCGCTCCTGGTCGAACACGTACAGGAGGAACGCCACCGACAGCGCGACGAAGCCGAGGCGGATCGCGGGGTTGTCGGGGATGGTCTCGACCGCGTCCGGCGCAGCGATGAGCAGCAGGACGGTCGCGGACGCGGCCAGCAGGAACAGCCCGGCGACCGTCCAGAGCTGGCTGCGCCGGCGCTCGACGGCTTCGAGCGTCGGCAACCGCCGCCGCATGTGCACGATGTCGGCGGTGACGTCGCTCAAGCGCCCGGATCCACGGGAACGGGGGTCAGCCACAAAGCCCTCCGTCCGCAGGGTGCAGGTGACCACGGGACCGTAGCGCACCACACCCGGTCACGACTCGCACCCGGACGGCCGGGCGCTCAGGCTCACTCACTGGTCACCGCGGGTGCCTGCGCCTGGAGCCAGCGCCCGACCACGTCAGACGGCATCGGCGGCGAGAACCAGTAGCCCTGACCCAGCGGGCAGCCCCACGAGGCGAGCAATTCGGCCTGCTCGCCGTGCTCGATGCCCTCTGCGACGACCCGCAGGTCCAGCGTCTCGCCCAGCCGCACGATCGCCTTGGCGATGGCCGCGTCCTCCGGACCATCCAGCACCACGCTGACAAAGCTGCGGTCGACCTTCAGCACGTCCAGCGCGAACCGGTTGAGGTAGTTGAACGACGAGTAGCCGGTGCCGAAGTCGTCCACGGCCAGCGACACACCGAGCTTCGAGAGATCGTCGAGCACGGAGATTGCGCGTTCGGTGTCGTGCATCATCGCGGTCTCGGTGAGCTCCAGCGTCAGGCGCTCCGGGGCCAGCCCGGTGATGGCCAGCGCGTCGGCGACATCCTGGACGAGTTGGGCATCGGCGATCTGGACCGACGAGAGGTTGACGCCGACGCTGACCGGCTCGGGCCAGTGCGTCGCCTGCTCGCAGGCGGTCCGCACGACCCAGCGCCCGATCGGCACGATCAGGCGGGTCTGCTCCGCCAGAGGGATGAAGTCATCGGGAGCGATGCGCCCGCGCTCGGGGTGCTGCCAGCGCAGCAACGCCTCGAAGGACACCGGTTGGCCGGTGCGAAGATCCACGATCGGCTGGTACGCCAGCACGAGCTGGTCACGCTCGACCGCCAGCTCGAGGTCGGCGCGCAACTCGAGGTGCTCCAGGTCGACCGCCCGGAGCTGGGGGTGGAAGACCTGCGAGGTGCCCTTGCCGGCCATCTTCGCGGCGTACATGGCGATGTCCGCATCGCGCAGCAACTCCTGCACGCCACGCTCACGACCGCGGCTGACCACGACGCCCACGCTGGCGCTGACGCTGACCTTCTGCCCGGACAGGTTGACGGGCTCGCGCAGCTCCGTGAGCAGCCGGTCAACGACCTCGGCGGCCGAGGCCTCGTCGGTCACGTCCTCGAGCAGCAGTGCGAACTCGTCGCCCCCGAGCCGCGCCGCCAGGTCCACGTCGCGGACCCTGGCGCGAAGGCGGCGGGCGACGGCCACCAGCAACCGATCGCCGGCTTGGTGACCGAGGTTGTCGTTGACGACCTTGAAGTCGTCCAGGTCGATCAACGCGATCGCGAACGGCTCGCCACTGCGGGCCGACCGGTCGATCGCCTGGGACATCCCCTCGAGCAACCGGGCCCGGTTCGTGAGCTGCGTCAGCGGGTCGTGCGAGGCGCGGAACGCGATCTCGGCCTCGAGCTGCTGGCGGCGCCCGACGTCACGGATGGTGGCGACCAGCGCCGGCCGGTCGTGGTCCGCGATCGCACGCGTGGCGACTTCGACGTTGCGCCACGTGCCGTCGCGGTGGCGAAGCTGCAGCTCGGCGGTCCTGGGCTCGGCCAGGTCCCCCCACCCGTCCGCGAGTGCCGCTGCCAGGCCATCGCGCAGGTCGTGATGGACGAGGTCGAGCACCGATCGCCCGTTGATCTCGTCCGGGTCGTACCCGAGCACGTCCCGGATCGCCGAACTGGCGAAGCAGACCTCGCCGTCCCTCGCAACGATCGCGATGGCGTCGCGCGAGTTGGCGATCAGGCCGTCCAGCACCGACATCTGCCGTTGCAGGCTCGCAGCCAGATCCCGCGCCCGAGCCTCCGCCAGGCGGATCCTGCGGGCGACGAGGGTGCCCGTCACGACCAGCCCGACCAGCAGGGTCGCCACGGCCACCACCCACCAGAGCCAGTCCATGCGCCTCCACCTCCAGGGTCCACCTCACGAGTAGACCTGCCGAGTTGGTCGCCAACCAGAGCCGAACGGGCCACATTGCCGTGCCTCACCCGTACTAGTCCGGTACTCGTCCCGGTGTGCACCATGGCGCTCGCGGGCGGAGGCTTTATCCTGCGGGTCCCGCGTCGGCCTTCGCCGGCACCCCAGACCACGAGGACGTCCGTGCCGCTCGAACGCGAGTGGGTCACGATCACCGACCCCGAGGACGACCACGTCCGCTACACCTTCGACGTGTCGTTCCTGCTGAGCAACTACCGCTGCATCTACGGCGACGGTTGTCAGGGGGTGGCCTCCGACGGCCCCGACGAGGCGCTCGGCTGCTGCGAGCACGGCGCCTACCTGACCGAGGACGAGTCGCCCCAAGACTACGAGCAGCACCTCGCCGAACTCGATCCTGCCACGATGCAGTACCACGCGACGGCTCTGAAGAAGGGTGCCTTCGTGGTCGACGACGAGGGTGAGACGCACACCCGCATCGTGAAGGGCGCCTGCATCTTCCTGAACCGCGCGGGCTTCGAGGGCGGCGCGGGCTGCGCGCTGCACCAACGGTCGTTGCGCCGAGGTGAGCGGCCGATGGACGGCAAGCCGGTCGTGTGCTGGCAGGTGCCGATCCACCGCGACATCGATGAGCTGACCGCGAACGACGGCAGGACGCTGGAGGTCCACCGCATCGCGGCCTTCGAACGCGGCACCTGGGGGGACGGCGGCGCGGACTTCCACTGGTGGTGCACCGAGCAGCCCGAGGCGTTCACGGCCGCCCAGCCGCTGTACCGCAGCATGCAGGACGAGCTGCGGGAGATGGTCGGTGACGACGTCTACGACGAGCTCGCCGACCACCTCGAGTCCAGGAGGCGCCAGCACAACGTGGTGCCTTTCCTTCCCGTCGTCTGACCGGCCACGAGCTGCCCCGCTCGTCACCACCTACGGTCGGCCGCCGGGGTGGCTGATGTCGTCCCTGGTCGGGGCCACCTGCAGGTCCTCGTCGTCGAGCAGGCTCGCGTAGGTCACGGCGCGCCCGCCGAACCGGTCCGACGCCCGGTCGGCAGCGCGTTCGGCGTCCTCCCAGCGAGCGTCGCCACCGAGCAGGAGCTGCCTGGCCGCGTCGCCCTCCGAGAGGTTCGACACGCCGACACCGAGCAGGCGCACACGGGCACGCTCGAGGCGCAGTGCCCGGAACAGGGCGGTCGCGGTCACGACCAGGTCGTGGGTGCGATCGGTGGGCAGGTCGAGCGTGGTGGACCGCGTGATGGTCTCGAAGGTGTGGAACCGGACCTTCAGCGTGATGGTCCGGCCCGCGAGGCTGGATCGCCGGAGGCGCCTGCCCACCCGCTCGGCCAGCGCCAGGATCTCGCGCTCGATCACGACCGCGTCGTCGAGGTCGTCCTGGAAGGTCTCCTCCGCGGACACGCTCTTGGCGGACTCGTGCGGCACGACCGTCCGGGAGTCCTCGCCACGAGCCAACCGGTGCAGGTGCGCGCCGTTGGCCGCGCCGACCACCCGCTCCAGCGTCCGCCGGTCGACGTCGGCGAGCTGGCCGACCGTCTTGAACCCGTACCGGTGCAGCCGCTCGACCGTCTTCGGACCGGCGCCCCACAGATCGCCGACCGGCAGGGGACGGAGGAAGTCGTGGACCTCGTCGGCACGCAGGTGCAGCAGGCCGTCGGGCTTGGCCTTGCCCGAGCACAGCTTGGCCAGGAACTTGTTGGGAGCGATCCCGACCGACACCGGCAGGTCGAGTTCCTCGCGCACCCGGTCACGGATGAGCTGGCCGATCTGCACCGGGGACCCGAACAGCCGCACCGCTCCCGAGACGTCGAGGAACGCCTCGTCCAGCGACAGCGGCTCCACCAACGGCGTGACGTCCTCGAAGATCGCCATGACCTGCTGGCTCACCTCGGTGTACCTGGCGAAGTTCCCCCCGACGACGACGAGACCTGGGCACAGCCGGCGGGCGCGCACCATCGGCATGGCCGAGTGGATCCCGAACTGGCGCGACTCGTAGCTGGCGGCCGCCACGACGCCACGCGCGCCCGGTCCACCGACGACGACCGGGCGGCCCCGCAGGGACGGGTCGTCGCGCTGCTCGACCGAGGCGTAGAACGCGTCCATGTCGGCGTGCAGGGTCACCTCGACCACGACCACCTCCTCGCCGGTACCAGCCCGAACGCGTGTTCGTTGATGGTACCCGCGGCGGGCGTGGGCCGCTGCGCTACCGCGACGCTCGGTCGTGCTGCTGGTGGGCGGCCGGGGTGCCCCGCTCGGCCAGCGCGTCGGGCAGCCAGCCCTCCTGCCACGCCCGCCACAGCCGCGACAGGTCCCACACGCGGTCGCCCGCAACGGTCACGCCCTTGGTCCCGCGCTTGCGCACGCGCCCCTCGGCCACCAGCAGCCACGCGTGCAGGATCGTCCACGCGCAGCCGTCGAGCGCCCGCTCGAAGTAGGTGACCTGGCTGGTCGAGGTGCGGTCGTCCAGCGACAGGAACAGCACCCGCTGGCCCGACCTCACCGGAGGCGACTGCACCGCGACCTTCACCCCCGCCACCCGGACCCGCTTGGTGTCGGGCTGGTCGTGCAGCCGGTTGGACTCGATGACCCCGAGCTCGTCCAGCAGTGGGGCGTAGAAGTCCAGCACGTGCCGGGTCACGTCCAGTTGCAGGATCTGGAGCTCGTCGCGCACGACGTCGGCCTCGGTCTGCTCCGGCAGCATCGGCACGTGCTCGGCGTCGAGGTCCATGCGGGTCTGCCGCGACGCGGGCCCGGGCCGCTTCGAGCGCGAGCAGCCCCACAGCTCCTCGACCGCCAGCAGCACGTCGCGCCGGGTCAGCCGGTAGGGCGTGGCCGGCTGCGACGGGGCCGGACGCAGCACCGTCCGCCCCACGCCGCAGACGTGGTCGAACCCGCCGGAGCGCGCGAGGTGCTCCGCGGTCGGACGTGACAGCGCGGCCCGACGGCGCACGTCCTCGAGACAGGTGAACGGGCGGCCTTCCAGCAAGGAGGCGACCTCGTCGTCGGTGATGCCACGCACGTCGGCCAGCCCGACCCGGATGGCGTAGCGGTAGCCGTTGCCGGCGTCCCCGGCGTCCCACCCGCCCGGAGGGTCGAGCCGGCCGCCGGTCACGCGCAGCAGGTACAACGCCAGGCCCTGGTCGACCACCTCGACGGTGTAGGCCGGCTGCGAGCGGTTGACGTCCGGCGGCAGCGCCGCCACCCCGAAGTTGCGCGCCTCGTCGAGCATCAGGCGCTTGGGGTACATCCCCGGGTCGTGGGTGAGCAGTCCGGCGATGAACTCGGGGAGGTAGTGGGCCTTGAGCCACGCCGAGCGGTAGGTCGGGATCGCGAACGCCGCCGCGTGCGCCTTGCAGAACCCGAACGACGCGAACTGCGACACCTGGTGCCAGATCCGCTCGGCCGCCTCCCGCGTGAACCCGCGGTCGACCGCCTGTGACACCGCCCACGCCTGGAGGCTGCTGACCTTGCGCGGATCCCCGAGCTGACGGCGGATCAGGTCGGCGTAGCTCAGGTCGCACCCGGTCAGCGCGGCCACGACCTTCATCACCTGCTCGTGGTAGACGATGACGCCGTGCGTCTCGGCCAGCGCCGGCTTCAGCGACGGGTGCAGGTACTCCTCGGGACGCTCACCGTGCCTGCTGGCAACGAAGGGCTCGATCATGTCGGCCTTGACCGGGCCGGGACGGAACAGCGAGATCTCGACGATGAGGTCGCTGAACCGGTCCGGCTGCAGCCGACCCAGCAGCTCGCGCTGCCCCGGCGACTCGACCTGGAACACCCCGATCGACCGCGTGGTGCGCAGCAGCTCGTAGGTCGCGGCGTCGTCGTCGGGCAGCTCCGAAAGGTCCAGGTCGATCCCGCGCGTGTCGCGCAGCAGATCGACCGTGTGGGCCATCGAGCTCAGCAGCCGCACCGCCAGCACGTCCAGCTTCAGCAGTCCCATGGCCGCGACGTCGTCCTTGTCGAACTGCGACATCGGCCAGTCACGACCGCCACCCGCTGGCTCCAGCGGCGTGCGGTCCTGCAGGTGCGTGTCGGCCAGCAGGATCCCGCACGGGTGCAGGGCGATGTGGCGCGGGAAGCCGTCGATGCGCTCGACGATCCCGAACAACCGCTCCAAGGACCCGACGCCGAGGTTGGCGTGCTTCAGCTCGGGGGCGGTGGCGACCATCCGGCGCACGTCGCGGGCGCGCGAGCGGTGGAAGCTCTTGGCGATGATCCCGATCTCGTCGGGGGGCAGGCCCAGCACCTTGCCGACCTCACGGATCGCCATGCGTGCCTGGAAGGTCTCGATCATCGCGACGCAGGCAGTGCGCTCCTCGCCGTACCGCGCCAGGACCATGCGGTAGACGTCCTCGCGTCGGGCCGACTCGACGTCGACGTCGATGTCGGGCAGCTCGTCGCGGTACGGGTTCATGAAGCGCTCGAACGCCAGGTCGTGGGCGACCGGGTCGACGTCGCTGATGCGCAGCGCGTAGCAGACCAGGCTGCCCGCCGCCGAGCCCCGGCACGCCGCGATGATCCCGAGCTCACGGATGCCCTGCACGATCTCGGCGGCGGTGAGGAAGTAGTCGTGCAGCCCGAGCCGGTCGACCATCGCCAGCTCGCGCTCCAGCCGCTCGCGGATGCGCGGCGTCACCCGCGGGAACCGGTCGGCCACTCCCGCCCAGCACCGGCGGTACAGCTCGCCCGCTGCGACCTCGTCGGCCAGCCCCGTCAGCCGCGGCACGTGGAGCTGCCCGAGTCCCAGGTCGACCTCGCACGACTCGGCCACCCGCTGCGCGTTGGCCAGCAGGTCCGGTCGCTGCCCGAACAGCGGCGCGAGGTCCGCAGCCGCCTTGAACCAGCCCTCGGCCGACCGCCGCCCGAGGTGGTGCCTGCCCAGGGGCACCTGATCGCGCACGCAGGTCAGCACGTCGGCCAGCACCACGTCGTCGCGGGTGAGGTAGCGCACGTCGTTGACCGCCACGGCGGTCAGGCCGTGCCTCTCCGCGAGCGCCAGCGCGTGCCGGTTGCGGCGGTCGTCGGTCGCCCGCCCCGACGGGTCGCGCTCGAGCCAGTTGCGCACCCCGAGCAGCACGCCGTCGCGACCCAGCACCTGTGACCACCGCCGCAGCTCGGCGTCCGCTTCCTCGACCCGGTCCGCGGCCAGCAGCCGCCCCACCGGCGAGTCCGGGCCGAGCAGCGCGTAGCTGCCCTGGTGCCGTGCCGCGGTCGCGACCCCGTCCCACGTCAGGTGCGGCGACGACCGGTTCGCCCCGTCGCCCTCGGGGCCAAAGTGCGCGGAGGTGACCGCGCGGCAGACGTCGCCGTAGCCCGCCTGGGTCCGCGCGAGCAGCA
>DASWKO010000003.1:0-18072 GCA_036396595.1 Nitriliruptorales bacterium | reverse complement strand
GGTAGCCCACCAGCGCGGCGCGATCGTCGAGGTAGCGACGGCAGTCGAGCTCGAGCGTCATCGAGCCCTCGAACCGCTCGTCCCTGCCGACGAGGTGCATGAACTCACCGACCGGCAGGACGCCGTGGCCCAGCGGCGCGTGGCTGTCGCGACCGTGACCGCGGTTGTCGGACACGTGCAGATGGGCGGTCTGGGAGGCCAGCGCCTTCCACGCCTCGACGATGTCCACGCGGGTGACGCCGAAGTGGCTCGTGTCCAGCACGATGTTGCGGAAGGGCAGCAGGTGCTCGGGCTCGGTGTAGCGATGGAAGCGAACGTGCCGGCCGGCGACCGGGACGGGGTAGAGGTTCTCCACCCCGATGCGGGTGCCGCGCTCGGCCGCGAACTCGTCGCCCTCGTCCTGCAGCCAGCGGTGGAAGCGGGTCTGCCACCGGAACGGCGGGTGCACGATCATCAGGTCCGAGCCCAGGTCCGAGGCGAGCTCGACCGAGGTCCGTGCCTTCTCGATGAGGTCGGCGCCGAACACGCGCCGCGTGAGCAGCAGGAACGGACCGTGGACCACCGGCACCGGCAGACCCTCCTGCGCCGACGCCTCGGTCACCCGCTGGGCATCCTGCGTGCTCGGGTCCTGGGTGACCATCAACTCGGCGCCGTCGTAGCCGGCCTCCTTGATGACCCCGAAGGCCCAGTCCAGCGGGCGCGCGAACAGGGCTCCGGTCGAGGCGAGGAGACGCAGGGTGCGCATGCGCGCAGACTACCCCCGGGTGGTGAACGTCCCGGTGACGGGGATGTGAACGGGTGGCCGTGAGCGGCTGGGTCCCGGCGAGCCGGGCGGTCGCTGGCCCCGGGCCGGTCGCCAGCGCCCGTTGTTCGTTAGCATCCGCGGCCGTGACCGATCGACCTCCCGACCTCGCTGCCCGTCTCGCCGAGACGGCAGCGCGCGTGCCCGACAAGGCGGCGCTGCTGTGGCAGGACAAGGTCGTGTCGTATGCCGAGCTGGACCGGCGTGTCACCGGTGGCGCCGCGGGTCTGCAGTCGCTGGGCGTCGAGCCGGGTGACCGGGTCGCGTTGATGGTCGGCAACACGCCGGCGTTCGTCGAGGCGCACTTCTCGACGCTCCGGGCCGGCGCCGTGGTGGTCCCGCTCAACACCGGCCTGACCTCGGCGGAGGTCGAGCACATCCTGCGCGACAGCGGCACCGAGGTGGTCGTGGTCACCGCTCCGGTCGCGCCAGTGGTGCTGGCACTGGTCGACCAGCTCGCCGCCCTCCGGCACGTCGTGGTGGTAACCGGCGGCGGCGACGCCCCGGACGGCGCCACAGCCACCTGGCACGAGCTGCGCGAGGCGGGACACCCGTTCACGGCCGTCGACCGCGCCCCGGACGATCTGGCTGCACTGGTCTACACCTCGGGCACCACGGGCGATCCCAAGGGCGCGATGCTGACCCGTACCAACCTCGCGGCCAACCAGGACCAGTCGCTGGCGGGTCGGCTGCGGATCGAGCAGGACGACGTCGTGCTCCTGGTGCTGCCGCTGTTCCACATCTACGCGCTGAACGTCGGGCTGGGCGCGAGCGTGCGGGTCGGCGCCACGATGCTCCTCGTCGAACGCTTCGACCCGACCACCACGCTTGCGGAGATCGCCGCCCATGGGGCCACGATCATCCTGGGCGCACCCCCGATGTACGTCGCGTGGGCGAACACGCCGGGCGCCGAGCACGTGGACCTGAGCCGGGTGCGCATCGCGGTGTCGGGTGCCGCGCCGCTCGCCCCGCAGGTGCTCGGCCGGTTCCAGGACCAGTTCGGGCTGCCGATCTGGGAGGGGTACGGGCTGACCGAGGCGGCCCCGTCGGTGGCCAGCAACGCGATGGGTCAGGAGCCGCGTCCGGGCTCGGTCGGGCTGCCCGTCCCCGACCTGGAGGTCAGGCTCGTGGACGAACGCGGCCGGGACGTCGAGCAGGGGGACCCCGGCGAGGTGTGGGTCCGGGGCCCGAACGTGTTCCAGGGCTACTGGAACGATCCCGCGGCCACCGCCGAGGCGCTCACCGACGACGGCTGGCTGCGGACCGGCGACGTCGCGACGCAGGACGAGGACGGCTACCTCTACCTCGTCGACCGGCGCAAGGATCTGATCATCGTCAGCGGCTTCAACGTCTACCCGCGCGAGGTCGAACGGGTGATCTACCAGCACCCGGCCGTCGCCGAGTGTGCGGTCGTGGGCATCCCGCACCCCTACACCGGCGAGGCGGTGAAGGCGTTCGTGGTCCCGGTGGCAGGCGAGGAGGTCAGCGAGGACGAGATCGCGTCGTTCTGCCGCGGCTCGCTGGCCCGCTACAAGTGCCCGGAGGCGGTCGAGGTGGTCGGCGACCTGCCGCACACGGCCACGGGCAAGATCAAGCGCGGTCAGCTCCGCGACCCTGCGGGGGCCTGAGCGTGGCGGCGCCCTTCAGCGTCCTCGCGACGCTCGTGTCCAGCGTGTTCGCGGTCGCCCTGCTGCGGCGATGGTGGGGCGCGAGGAGGTCACGGGCGCTGCTGTGGTGGGGGCTGTCGATCGGGATGTTCGCGGTCGCGTCGCTGATGCTGGCGGTCGGGGCGCTCGGGACCTGGACGAGCGCCTCGTGGCGCACCTTCTACCTGTTCGGCGCCGTGCTGAACGTGCCGTGGCTGGCGCTCGGCAGCGTCACGGTCAACCGGCGTGCCCCGATCGTCGAGCGCATCACGGGCGCTGGCGCCCTGGTGGTCGGGCTGCTGTTCCTGCTCCCGGCGTTGGACGGCTCGGAGCTGGCCCTGCCGGGCGCGATCCTCGGGATCGGCTGGGGGCTGGCCCTGCTCGTCGCTGGCCCCTCGGCGCTGGAGCCGCTGTCGATCGCGCTGGTGCTGGCCTTCACGCTCCTGGCGCTGGCACAGGTGCCCGGCGCGGTGCTGAGCGCACCGTTGCCCTCGGACGCGATGCCCGAGGGGCGCGAGCTGTTCCCGTTGCACGTGCGCGGCCTCGCGGTCGGCGGCAACGCCGTCGGGGCCGTGATGGTCATCGTGAGCGCCGCGGCCTCGGCGGTGAACCTGGCATGGGGCAAGCCGCCCAGGGGGGCGCTGGCCCGCGCGCGGGCGCAAGCCGAGCGCGGGCTGACCGATGTCGTGGCGAGGTGGTTGTTCCAGGGACGTCGCGGCGTCGTCACGACCGTGAACTTCGTGCGCGGCAACCTGTTGATCGCGGCGGGCGTGACGGTCGCGGGAGCCGGAGGCGCGATCGGCGGGATCGAGGGGCACAGCGTCGGTCTGGGCGTCGGCGTCACGCTGATGTACCTCGGGTTCAGCATCACGACCCGCCCCGTCGGCGAGGCGGGCTGACGGTAGGGTCGCACCCTACGTAGCCCAACGTGGACGCACGTGGACGCACGTCCATGCGAGGAGCAGCCGTGGCCATCACCATCGGGAGCGGCCGCCGCCGGCACAAGGTGCTGGTCGAGTTCTATACGCGCGACGGCTGCCACCTCTGCGACCAGGCCGAGGAGCTGCTGGCGGACGAGGCTCGACGCGTGCGCGTGAAGCGGATCGACATCGACCGTGACGAGGGGCTGCTGGCGCGCTACCACATCCGGGTGCCGGTGGTGGTCGTGGACGGCCGTGAGGTCGCCGAGGGCAACATCGCCCCGGGCGCCATCCGACGTGCCGTGCGGCAGGCTCGCGACTCGCGCTGGAACGAGTGGCGCCGCGCCTGACCGCCGGTCGTCCCGCGGATCTCCCCCCCGGTCAGGGCAGGTCCGATTTCCCCGCTACCCCAGCGGTCCGTAGCCTCCGACCGTCCGGCAGCCGCTCCCGAGGTCCACGTGCGCCGTCCCATCCCCGAGGCGACCGTCTCGCGCCTCCCGGCGTACCTGCAGGTGCTGGTCGCGGCCGCCGAGCAGGGCGTGGACACGATCTCCAGCGGGGCGCTCGCCGACCGGGCAGGGGTCAATTCCGCCAACGTGCGCAAGGACCTGTCCTACCTCGGCACGTACGGCACCCGCGGCGTGGGCTATCCCGTGGTCGACCTCGTCGACGAAATCTCCGGCGTGCTGGGTCTGACGAGCGAGCGCAACGTCGTCATCATCGGCCTGGGCAACCTGGGACGCGCGCTGGCCAGCTACGCCGGCTTCCATGACCGCGGCTTCCGGGTCGTGGCGCTGTTCGACGCGGACCCCCGCACGATCGGTGAGCGGGTGGCGGGTCACGTCATCCGCAACATCGACGACCTGCGCGCCGTCGTCCGCGACGACGACGTGTCGATCGCGGTGCTGGCGGTTCCCGCCGACGCTGCCCAGGGGGTCGCGGAGGCGCTGGTCGACGCCGGGGTCGGCGCGATCCTGAACTTCGCCCCCGCCCACCTGCAGGTCCCCGACGGCGTCACCGTGCGCAAGGTGGACCTGTCCACCGAGCTGCAGATCCTGGCGTTCTACGAGCAGGTGGACGCCGCCGGGATCCCCCGGCGCGTGGGCGAGCATTCCTGAGGCGGTGTCGCAGTCCCCGCAGGGTCGAGCCGGCGCGCGGCCAGGTGCGACCGGGTCACGCGGTACGCTGAGCGAGCGGCGGGGCCACCTGTTGATCCCGCGATCGCGTGCCCCTGCCACGCTCCCGCAACGATCGGTCCACCCGGGCATGTCCGTCATCGTCCTCGGCCTGAACCACCGCAGCGCACCGCTGTGGCTGCTCGAGCGGGTCGCGGTGCCGGCGGAGGAACTCGGCAAGGCCCAGGTCTCGCTGGTCGAGCTGGACCACGTGCTCGAGGCGGTGGTGGTGTCGACCTGCAACCGGATGGAGGTCTACGCGCACGTGGCGCGCTTCCACCCGGGGCTGCAGGAGCTCCGTGGTTGGCTGGCCGCCCGTGCGGACATCGATCCGTACGAACTCGATCCGGCCGTCTACACCCGCTACGACGACCGCGCTGCCGCTCACCTCTTCGAGGTCGCCGCAGGGCTCGACTCGATGATCGTCGGCGAGCGTCAGATCGCGCTGCAGGTCAAGCAGGCCGCCGAGTTCGCCCGCGAGGAGGGCGTGAGCCGCCGCGTCCTGCAGAAGCTGTTCCGCGAGGCCATCCGCGTGGGACGCCGGGTCCGCAACGAGACCGCGATCACCTCGGGCGCGTCCTCGATGGTCGACGTGGCGCTGGACGCGGCGAGCCGGCGGTGGGACGACGGCCTGGCCGGGCGCACGGTCCTGATCGTGGGTGCCGGCAAGATCGGCGGGTTGACCGGGGACCGGCTGGCCGGCGAGCCGATCGAGCGGATACTGGTCTGGAACCGCAGCGACGACAAGGCGCGCCGGCTGGCGTCCCGCGTGCAGGCAGAGGTCGTGCCCGACGGCGAGCTGACGGCCTCCGTCGCGGCGGCCGACCTGGTGGTGTGCACGACCGGCGCAGCGGTCCCGGTGCTCGACCTCGAGCTGGTGCGGGCCGCCCTGCTCCATCGTGGTGACCGACCCCTGGTACTGGTCGATCTGGCGATGCCCCGCAACGTCGAGCCGGCCGTGGCCGGGCTCGCGGGCGCTGAGGTCATCGATGTCGGCACCGTCCGGGACGCCGTTCGCTCGACGGTCGGGGCGGACGTGCTGGAACGGGCGCACGCCATCGTCGAGGACGAGGCGGACCGCTTCGACGCGTGGACCCGGGCCGTCCAGGTCGAACCCACCGTGCGTGCGCTGCGCGAGCGGGCAGACCAGGTCCGGCGTGACGAGTTCGAGCGGTTGGCGTCCCGGCTCGCCACGCTCGACGCCAGGCAGCGGCAGGCCGTCGAGGCGCTGGCACAGGGCATCGTGAACAAGCTGCTGCACCAGCCGACCGTGCGGCTGAAGGAGCTGGCCCACGGCGGCGGGGCCGAGCACTACGCCCAGGCGCTGCGCGAGCTGTTCGACCTCGACGAGTAGGGCTTGAGCTCCCCGTCCTCACCGTGGCGCGTCGCCACACGGCGCAGCGTCCTCGCGCGCACCCAGGCCGGGCACGTGGCCGACGCGCTGGCGGCCGCAACGGGCCGGCCGGCCGAGCTGGTGCCGATGACGACCTCGGGCGACGACCACCCCGACCGCGCCGTCGAGGCCTTCGACACCAAGGGGCTGTTCGTCGACCGCATCCGCGGAGCGGTGCTGTCGGGTGAGGCCGACCTCGCGGTGCACTCGTACAAGGACCTGCCGACCGATCCGGTCGCCGGGCTGACGATCGGTGCGGTCCCGCCCCGGGTGGACCCGCGCGACCTGCTGGTGACCCGCGCGGGCCACCGGTTGGCGGAGCTGCCGCGTGACGCAACCGTGGGCACGTCCTCGGCACGTCGGCAGGCGCAGCTTCAGAAGGCCCGGCGCGACCTGCTGGTCCAGCCGCTGCGTGGCAACCTCGAGACCCGGCTGCGCCGGGTGGCCGATGGCGAGCTCGACGCGGTGGTGGTGGCGACCGCTGGCGTGCTGCGGCTGGGGGAGCAGATCGAGCTGCGGCTCGGAGCGGTCCCGCTGGAGCACGGCGAGATGCTGCACGCGCCGGCCCAGGGTGCCCTCGCGGTCGAGTGCCGGGCCGATGACGATGCCACCATCGAGGCGCTCGCGGCCATCGATGACCGCGACACCGCCCGCTGCGTGACGGCGGAGCGCGTGTTCCTCCAGATGCTCCAGGGTGGCTGTACGGCACCGATCGGGGCGCACGCCGAGCTGCTGGGCGCGGGGCCCGGGGGCGCCCGGAGGATGGAGCTGCTCGGGATGCTCAGCGACCCCGGCGGCACGCGCATGCTGCGGGCGTCGGCGCAGGCGGCGGAGACCGAGCCCGAGAAGCTCGCCCAGGCACTGGCGCTGCAGCTCCTCGATGACGGCGGCGACCGCATCGTGCACCGGCTGCTGCGCGCTCGGCAGCAGGCGACCCACGGAGGGGCGTGACCGTGGCAGCGCCCGATTTGCACGAGGTGCTCGGCTGGTTCCGCGGCTTGGGGGGGCTGCCGGCGCAGCCCGGCACGGTCTACCTCGTGGGCGGCGGCCCGGGCGATCCGGGCCTGCTGACGCTGCGCGCAGCGGTGCTGCTGTCCACCTGCGACGTCGTCCTGCACGACCGCCTGTCGCCGCCCGAGGCGCTGGCGCTCGTCCCCGACCACGCCGAGGTGACGCTGGTCGGCAAGCGCGTGGGCGAGCAGGGGCTGACGCGCGGCGAGGTCGATGCGCTGATGGCCGGGGCGGCGGCCGACGGCAAGGCGGTCGTGCGGTTGAAGGGCGGGGACCCGTTCGTGTTCGGTCGGGGCGGTGAGGAGGCCGAGGCGATGTACCTGGCAGGCATCCCGTTCGAGGTCGTGCACGGCGTCACCTCGGCGGTGGCCGTCCCGGGTGCCGCCGGGATCCCGGTCACCCACCGCGGCCTGTCGGCCGGGTTCGCGGTCGTCACCGGGCACGAAGACCCCTCCAAGCGCGGTGGCCACGTCGACTACACGACCCTGGGACGCTTCCCGGGGACGCTGCTGTTCCTCATGGGGGTCAGCCACCTGCGCGACATCGCGACCCAGCTCATCGCCCACGGGCGCGATCCCGGGACCCCGGCGGCGGTCGTGGGCTGGGGAACCACACCCCGGCAGGCGTCGATCCGCGCGAGCCTGGCCACCATCGCCGACGCGGTCGAGCGTGCCGGGCTGCGCTCGCCGGCGGTCACGGTCGTCGGGGACGTCGCCAGCCTCGGCGAGGAGCTGAACTGGCGCAGCCGCCGGCCGCTGCAGGGTGTGAGCGTCCTGGTCCCGCGCACCCGCGAGCAGGCGTCGCTGCTGTCGGCCCGGATCCGGGCGCTGGGCGGTGAGCCGGTCGAGGCGCCGACCATCGCGATCGGTCCCGGCGATGCCGATGCGCTGGACGCCGCGCTGCGCGAGCTCGCGGACGGCGGCTTCGCCGCGGTGTGCCTCACGTCCCCGAACGGGGTGCGGGCGGTCGCCCGGGCGCTGGCTCGTGTGCAGCTCGACGCGCGGGCGCTCGCGCAGGTCGGCACGGTCGCCGTCGTGGGTCCCGGCACGGCCGCCGCCCTGTGGGACGAGCTGCGGATCGTGCCCGACCTGGTGCCCGACACCGCGACGACGGACGCGCTGGCCCAGGCGTTCCCGACCGGCTCGGGGCGGGTCCTGCTGCCCCGGGCCGACCTCGCAACCGCGTCCCTGCCCGACGGCCTGCGGGCCAAGGGCTGGGATCCGGTCGAGGTCAGCGCGTACGTGACGCGCCGCCCGGCGGACCTGCCGGCCGGCGTGGTCCAGCGGCTGGCCGACGGCGACCTCGACCTGCTGGCGTTCGCATCGTCGTCCACGGTCCGCAACTTCGTCGAGCTCATCGGCGGCCGGCCCTGGTCGGGGAGGGTGGTGAGCATCGGCCCGGTGACGTCCGCGACCGCGCGCGAGCTGGGTCTGGAGGTCGCCGCGGAGGCCGATCCCCACGACCTGGACGGCCTGGTCGACGCCCTGGTGCGCACGGCCACCGATCACGATCCGGATCGGCACGGGCCGTAGTTCGCCCGAGTCGAAGCGCTAGCCGCGCCTAGCCGTCGATGCGTACGAGCCTGAGGGATCCTGACACACGCCCTTGCGGCGCGTTACCGCTGATCTCGATGACGAGGCGCTCCCATGGAGGATCAGCCGGGTCCGCTGCTAAGTCGAGCGTCAACTCGAAGTCACCCTCCCCGAGTACCTCGATCTGCCACCGGCCATCCGCGGGCCGTCGCACCCTCACGTGTCCCTCACCGTCGAGAACCGACGCCTCCGCAAGCTGGCCAACGGCCAGCGACCGGAAGGGAAGAACGCCGTCCAGTGGCAGCCCGTAGGTTGTGGAGCCGCCCTCACGAGGGGGCGACACCCAGATGTGACGCACGCCCGTGCCGCCGCGGTCGGTCAGGAGAAGCTGCATGGCCATGATGTGCGCGGGCCGCCCTTGCTCGTACCGAACGCCAGTCAGGTCCAGCGTCAAGTCGTCGAGCAGTGTCAGATCGAAGCTTTCAGGGGACGCGAACCGCGTTGTTCCGACGATGATGTGACCGTCGGCCTTGTAGCGAGCATCCCAACTTTCGACAGCAGGCGCCGTTGTCAGGACAGTAGGTTCTGTGGTGTCGGCACTCGACGGCTCTGCGGCGTCAGGGACAGGGCTCGGCGGCGAGGTCCGACCTTCGGAATCTGAGTCGGTCGCCGGGTGTGAGGCGCCAGAGGTCGGCAACTCGATGTCGGCCGGTCGCCCGCACGCTACCACCAGCACCATCGACGCCATCACTGCGAGCGATGAATGGGGACACACGCGCCAACACGAGCGACCGATCACGCGAACTTCACCCTGCCTTGTTGCAATCGGCTGGCACGACACCGATCGTGTCCAGCCATGAGGTCAGTTTCAGATGAGGTCTTCGATACATGGGTTCAGCACATCGCCGCAGACTCGGAAAGGTCTTGTTGCCGTGTTGAAGTCGACGTCACATCCGCCGTTCGAGAACGCGCATTGCACCACGCTGCCTTGCGCTGCGAAGGATCCCGGCAAGAACAGATGCGGCTCACCGTACGGGTTCACATCGGCTTGGCATAGCTGGCAGACCCATGGGGTCCACTCGTCGCCCCACGGATTGCGGATTGCGCAGCATGTGAGGCTCTGCGGGTCGATGATGTCGAAGCGGACTTTGTAGCGGATGTCCCGGTCACCGATGAGCTCTGGGCCGTCCGGGTTCTGGATCGTGACACCGTTGATCGTGAAGTCCCCTTGGAGCTCTTGTCCACCGGGCGCGTCGTACTCACCGGCGTTGGGACCTCGGGGGACAGGTGGATCGTCAACACGCCTTGTACGGTGTCGCTGCCGAACGCGCCGCAGGCGCTGATCAAGAATCCGAAGCACGCACTGGTCACCATGATCCAGCGGATTCGCTCGCGAACGTTCATCCTCTCCCCTTCTGGCACCCCTCGTGCCGTTCAAACGACCGTTCGGTCGTGCACCTCATCAGTTCAGACCATGCACCGGGGGGGGGGGTCGGTGTCAACGTTTTCGGTGGATCATGGGTGAGATGATCTCGCCCATGACGTGGTTCGCGGCCGGGTTGGACCGGTAGGTGCGCACCGGTCGACGTGCCGTTCTCCGGACGGTCGCAGGAAGGCCACCCACGATCGGCGACCCGTAGCCTGCACCTCGGAGGTGGCACGTAGCGAACAAGGACGGGCTGTCCGGCGTGCCCGTCGCAGGGACCGGGCTGCGCGCCCAGGATGCCTACAAGGCGGACGCGGGCAACCAGCTCGCGGCGGCGATGGGCTTCCTCCCGCTCCTGTTGCTGGCGCTGTCCATGGCTGGCTGCGTGCTCATCGACGAACAGCGGGGCGCCAGGCCGAGGTCGTCACGACGATCGAGCAGGCGATCCCCGGGCTCAGCGCGGCCGCGGGTGGCGAGGAGGGCCACCGTCGTTGGCTTGGCGATGGCGAGCATCACCGAGAACGCTGGGGTGCGCACCCTGTGACCGCATCGAGTGTGCCCGTTCCTGCGATATATGGCGGTGACGAGCACACTCGATCTCGATGGGCTCGAGGGTGCGTACGCTGGGCAGCGATGAGCTTCCCCGAGACCCGCCTGCGCCGGCTGCGCCGGACGCCTGCCCTGCGGCGTGCGTTCCGCGAGACCCGGCTGGACCCGGCGCAGCTCGTGGCGCCCCTGTTCGTCAAGCAGGGACTGACCGATCCGGCGCCGATCGGCTCGATGCCGGGCGTGTGGCAGCACACGGTGGACAGCGTCCGGGTCGAGGCCAAGCGGCTGTACGGGCTCGGCGTGAGCAGCCTCATCCTGTTCGGCATCCCCGAGGTCAAGGACGCGGTCGGCTCCGCCGGGTGGGACCCCAGGGGGCCGGTGCCGACCGCCGCCAGGGTGATCCGCGACGACCTCGGTGACCAGGTGGCGCTGTGGGCCGACGTGTGCTCGTGCGAGTACACCGACCACGGCCACTGCGGGCCGCTGCTGGACGACGGCTCGGTGGGCAACGACCGGGCCGTCGAGGGCTACGTCAAGGCGTCGCTGGCCTACGGCGAGGCCGGCTGCGACGTGGTCGCGCCCAGCGGGATGATGGACGGGCAGGTCGCCGCGATCCGGCAGGGCCTGGACGCCAACGGCCTCGAGGACGTCGCGATCGTGGCCTACGCCGCCAAGTACGCCTCGAGCTTCTACGGACCGTTCCGCGAGGCCGCCGAGTCCGCCATGAGCTCCGGCGACCGGCGCAGCTACCAGCAGGATCCCGGCAACCGGCGCGAGGCGATGCGTGAGGTCGGGCTCGACGTGGCCGAGGGCGCCGACGTCGTGATGGTCAAGCCCGCGCTGCCCGCGTTGGACGTCATCAGCGATGTCCGCGCCCGGTTCGACCTACCCGTCGCTGCCTACCAGGTGTCCGGCGAGTACGCCATGATCCGCGCTGCGGCCGAGCGCGGCTGGCTCGACGGCGATGCGGCCATGCTCGAAGCGGTCACGAGCATCCTGCGCGCGGGTGCGGACCTCGTGCTGACCTACGCGGCCGGCGAGCTGGCCGAGGCGCTGCGGGGCACCTGAGGTGCCCTGGATCACCGAGGTCCCGCTGGCCCATCGGGGTCTGCACGGCGCCGGCGCGCCGGAGAACTCGCTGACGGCCTTCCGGCGGGCCGTCGAGGCCGGCGTCGGCATCGAGCTCGACGTGCACCGGTGCGCGGACGGCGACGCGGTGGTCGTGCACGACGCCGACCTGGAACGGGTCACGGGCCGCCCCGGGCTGGTCGCCGAGCTGACCGCCAGGGAGCTGGCTGGCTACGAGCTTTCCGGTGGCGACGGCGAGGGGGTGCCCACGCTGGGGGATGTGCTCGACCTCGTGGGCGGGCGCGTGCCGGTGATGGTCGAACTCAAGAGCTTCGACCGCCGGGTCGGTCCGCTCGAGCGCGCCGTGCTGGATCGCATCAGCGGCTACCGCGGCGGCGTCGCGGTCGCCTCGTTCAACCCGGCGACCGTCGACTGGTACCGGGTACACGCCACGGGCGTTGCGCGGGGACAGACCGCCGGGTCGTTGCGCGGGTCATCGATGCCCGCGTGGCTGCGACCGATGCTCGCCTCGATGCTGCTGAACCACCGCACCCAGCCGCACTTCCTCAGCTACGAGCTGTCCGGCCTGCCCAACCGTTGGGCCAGCGCCTGGCGCGCCCGCGGACGCCCGCTGGTCGCCTGGACGGTGCGCAATCGGGCCGACCTCGCGCACGCCCGCGCCACAGCCGACAACGTCATCTTCGAGGGACTGGCCCCCACCGACGTCCGCGGCTGATCAGGTGCGGCGGGGGTGGCGCCGGCGCCGGGGCATGGGGCCGGTGAGCACGTCGTCGAGGTAGGTGCCGAGCGCGGCCTCGTAGGCCTCGGGGTCGACGTTCCACGAGCGGACGTGGCCGGCGCCCGGCACCCGCAGGTAGGTGATGAGATCGGGGCGCGCCGCCGCCAGCGAGTCGGCGAGCTCGACCGGCACGATCTCGTCGGCGTCGCCGTGGATCAGCAGCGTCCGGTGCCGCAGGTCGTTGCTGGCGTCGAGGTGGCGCATCGCGCGGAAGTCGATCCCGGTGTGCATCCGAGCCACCGCCATCGTCGCGGGGAGCAGGACCGGCAGCACCGCGTGCGGCAACCCGCGCGCCTCCGCCGCGCGGCGCAGGACCGGGCCCCAGTCCAGGACCGGGGCCTCGAGCACCACCCCCCGGACCCGGTCGACCTTGGGCGACACGCGCAGGAAGTTGACGACCAGCGAGCCGCCCATCGAGTACCCGACCAGCACGAGGTCCCGCGCGCCGCGCGAGAGCGCGTACACCACCGCTGCCTCGACGTCCTCCCACTCGGTCGCGCCGAGGTGCGAGTGGCCGTCCGGGCTGCGCGGTGCCTCGCGGTCGTTGCGGTAGCTGATGGTCAGACAGGGCATGCCCCGGGCGTGCGCCGTCGGCACGGCGCGCAGCGCCTCGTGCTTCGCGGCGCTGCGGCCGTGTACGAAGATCGCCCAGGTCGGACCTTCGGCCGGGTAGAGCCAGGCAGGCACGTCCCCGACCGGGGAGCTGAAGCTGACCTCCTCGACGGGCAGGTCCAGCGCGTCGGGGCGCTCGGGGTACGCGTAGGCCTCGAACAGCGCCTCGGTGTCCGCGCCGGGCGGCGTGCCCCACGACGAGAGCAGCTCGCGGGTGGCCACCTCGCCGTCGCGGTGCAGGACCCGCCCGACCTGGGCGTAGCCGTCACCCCAGGACACGCCCCAGCGGCCCCGACGGTGCGCGTCCACCCCCCGCAGGTCCAGCGTCCGGGCCTCCGTGGCCGCGCCGAGGACGTGCACGCGGTCCTCGGCAGGGACCGGCAGGGGCTTGGCGTCGACCGGTGGCTCGGTGATGCGGCGGGCGTAGTACCAGGTCGCCCCGCCGGCCGCGGCCAATGCTGCCGCCGCGCCGGACAGGCCGGCGGTCGACAGGGCGCGACGGGTTCTGGACATCTCCAGGTGAGGGTAGGCGTGCGGCGCAGCCTCCGGCCGCACACCAGACGTGGGGACATCTGGATACGCCACGCGCACCCGGACGTCCCCACCTGGGGTGGAACTGCGGGCGTGGGGGAGGTCAGCGACTACCGTTGGGCACGATCGTCGACCGCCGACGACCGACCGCGGAGCGCGGGTGCCCACCTCGCAGTCCGACGAACTGTTCGCACGTGCCCGCGAGGTGATCCCGGGCGGCGTGAACTCGCCCGTGCGCGCGTTCGGCGCCGTCGGAGGCACGCCGCGCTTCATGGTCAGCGGCGACGGCGCCGAGCTGATCGACGAGGACGGCAACCACTACATCGATCTGGTGCAGTCCTGGGGGGCGTTGCCGTTCGGCCATGCCCGTGCAGAGATCATGGCCGCCGCCCGCGGCGCGTTGCAGCGTGGTTCCACGTTCGGGGCACCCACCCGCTCGGAGATCACGCTTGCCGAGCTCATCATCGACGCCGTGCCGTCGGTCGAGCGCGTCCGGCTCGTCAGCAGCGGGACCGAGGCGGCCATGAGCGCCGTGCGGCTGGCACGCGGCGCGACCGGCCGCGACAAGCTGCTCAAGTTCAAGGGGCACTACCACGGTCACGTCGACTCCCTCCTGGTCGAGGCGGGCTCCGGTGTGGCGACGCTGGGGATCCCGGGCTCGCCGGGCATCACCGACTGCACGGCGGCCGACACGATCCTGGTGCCGTGGAACGACCCCGACGCGGTCCGCGCCGCCGTCGCCGAGCACGGCGACGACCTCGCCGCGATCCTGTGCGAGCCCGTGCCAGCGAACATGAACCTGGTGCCCCCGCAGGACGGCTTCCTGGAGCTGCTCCGTGACCAGGCTGACGCCAGCGGTGCCCTGCTGGTGTTCGACGAGGTGATCACGGGCTTCCGGCTCGGCCGGGGCGGTGCCCAGCAGATGCACGGGGTCACCCCCGACCTGACGGTGCTCGGCAAGGTCATCGGCGGCGGCTTCCCGCTGGCCGCATTCGGCGGTCGCGCCGACGTGATGAGCCAGCTCGCGCCGGAAGGACCGATCTACCAGGCCGGCACCCTGTCGGGCAACCCGGTCGCGGTCGCCGCCGGCATCACCCAGGTGCAGCTCCTGACCGACAACGTCTACGCGTGGCTCTCGAAGGCGACGTCGCTGCTCGCCAGCGGGCTGCGGACCGCCTTCGAGGCGGCCGGCATCCCGGTCGTCGTCACCGAGCACGGCACGCTGCTGGGAGTCCTGTTCGCGGATGACCCGCCGCGCGACTACGAGGACGTCAGGGCCGCGGATCACGAGCGGTACGCGCGGTTCTTCCACCTGATGCTGGAGCGCGGCGTCTACCTGGCTCCTTCCGGGTACGAGGTGGTGTTCACGTCCACCGCCCTGGACAACGAGACCGTCGGACGCGTGCTGGGGGCGGTCGAGTCAGCCGCCACCGCCATGGCCCGAGCGTGACCGGGACGGTCGCGGGAACACCGGACGGGTGCGCACGTTGGTGAGCCTGGCGATGAACCGACTCCCCTCCCTGCTGCTCACCGCCGCCTTGCTGGCGGTCGGCTGCGCCCCGTCGATCACGCCCGTGGTCGCCGGCCCCGAGCTGGCGAGCTCGGCAGGCTTCCCGCTCCCGTCGATCACGCTCGAGCGCCTCGACGGCACCGGCTCGGTCGACACGCGCGACCTCGTGGGCCAGCCGATCGTGTTGAACGTGTGGGCGACGTGGTGCGCGTACTGCGTCGAGGAGATGCCCGACATCGAGGCGGTCCACGTCGAGCTCGGTGACCGCGTCCGGTTCCTGGGCGTCGACCGTGCAGACGACGCCGCAATGGCCCGCGAGCTGGCGGCGCGGACGGGCGTGACCTACGAGCTGCTGGCCGATCCCGACAGCGAGCTGTTCGAGGCGCTCGGCACGCGGGCGATGCCCACGACCGTGCTGGTGGACGCGGCCGGACGGGTCGTGCACCGGCACGCGGGGCCGCTCGAACAGGCGCAGCTACGGGCCCTGATCCTGGAGCACCTGGGTATCTGACCACCCGCCGCCGGCTCTGAGAACCGTCCTGTACTGGCCGTCTGGGAACGTTTGTTCGCGCTTCTGACCCGTTGGTAGGCTGCGGCCGACTCCCGGTCAGACGGGCTGGGAGCCGCCGTTCACCGGGCGCCGTCGACCCGCCAGACCGCGGCGACGAGGCAGACCGGCGTCGCGGCACCCAGCGGTGGTTGGACATCTAGGACCGCGAAGGACCCGGCGTGACATTGAGCTGGTTCGGAGACTTCTTCAGCGCCCTCCCGGACGCGCTGAGGGCGCTCTACGAGTTCGGCGACCCCGAATCGCTGGGTCGCGGCTGGTGGGGCTTTCTGATCGTGGCGCTCTGGGGCGTGTTCCTCGTCGCGGGGCCGATCGCCCTGGCCAAGCGCTGGTACGGCCAGCGCGAGTGGCTGTCGGCCACGATGGGTGTGATCGCCGCCACGGCCGTCTCGTGGTGGCTCTTCGGGATCATCCCGTCGGCGTGGATCTACTACGTGGACTCCAACAAGGAGATCCTGCAGGGCGTGGTCATCCCCGCGTCGCTGACCATCACCATCGGCACGTTCCACTGGGACCTGATGAGCAACCTCTACGACGTCATCCGTGACTCCGTGGTGATGCTCGAGACGACCGTGGCGACGGCTGCGATGATCATCGCAGGCATCCGCATCCAGGAGCGCTACCCCCGCACGCTGGCATCGGGAGAGGTCAAGCCCGACGCTGGCGGGTACAAGTAGCGACCCGCAACCCCCACCAGGAAGGCGCCAACATGGGCAAGACCGATCGGGGCGAGCACCCGCTGATGTTCGACGACTACGTCGTGGAGCAGGTGGACCCCAACTGGCTCCAGGAGCGCGTCAAGCCCAAGCGTCACATCGGCCTGACCGCCGAGTTGTGCATCCTGTGCCGGGCCTGCGAGGACGTCTGCCCCTGGGAGTGCATCTTCATGATGTCCCCGGACATCATCCAGAACGCCGACAACCAGAGCGTCAAGACCCTCGCCGAGCAGAGCAGCGCCGTCTTCATCATCGACGACAACGAGTGCACGCGCTGCGCGATCTGCGTGGAGCGGTGCCCGACGGACGCCCTGTGGCTGGGGCGCGTCGAGGGCAACTGATCGCACGGCAACCGTCCGACCCAGATCCGAGGAACGCGCAACGTGGCGAAGTTCAGCCCCCCCAAGTGGAGCGACGTCCAGAAGTCCGTCCAGGACAACGTCGTCTGGAAGTCGATCTTCCGGCCCGGCTCGATCTACCGCAAGGGCTACCGCGACACGTCGCGGGACCGGGCGCTCGCGGCGATGAACAACGTGCTGTACCACCTGCACCCCGTGAAGGTGAAGCGCCACGGGCTCAAGCTGACCTACACCTACTGCCTCGGTGGCCTCAGCTTCTTCCTGTTCATCCATCTGGCCGTCACCGGCATCTTCCTGATGTTCTTCTACCGGCCGGCGGCCGGATCGGGCGCCGAGCTGGCCTACCTGGACATGCAGAACATCATCGGGCAGGTGACGTTCGGCAACCTGGTCCGCAACATGCACCGGTGGGGCGCGCACTTCATGGTGTTCACCGTGTTCCTGCACATGGCCCGGGTCTTCTACCACGGTGCCTACAAGCCGCCCCGGGAGTTCAACTGGGTCGTGGGCATCATCCTGCTGCTGCTGACGCTGCTGCTGAGCTTCACCGGCTACCTGTTGCCCTGGGATCAGCTCGCGATCTGGGCGGTCAACGTCGGGACCGAGATCGGTGGCTTCAGCCCGGTGATCGGGCGCCAGGTGAAGTTCGTGCTGATCGGTGGGGTCGAGATCGGCCCCGCGACGCTGCTGCGCTGGTACGTGCTGCACGTGCTGTTCCTGCCGTTCGTACTGGTCATCTTCCTCGCGGTGCACTTCTGGCGCATCCGCAAGGACGGCGGCATCTCGGGACCCCTGTGATGACGAATCGAGTCGAAACCGTGTGCGCTTCCCGCGCGACCGACGGAGGGGGCGAATAGTCATGTCCGAGGACGTGGAGATCGACCAGGAGACCTACGACCGCCTGATCGCCGAGGGCAAGAGCGAGCGCATCGCCCGGGCCAAGGCCAAGGCGGCCCAGGTCCGCAAGAGCAAGGCCGCGGCCGGCGAGACGCTGGGCCCGGTCGAGGCCGAGAAGAACCAGGCGGCGCTGGCATCGGTGCGTGGGGGCGATACGGGCGGTGCCGGCGGGGGTGGCGCCGCCGCGGCCGCCGCGACCCAGGAGGCGCCGACCGGACGGCTGAGCCCCGAGGAGCGGGCGGCTCGCGTCGCCGCCTCGCTTGGGGGCGACGGCAACGGGCAGGGACAGTCGGGCTCGCTGGGCGTGCCGCGCAGCTCGGAGCACACCCACCGGCTGCTCGCGCTGGTGCCTCCGACCGGCATCCAGCAGGTCCACACCAAGCAGCAGGACAAGGTCTACACCTGGCCGCACCTGCTGGTGGTGGAGTTCGTGGCGCTGCTGGCCGTGAGCGCGCTGCTGCTGGTGGTCAGCTACTTCGTCGACGGCGTGTTCCGTGACCTGGCAAACCCCAACCTCACGCCCAACCCGTCCAAGGCCCCGTGGTACTTCCTGGGGCT
>DASWKO010000002.1:0-9309 GCA_036396595.1 Nitriliruptorales bacterium | reverse complement strand
TGACGGCTCGTCGGCGGTGCTGGTGCTGGGCTTCGAGTCGGCTGACCACCCACTGGGCCCGTGGATCGAGCGCGCCGTCGAGCTGTGCCGGGACCACGGCGGCGCGGTGACCTCAGGGCCGAGGTTGCACGAAGGTGACTCCACAGGCCAGGCCGAGGGGGGTGCCGCGGCCTGGCGCCAGCTCTTCCTCCAGGCGCCCTACCTGCGGGACGGGCTGGTGGCGCTGGGGGCGGTCGTGGAGACCTTCGAGACCGCGATCACGTGGGACCGGTTCGAGGCGACCGTCGAGCGCGTCCTGGCCGCCGCCAACGGTGCCGTGCGCGACCTCTGCGGCGCCGGCTCGGTGACCATCCGCACGACCCACGCGTACGTCGACGGCGTCGCGCCCTACGTGACGGTCGTGGCGCCCGGCCGACCCGGCGAGCAGGTGCGCCAGTGGGACGCGGTCAAGGCGGCGGTGTCCGAGGTGCTGCTGGACGCGGGCGCCACCATCACCCACCACCATGCCGTCGGTCGCGACCACGTGCCCTGGTACGTCCAGCAACGCCCCGACCTGTTCGGTCAGGTCCTCGCAGCCGCCAAGCGGACCCTCGATCCGGCCGGGGTGCTCAACCCCGGGGTGCTGGGGCTGTGAGCCGGGACGCCGACCTGCACCATCCCCCCCAACGCACGCACACACACCAGGAGGAAGCCCGTGCCAGGACCGCTCGACGGCATCACCGTGCTGGAGCTCGCTGCGATCGGCCCCGCGCCCTTCGGTGTGATGCTGCTGGCCGATCTCGGAGCGCAGGTGATCCGGGTCGACCGGATCGCGGCCGCACGTGGCAACCCGGGGTCCGAGGCCTCGATGCACGGGCTGAACCGGGGGCGGCGCTCGGTCGGCGTCGACCTCAAGTCCGACCAGGGCACGCAGGTCGTGCTCGACCTGGTCGAGCGCTGCGACGTGCTGGTCGAGGGCATGCGTCCCGGGGTCGCCGAGCGCCTGGGGGTGGGCCCCGAGCCCTGCTTCGAACGCAACCCCGCGTTGATCTATGCGCGCATGACCGGTTGGGGCCAGGAGGGGCCGCTGGCGGACCAGGCCGGCCACGACATCGACTACGCCGCGATCTCGGGGGCTTTGCACCCCATCGGCCGGGCCGACAGCCCGCCGCCGCCGCCGCTCAACCTGCTCAGCGACTTCGCCGGGGGTGGGTCGTACCTGGCGTTGGGCGTGGTCGCGGCGCTGTTCGAGCGGGTCACGTCGGGGCAGGGCCAGGTGATCGATGCGGCGATGGTCGACGGCACCGTCAACCTCACGGCGTTCGTCCACGGGTTGCTGGGGCTCGGCATGTGGACCACCGAGCGCCAGGCCAACCTGCTGGACGGCGGATCGCCGTTCTACGACACCTACGCGTGCTCGGACGGTCGCTACATCGCGGTGGGTGCGATCGAGCCGCAGTTCTACGCGGCGCTGCTCGACGGGCTCGGGCTCGATCCCGACGAGGTCCCACAGCACGATCACGCCCGGCAGCGTGAGCGCTTCACGGCGCTGTTCGCGTCCCGCACGCGCGACGAATGGGCCGAGCACTTCGCCGGCACGGACGCGTGCGTCGCGCCGGTCCTGAGCCTGGAGGAAGCGCGCGAGCATCCGCACAACGTGGCGCGCGGCCTGTTCACGCAGGTCGAGGGCGGGGGAGTCCAGCCGGCCCCCGCCCCCCGGTTCTCCCGTACGCCCCTGCGGGCCGACCGCCCGGTTCCTGCGTACGGCGCGCACACCGACGAGGTGCTGGGCGAACTCGGCTACGCGCCCGCCCACATCGCCTCGTTGCGGGCGAGCGGCGCGGTCGCCTGAGCCGAGGTCGGGCTCGGGCTGGGCGACGGCTCGTCGCTGGGTGAGGGCTCGTCGCTGGGTGACGGGCTCGGGCTCGGTGACGGGCTGGGGCTGGGTGACGGGCTGGGTGAGGGGCTCGGGCTCGGTGACGGGCTGGGGCTCGGGCTCGGTGACGGGCTGGGGCTCGGGCTCGGTGACGGGCTGGGGCTCGGGCTCGGCGACGGGCTGGGGCGCGGGCTCGGTGACGGGCTCTCGTCGGGTGACGGCGACTCGTCGGGTGACGGCGACTCGCTGGCTGAGGGCGACTCGGTCGGGCTGGGGGCGGGCGCGGGCTGCGCGTTGAGGATCCGCTTGCCGCTGTAGTCGGGCTCGGGGAAGCCGACCTCCTCGACACCCTCGAGCGCGTGCCGCATGTACTCGGCCCAGATCGCGGCCGGGACAGCGCCACCGGTCACGCCGTCCATCGGTGAGTTGTCGAGGTTGCCGACCCAGACGGCGGTCGACAACTGCGGGACGTACCCGGCGAAGTACGCATCGGTGTTGTTCTGGCTGGTCCCAGTCTTGCCTGCGGCGGGACGGTCGATCGCGGCACCGCGCCCGGTGCCGTGCTGGATCACCCCCTGCAGCACGTCGCTGACGATGTGTGCGTCGTTGGCGGGGTAGACCGCGTCGCGCCTGGGCTCCACCTCGAGGACCACCTCGCCGTCCTCACGCTCGATGCGCGTGATCAGGTGGGGCGCGGCGTGCACCCCGCCAGCGGCGAACGTGCCGTACGCCGACGCCATGTCGATCGGGCTCACGCTGGCGCTGCCGAGCGTCAGCGACGGGAAGGCGGGCAGATCCACGTCCGGAGGGATTCCGAGCTGATGGGCGGTCTCGACGACCGCGGCTGGTCCCACCTCCTCGGTGATGTTCATGTAGGCGGTGTTCACCGACGCCCACGTGGCCTGGCGGGCCGTGATCGTGCCCCGGCCGCGCCGGTCGTAGTTGCACACCTCCTTGGTGCCGCCGTCGGACTCGACGTCCGTGCAGGCCGGCGCCTCGAAGCGCGAGTCGGGGTGCAGCCCCTGCTCGACCATCGTGGCCAGCGTGAATGTCTTGAACGCCGATCCGGGCTGACGTCCCGGCGTGTTCGAGGTGCGGATCGCGACGTTGATCTGCTGGGTGGCGAAGTCGGGGCCGCCCACGAGCGCACGCACCGCGCCGGACTCGGGATCCAGGGACACCAGCGCCGCGCTGAACGGTTGGTCCGCAGTGTGCGCCGCCACGATCTGCTGCGCGGCCACCTGCAGCCTCGGGTCGAGCCCGGTGCTCACGCGCAGGCCGCGGAACACCTCCTTCTCGTCGCCCAGGATGCTGGTCAGCTCGCGCTCGACCGCATCGAGGTAGTAGGCGTTCGGGCCGTACGCCACGCCCGTGCGGTTGGTGACCGGCGGGAGCCCTGCGGCAACGACCTGGTCGTGGGTGGGTCCGTCGATCCGCGCCTCCTGCAGCATCCCGTCGAGCAAGAAGCGGCGGCGCGTGTCCACCTGCCCGGGTGCCTCAGCCGGATCCAGCGCCTCGGGCGCCTGGATGATGCCCGCGAGGGTGGCGGCCTGGTTCAGGTCGAGCTGTGCAGCGGGCACGTCGAAGTACGTGGCCGCTGCCGCTTCGAGGCCGTAGGCGCCGCGGCCCCAGTAGATGGTGTTCAGGTAGAGCTGGAGGATCTGGTCCTTGCTGAAACGCTGCTCCATCTTGACGGCGAGCGCCGCCTCCTTGGCCTTGCGCAGGAACGTGCGCTCGGCACCGACCTGGGCGTTCTTGATGTACTGCTGGGTGATGGTCGAGCCGCCCTGCTCGATGGCGCCCGCCCTGACGTTGGTGAACAGCGCGCGCACCGTGCCGGTCAACGAGATCGCGCCGTGCTCGTAGAAGCGCCGGTCCTCAGCGGCCAGGACGGCGTGTGGGATGTGCTCGGGCAGGTCGGGCAGCGCCACGTCCTTGCGCGGCGACCCGGGTTGCAGGGACCCCACGTCGTTGCCCTCGCGGTCCAGCACGACCGTGGCGGATGCGCCGATCTCCTCGGCGAGCGGGATCGACGCGAAGAAGTAGAAGAACACCAGCAGGCCCAGCAGCGCGCCGGCCAGGCCGGGCAGCACGAGCAGCAGCGCCCACCAGCGGCGCCACCATGGTCGCTTGGTCCGGGTCGTGGATGTTCGTGGCATGGGCGGCAGCATCGCCGGTCGCGAGCCCGCCACCGTGCTGGCTGGCAGGTCCGAACGGCGGTGTCTTCCCAGGGTGCGGCCCGGTCAGAAGGCGCGCTCGGGGACCTCCATGAGCCAGCCGGACTCCTGCTCGGCCTGCTCGCGGCGCACCCGGCTCTTGGGCAGGACGTGCTGGGCGAACCAGCGGGCCGCGGCCTGCTTGCCGACGTAGAAGTCGGCGTCAGCACCGTGCGCGCCCTGGTCGAGTGCCTCGGTGGCGACCTCGGCCTGCCGGAGCAGCAGCCAGCCGATGGTCAGCTCGGACAGCGAGTTCAGCAGCGCGACGGAGTGCAGTCCGGTCCGGTACACCTGTGCCTGCTGGTTCTCCTCGAGGCTGCCCATGAGGTACCCGACCATCGTCTCGATGTGGCCCTGCGTGTCCTCGAGCGCCGCTGCCAGCAACTGGCGCTCGCGGGCGAAGCCGTCGCCGTCGGCGCCCGCGTGGGCGAAGTGCTTCACCTGGTCCGAGAGCCACGTCAGCGTCGCGCCCTGGTCACGCACGATCTTGCGGAAGAACAGGTCCAGCGACTGGATCGCGGTCGTGCCCTCGTAGAGGGTGTCGATCTTGGCGTCGCGGATGTACTGCTCGATCGGGTAGTCCTGGGTGAAGCCGGATCCACCGAAGACCTGGAGCGACTGGGCGAGCAGCTCGTAGGCCTTCTCGGAGCAGTAGCCCTTGACCATCGGCAGGAGCAGGTCCTCGCGGGCCAGCCACTGCGCGTGGTCGTCGCCCTGGCTCAGCTCGGCCTGGTCCTGGATCCATCCGGTGAACATCACCAGCGCGCGCATGCCCTCGGCATGGGCCTTCTGCTCCATCAGCAGGCGCCGCACGTCCGGGTGGTTGATGATGGTGACCTTCGGGGCGTGCTTGTCGGTCATCCGGGTCATGTCGGGACCCTGCACGCGCATCTGCGCGTACTCCAGCGCGTTGAGGTAGCCGGTCGACAGGGTGGCCATCGCCTTGGTGCCCACCATCATGCGGGCGTACTCGATCACCTGGAACATCTGGGCGATGCCCGCCCCGTCCTGGTCGAGGTCGCCGGCCAGGTAGCCGACGCAGGGCTGCCGGTCGCCCATCGTGAGCTCGCACGTCGCCGAGCCCTT
This sequence comes from Nitriliruptorales bacterium, assembly GCA_036396595.1. GTDB lineage: Bacteria > Actinomycetota > Nitriliruptoria > Nitriliruptorales > Nitriliruptoraceae > DASWKO01. The sequence continues at coordinate 4,152 of DASWKO010000002.1, read as the reverse complement.
GATGCCCATCTTGCTCTCGATGTTGGAGACACGCACGCCGTTGCGCTCACCCAGCGAGCCGTCCTCGTCGACGAGGAACTTGGGGACCAGGAACAGCCGCAGCCCCTTCGTGCCGGGCGTGGGCGGGTCGCCGTCGGGGCGCGCCAGCACCAGGTGCACGGTGTTCTCGTGGCCCTGATAGTCGGCGGAGGTGATGAAGCGCTTGACGCCCTCGATGTGCCACACCGAGCCGATGTCGTCGGCGCCGTTGTCCTCGACCTTGACCGCCCTGGTGAGCCCGGCGCCCACGTCCGAGCCCGCGTCGGGCTCGGTCAGCACCATCGTCCCGCCCCAGCGCCGCTCGACCATCGGCCGCGCGAAGTGGCGCTTCTGGCCCTCGGTCCCGATGCGGTCGATGATCATCGACATCAGCGCGCCGATCGGCCACAGGGATGCGGTGGCGTGACCGCCGGCGAACAGCTCCGTCGTGGCACAGCGGATCGACGGGGGCGCGCCGAAGCCACCGAGGTGGGGCGGCAGCGGCAGCGTGTGCCAGCCGGCGTCGTAGTACGCCTGCAGCGCCTGGTGGAGCGACTCGGGGACCGTGACGTCGCCCTCTGCAGACAGTTCCAGGGGGGTGCGGTCGGTGTCGACGAACGAGTCCGCCCAGATCGACTCACGTGCGAACCGGTCGACCTCGTGCAACAGCATCTGCGCCGTGTCGGGGTCCATGGCCTCGAACGGCCCGGAGCCGAGGTGCTCCCGGGTACCGAGGAACTCGAACAGGTTGAACTCGATGTCGCGGAGGTTGGACTTGTAGTGGCTCACGGGGTCTCCTGATCCGACGACGGGACGAGTTGGAGCGGGCGCTCAAACTTTACTGTACGCTACAGATGAGCCCGTGTCACGTCGGTGACGCCCGGCGGGCGCCCGGTTACCGTGTGCCGACCCGAGGAGGTGACGTGGCGCGCTACAAGGTGGGGCTGGCGACTCGCCGTCGCATCCTCGAGGCCACGCGGCTCGTGCTCGGTGAGCGGGGTCTGGACGGCACGACCTTGAAGGCGATCTGCCAGCGTGCCGACATCGGGGCCGGGAGCTTCTACAACCTGTTCGGCTCGAAGGAGGCCGCGATCCTCCAGGTCGTCCGCGAGGCCATCAGGGCGGTCGACCCCGACCCCGCGGGCAGCGGCGAGGACTCCATCGCCGACCTGTCCGCCGCGTTCGTCAAGTTCGTCACCGGCGACCCCGAGCTGGCCCGCATCTACGTCCAGATCGCCGTGAGCGGCGGGCTCACGGACGACCGGCTGCGTGAGCGCGTCCTGGCCCACCACGAGCGCCGGGTCTACCGCTTCACCGACGCCCTGCAGCGCGAACGGCCCGACCTGGCCCCGGGCGAGGCACGGGTCGAGGCGCAACGGCTGATCGCGGCCCTGACGGGGTTGGTCCTGTACTGGCTGCTGGATCCGTCGCAGCCGTTCGAGGAGCTGGCCGAGGGGCTGGTGGAGCGCCTGCGTCCCGATCGGGCGTGATTGCTCGGTTCCCCGGGGGATGGGGCGTACACTCCGGCAGGTCGACGACGGGTTGGTGTGGTGGCGCGAGCGGCGCGAGCGGCAACAGGGTGGCTGGCGGTCGCCGTGTTGCTGCTCTCGGCGTGCGGGGGCCCCGACGACGACACCTCCGTGCTCGGGATCAGCGTCGAGCGCGACGACCCCACCCCGTCCGCCAGCGTGACCAGCGACCCCGACCAGCCGTCCCCGACGTCCCCGTCGCCTCAGAGCTCGGTCACCTCCGAGCCGGAGCCTGAACCTGAACCTGAACCCGAGCCCACGCAGCCAACGCCCGTGAGCCCGTCGCCCACGCCACCACCGCCGCCCCCGCCGAGCCCGGAGCCGTCCCCGACCCCGCAGCCCTACGTCCTGGGAGACGCCGAGAGCGGCGGGTTCTCGCGCTGGGATCCGCACACCGAGCCACCCGACGAGTGCTGCTGGATCGAGCTGGACGGGGCACCGCCCATCAGCCGTGACAGCGACCCCGGCGACCACGCCGTGCGTGGCAGCCTGGTCGACCCGGTGCCGGCCCAGGAGGGCGAGCCTGAGCCGTGGCAGCGCCGCGCACGCCAGGCCACGTGCCAGGGCTGGCTGCAGGCACCCGCCGAACAGGGTCTGCGGGCGCGTGGGACCGCGACCGTCGAGATCAGCTACGGCGACGGCGTGCTGACCAGCGGGGCGTACGCGGTCGACGTGGACCTGCCGCCGGGCGGGCGCCACGATCTGCCACTGCCCGAAGCGGGGACGGCCAACGCCGACGACGACCAGGTGGTCGGTTGCACCGTGCGGTTCGCGGCGGCGTGAGCCCGGTCGTCGGTGCGGGGCTGGTGGTGCTGCTCATTGCCGCGAACGGTCTGTTCGTGGCGGCCGAGTTCGCCTACGTGGCCGTCCGGCGCAGCACGATCGAGGGGCTCGCGGCCGAGGGCGGAGGGCGCGCGCAGTCCGTGCTCAAGGAGCTGAGCCAGCTCTCGTTCGTGCTGTCGGGGGCGCAGTTCGGCATCACGGCGACGAGCCTGCTCGTCGGCTTCCTCGCCGAGGACTCCATCGGTGGGCTCCTGCGGCCCGCACTGGACGCGGTCGGATTGCCCGAGCGCACGGCGCTGGCCGTCAGCATCACGGGCGCCTTCGTCATCTCGACCGTCGCGCAGATGGTGTTCGGCGAGCTCGCTCCGAAGAACTACGCCATCGCGCGGCCCGAACGCGTGTCGCTGGCCGTGGTGCCTGTGATGCGTGCGTACGGGATCGTCCTCGGACCGGTCATCCGCGTGTTCGACGGGGCTGCCGCGGCCGTCTCGGGCTGGCTCGGCATCGAGGTGACGCACGAGCTGCTGGACAGCCACACGGTCGAGGACCTCGGTCGGATCATCGCGGCCTCCGGCGAGGAGGGCGCCCTCAGCGAGTCGCAGGCCTCCCTGCTGACCCGGGCGATCGGTCTGGTCGAGCGGCGCGTCTCCGAGGTGATGGTCCCGCGACCCGACGTCGTCTGGCTGGCCCATGACCGCACGGCTGCGGATCTGCTCGAGGCCGCCGTCCGGACCGGTCACAGCCGCTTCCCGGTCCACGCAGGCAGCGAGGACGAGGTCGTGGGGACGGTCCACGTCAAGGACCTGCTCCGGGTCGATCCGGCTGGCCGGACGACCACGACGGTCCGCGAGCTGGCGGCGCCGCCGCTGGTCGTGCCCGAGAGCTTCGAGCTGCGCCAGCTCCTGGCCCGGATGCGGCTCGAGCACCGCACGTTCGCGGTCGTGGTCGACGAGTACGGCGGTACCGCGGGCATCGTGACCATGGAGGACGTGCTCGAGGAACTCGTCGGTGAGATCGAGGACGAGTTCGATCGCGACGTCCGTGCGTTGCGGCGCATCGGGGCCGGACGCTACATCGTCCACGGGACGCTGCGCGCGGACCGCCTGCGGGATGCCCTGTCGATGCAGGTCCCCGACGGCGACTACGAGACGGTCGCGGGGTTCGTGCTGGACCTGTTGGGTGCCATCCCGGCCGAGGGTGACAGCCTGATGCACGACGGCTGGCGCATCGAGATCGCGTCCATGGACGGCCTGCGGATCGCGGAGCTGGCGTTCGAGCGGACCTCCGAGCCGGCACCGGCCACGGGCGGTGACCAGTGAGCGGGGCGGTGGTGCTGGCGGTGGAGGCGGGCGGCCACGGGCAGGGCTCGGTGACCGCGCTGCTGGTGGGCCTCGTGCTCCTGGTGGCCAACGGGTTCTTCGTCGCCGCCGAGATCGCGCTGCTGGCCGCGAAGCGTGCGCGCATCGAGGAGCGTGCGGAGCAGGGGGACAAGGCCGCGGCCCGAGCGCTGGAGGCGCTGCGTGAGCTGTCGGTGACGTTCTCGGGTGCGCAGCTCGGCATCACGATGTGCTCGCTGGGCCTGGGCGCCGTGGCCGAGCCGGCCGTCGCCGGGTACGTCGAACAGGCGCTGGCGCTCACGCCGCTGTCCGCCGGTGCCCGGGCGAGCGTGGCCTTCGCGATCGCGCTGAGCATCGTCGTGTTCCTGCACATGGTGATCGGCGAGATGGCACCCAAGAACTGGGCGCTGGCCGGGGCCGAGGACGTGTCGCTGCGGCTGTCGCGGCCCTTCCGCGCGTTCGTGCGGCTGTTCCGGCCGCTCATC
>DASWKO010000001.1:0-8978 GCA_036396595.1 Nitriliruptorales bacterium | reverse complement strand
GGAGCCGATCGACCCGCCCCCGTTCAACAACCCGAGCGTCGCCGTCCAGCCGATCCCCGTGGACCGGTTGGTGTTCACCGACATCATCCCGCTCTGAACCCAAGGAGTTCCCGTGGCGTTCCTCGGAGGTCCCGAAGCCATCGTCGTGCTGGTGGTCGTGCTGCTGCTGTTCGGCGCATCACGGCTGCCCAAGGTCGCCCGCGGCATGGGCGAAGCGGTGCGCGAGCTGCGCAACGCCACCCAGGACGACTCGACCAGCGAGTGATCAGGTGCGGTGCCTGCTGCTGACCGATCCCGCATAGGCTCACCGGCACCCCCACCGCAGGGTGCCCGTGCGTCGTTGCCGATGCTGAAGACCGCCTACCTCGGCCAGTTCGAGGAGGACAACGCCGAGGCGATCGCCGAGCGCCTCGAGGCGGCGGGCATCGTCTGGTACCACAAGCAGGCCGGCCGCTGGACCCAGCGCCTGTTCCTCGGCGAGTGGGGCGTGCGGCTGTACGCCGAGGAGGCGCGCCTGGACGAGGCTCGCGCGATTGCCGCCGAGGTCACCACGCCTGGTTAGCTACGCACCGCCCGATCAGGTGCGGGCCTCGAACGCCTCGGCGGTCGCGCGCAGGCCGGGGTGCGCGGCGAGGTCCTCGAGCGCGACCGGCAGCGCGAGCGACCAGTTGGCGCGCTCGTCGTCGGTGGTGCCGGGGACGTTGGGGCGCTGCTCGACGCCAAGGGCGTCATCGAGCTGGGCCACGACCAGGTGCGCTCGCGCCCGGCTGAGCAGCCGGTGGCCGGCGGTCGCGGCCTCCTGGCCCGTGGCCGACGCGGTCGCGTGCGCCCCGGTGTGGATGCGGGCGCGGACCTTCTGCTCCCAGCCCTCGTCCGGACTCTTGCCGAGCGCACGCAGCTCGGTCGCGTCAGCGCCGGTCCACAGTCCGGCCAGCGTCGGCAGGTCGTGGGTGGTCGCGCTGGCCAGCGCCAGCTCCTCCCAGGTCCCGGGATCGTCGTCCTCGAACAGCAGCACCTGATAGCGCAGCATGCCGCGGGCGCGCAGCTCCTCGCGGACGCCGTCCGGCACGGTCCCCAGATCCTCGCCGACGACGTACGCGCCGGCTCGGTGCGACTCCAACGCGACCACGTCGAGCAGCTCGCGGGTCGGCATCGTGACGTAGGCGCCGCCCGACGGCGGGGCGTCGGGTGGGACCCAGAACTGCCGGAACAGCCCCAGCACATGGTCGATGCGCAGACCTGCGGCGTGGCGGAACGCCGAGCGCAGGGTCTCGATGATCGGGGCGTAGGCGGCCGTCCGGAGCCGCCACGGGACGAACGGAGGCAGGTGCCAACTCTGGCCTTCGGGCCCGAGTTGATCCGGCGGCGCCCCGATGCTGACGTCGAGCGCGAGCAGGTCGCGCCACGTCCACGCATCCGCGCCGTCCGGGTCGAACCCGACGGGCAGATCGCGGAGCAGGTCGATGGCGTCACCGGCTCGCCGGAGCTGCTCGTCCAGCAGCCACTGGACCCAGGCATGGAACCTGACGCGATCCGGGTGTTCCCGGGTGAAGCGGTCCACGGCCCGGCTGGTGGGGGCGCGGTACTCCGGCGGCCACGATCGCCAGCCTCCGCCCAGTTCCTCGGCGAGCGCGCAGAAGGTCGCGAAAGTTGTCAGCGCGAGCCCCTGGTCGCGACGGAACCTGGCGAAGCCGGGCTCGTCGCGGCGCCCGCGTCGGGCGGCCCACAGCAGCTCCAACGCCCGCAGCTTGAGCTCGGCGACGCGGTCACGGTCGATGGTCCGGTCGACGTTCAACCGGTGCCCCCGTGCGGCCAGCTCGGCCACGCCTGGCGTCGTCGCGACACCGGGGACGTCCTCGACCGCGACGTAGAGCAGGTCGCGGAAGCGCCGGCTGGACGGGTAGTACGGGCTGGCCTGTCGGGGACTGGCCGGCGTCGCGGCGTCGAGTGGGTTGACCAGCAGGGTGCGAGCGCCGAGCCCTTGCGCCAGCGCGCCGAGCTCCCGGAGGTCGGCCAGGTCGCCGATCCCCCAGCTCGCACGCGATCGGGCCGCGTAGGCCTGGACCGCCAGCCCCCACGCGGGTCCGGCCGGCGGCGCCGCCGCCACCCCGGGAGAGACGATCAACCGGGTCGGATGCTCGCGCGGCCGCCCATCCTCGATCGGATGCAGGTTGTGGTACCCGAGCGGCAGGTCGGTCGGCAGGCCACCCTCGGCCCGTCGCTCGCCGCCGTTCTCGAGGTGGATCGACACGGGCCCCATCAGGGGTGCCTGCTCGCCACGCCGGACCACCCAGACGTCCCACGGGTCGGGCGGGGCGGAGGCGGGGTCGTCGGGGTCGCCGCCCATGGCGGTGATCAGCGTGCGCACCGTCTGCTCGGGGACGTCGGTCCACGCGCCGAATGCGTCGTGGTAGCCCGTGGCGATGCCCCAGGCGGTGGGGTCAGCGGCGATCACTCGTTGCCTCCCAGCCCTCGCGCGTGTCGTGGTCAGGTCGCACCCGTCCTCCTGCCGTCGTCCCCGTTGGTACCACGGGCCGGAGGTCCCTGCAGGCTGGGCCCTCCGCCTGCCGTCCCAGGGTCGGTTCCGCCGTAGCAGGAGGTGGCCGCGAACACCGCCGATGAACTCAACGCTTTTCCCCAGGTGCCGACCGCACGGGCCTGGACATCCGCACCGCGCCTGCAAGTCTGTCGGCCAGACGCTTGCCCCGCCCACCCGGAGCCTGCACCATGGCTGCATCCGAACGCGCACGACATGACCTCTACGAACAGCTCACCGGCCTGCTCGGTGACGAGGGAGCCAACACGCTGATGGAAGGCCTCCACCCCCGCCCCTGGGACGAGATCGTGACCAAGCACTATCTGGACGAGCGCCTGGATCAGCTACGCGACCAGCTACGGGCGCAGATCCACGAGACTGCGACGGGCCAGACGCGCGTGCTGGTGTTCTCGATGATCGGTGCGATCCTGACGGTTGCCGTCATCGCGTTCGGCGCGTAGCGCCTGACGGTGCGCCCCAGCCGCCGCCGCCGGGGGTCTCCAGGACGATCCGGTCACCTCGGCGCAGTGGGCACGTGACCTTGGGAGGCAACGCCTCCTCCTGGCCATCCCGGACCAGCGCGTTGCGGCCCCGCGCGCCGTCCTGCCCGCCGGCCACGCCCCAGGGGGCGTGGATCCGCCGCTCGGTGAGCAGGGTCAGCGTGGCACGATCGGCCAGGACTTCGAGCACCCGGCGGATGCCGTCGCCGCCGCGATGCGCACCCGCGCCGCCCGATCCGTCACGTAGCCGGTACTCGATCACGCGCATCGGGTACGCCAGCTCGAACGCCTCGATCGGCGTGTTCCGGGTGTTGGTCATGTGCGTGTGGACGCCGCTCATCCCGTCGGCGTCGGGGCGCGCGCCCTGACCGCCGGCGACCGTCTCGTAGTAGCTGAACTCCCGCCCGGTCCGGGGGTCGAGCCCGCCGACCAGGGTGTTGTTCATCGTCCCCTGGGAGGCGGCGGGCACGCGGTCGGGGACGATCTGGGCGAACGCCCCCAGCACGACGTCGACGATGCGCTGCGAGGTCTCGACGTTGCCGGCCGCCACCGCTGCCAGCGGCCGCGGGTTGACCACGCTGCCCTCGGGCGCCACGACATCGACGACGCGGTAGGTGCCCGCGTTGGCCGGGATGCTCGGGTCGGTCATCGCCCGCACCGCGAAATAGCAGGCGGACAGGGTCACCGCCAACGGTGCGTTCACCGAGCCCGCGACCTGGTCCGCCGTACCCGTGAAGTCCAGCCGGATGTCGCCGCCGTCGATCGTCAGCGCCACCCGGATCGTGACCGGACCCTCGTCGACCCCGTCGCCGTCCAGCTCGTCCTCGAACGTGCTGGAACCGTCCGGCAGCTCCTCGATCGACGCGCGTGCGAGCTGTTCGGCGTGCTGCTGCGTCGCATGCATCACCTCGGTGAGCGCGTCGTGACCCATCCGCTCGGCGAGCTCGACCAGCCGGGCCGAGGCCAGGTGGTTGGCGCCGGCCTGCGCCCGCAGGTCCCCGACGCGCTCCCCGGGTGTGCGGGTGTTGGCCAGCAGCAGCCGGAGCAGGTCGGGGTCCTCGTGGCCGCCGCGGAACAGTCGCACCGGAGGGATGCGCAGCCCCTCCTGCAGGACGTCGGTCGCCCCGGCCGGCATCGACCCCGGCGCCGCCCCGCCGACGTCGGCGTGGTGGGCCCGGTTCGCGGCGTACCCGAGCAGGCGGCCGGTGCCGTCGTGGACGGGCGCCACGAGCGTCCAGTCAGGCAGGTGCGTGCCGCCCGCGTACGGGTCCGACACGAGTACCTGGTCGCCGCGTCCGAGCTCGCCGAAGGTGTCGAGCGCGGCCGCCACCGAGGCCGGCATCGAGCCCAGGTGGACCGGGATGTGCTCGGCCTGAGCCACCAGGCTCGCGTCTGCGCCGAACAGCGCGGTCGAGCAGTCGATGCGCTCCTTGATGTTCGGGGAGTACGCGGTTCGGCGCAGCGCGGCGCCGGCTTCCTCGGCGATGCCGATCAGGGCGTTGCGCGCCACCTCGAGTGTCACGGCATCCACCGGTCAGCCTTCCGTGATCAGCAAGTTGCCGCGGTCGTCGACCTCGACGTGCTGCCCCGGCAGCACGAAGCAGGTCGCGTCGAGCCCGACCACGATCGCCGGGCCGTCGAACGTCTCGCCGGATCCCAGCCGCTCGCGCTCGATGACCGGTGCCTCACGTTCGCCGTCGTCGACCCGGACCCGGGTCGTCCGCACGATCGCGCCGTGCAGGCCCTGAGCCGCGCCGATCGGCGGCAGCGCGACCTCGTGCGCGGGACCCTCGACGCGGACACCGAGGTTGACGATCTCGACCGGTTCGTCGGGCTGGTCGTAGCCGTAGCGCTCGCGGTGGGTGTCGTGGAACGCTCGGGTGAGCGCCGCGGGATCGGGATCGTCGCCGGGCACGGTCAGCTCGAACGCCTGTCCCCGGTACCGGACCTCGGCGCGTCGCGTCGCGGTGACCTCGTCGACCTCCTGGCCGGCCAGCGTGTCGCGGCCTCGGGACTCCAACTCGTCCCACACCGAGGCCAGCTCGTCGGCGGAGGCGTCCGCGAGCAGGGTGAGGTGGGTGCGCAGCTCGTCGGTCGTGACCGGGGCCGCCAGCAGGCCCAGCGCCGACAGGACCCCGGCGTGCGGCGGCACCAGCACACGCCTGCACCCGAGCTCGCGTGACAGCGCGCCCTGGTGCAGCGGGCCGGCGCCGCCGAAGGCGACGAGCGTGTGTCCGCGTGGGTCGTGCCCACGCTCGACGCTGACCAGCCTCAGCGCGCGGACCATCGTCGCCTCGACCACCCTGACGATCCCGGCTGCGGCTTCCTCGATGCCCATCCCGAGCCCGGCTGCCAGCACACCGACCGCGTTCCGGGCGAGGTCGGGCCGGATCGACATGTGCCCGCCGAGCCGGACCTCCGGATCCAGCCGACCGAGCACGATATTCGCATCGGTCACCGTCGGCTCGGTGCCGCCGCGGTCGTAGGCGGCGGGGCCCGGCTCGGCCCCGGCGGACCTGGGACCCACCCGCAGCGCGCCCCCGGCGTCGACCCACGCGATGCTGCCGCCACCGGCACCGACGGTGTGGATGTCGGTGGTGTCGACCGCGAACGGCAGGCCACCGATGGCGCCCTCGGAGGTGGTACGGGGGCGGCCGCCGGTGACCAGCGTCACGTCCGTCGACGTGCCCCCCATGTCGAAGGCGATCAGCTCATCGTCCCCGACCAGCCGCCCGACGGCGGCCGCGCCCCAGGCGCCCGCGGCCGGTCCGGAGAGCAGCGTGTGCACCGGCGAGCGCGCCGCGAGGTCGGCGGTGAAGGTCCCGCCCCCGCTGCGCATCACCTCGACCGGCGTGGTCAGACCCGCGCCGCGCAACCGTCGCTCGAGGCTCCCGAGGTAGCTCGACATGGGCGGGGCGACATAGGCGTTGAGGGCGGTCGTGCTGGCGCGCTCGTACTCGCGGAACACCGGCAGGACCGCGCTCGATCGGCTCACCGGGACGCCCAGACCCTCCAGCGCCTCGACGATCGCGCGCTCGTGCCGATCGTCCAGGAACGAGAACAGCAGGCACACGGCGACCGCCTCTGGCGCCAGGTCCGCGACCGCGGCCGCGACCGCGCCCGGCTCGTCGAGGGCACGCAGGATCGCGCCCTCCGCGGACACCCGCTCGGGTGCCTCGACGACGAGGTCACGCGGGATCAGCGGCGGCGGTCGGTCGACGGTCAGGTCGTACAGCGACGGCCGGTCCTGGCGAGCGATCTCCAGCAGGTCGCGGAAGCCTTCGGTGGTCACCAGGACGGTCCGGGCACCGGCGCGCTCGAGCACGGCGTTGGTCGCCACCGTGGTCCCGTGCGCGAACCGGCGGAGGTCGCCCGGATCGGCACCGAGGCGGTCGATGCCGTCGAGCACCCCCGCAGCCTGGTCGCGGGGCGTCGAGGCCACCTTGGCGACCCGGACCTGCCCGTCCTGCTCCAGGACGAGGTCGGTGAACGTGCCTCCCACGTCCACGCCGAGCCGCACCGGCTGCCTCCTCCGTCGGACGCTGAACCTACGCGAGACTCCGGGGAGCGGCCCAGAGTCGGGGATCGGTCACAGCTCGCGGCTGGCGAGCCCGGACGCGACCAGTAGGGCAGCGCTGGCGAGCGTGATCCACAGTCCGATGGCGGGCCCGACGCTGAAGCTCATCTCCACGTCCGACGGAAGGGTCACCCCGGCGAGCTCACGCAGCCGGCTGCCCGCGACGTCGAACCGCGCGACCGGCGGGAAGGTCAGCGCGCCGAGGCCGGCCAGGACCGCCAGGGACACGCCGCCCGCGAGCTGCAGGTCGCCGGCGATGGGCAGCGACCGGTCCATCGCGACGGACAGGGCGATGACCACGGCCACCAGCGCCACGGCGGGCACGAGCCAGCCCCAGGGATGCGACTGCCACCCGGGCAGGCTCGCCACGGTGCCGGTCTGGGCTCGCCCGAGGGCCTGGACCTGCACCTGGACCGCGTACCACGGCAGGTAGGCGGCGGCCAGCGCGCTGAGGCCGGCCACGGCACCCACGCCGCCCACGATGCCGTGAGGGCGCAGCAGCAACCGGAGCTGCATCAGCAGGTCACCACGAGCGTGCAGGGCTCACCTCCCGTTCGTGGACACTACGAGGCTGGTGCTCGACGGGCGGGCGCCGGGTCCGCGAACGGTCCGTCGAGCAGTGCGTCGAGCAGCGAGCCCTGGGGCTCGATCGGGCTGCACGGTGAGCCGCCCTCGGTGCGGCCGGCGGGACACTTGGTGTCCTGCTGGTAGCTGTAGAGCACCACGCCGTCCGTGGCTGTCAACGCCTCGCTGAGCTGCGCCAGCGACTGGCCGACCGTGTTCAGGAAGGAGGCCTGCCCCACGGCAACGTCCTCGTGCGGTGCCAGCTCCGCCGCAAACTGCACCCAGTGGTCGTACCAGATCGCGTGGTCGTCCTCACGCATGTAGGCCATCGGGTATGCGGCGTCCACCGCCTCGCGAGCCAGCCAGCCCGCCCAGTCCTGGTAGGTCTGGGCGAACGCCCGGGTGTTCTGGAAGCCACCGACGCCGGCCGGTCCGTCACCCTGGGCGATCGCGGCCATGGTGACGTGCGTCCCCGGGCGCGCCGCGGTCACGGCCTGCTTGATCGCCTTGGCGAGCTTCTCGGTCTGCGCCCGACGCCAGTCGCTGAAGTCGGGCGATCCCTCGGCCTGCCATTGCGCGCGCGCCTGGGGGTTGTAGCCCCAGTTCCCGCCCTCGGGGTAGCGCGCGTAGTCCAGGTGGACCGCGTCCACGTCGTAGCGCTGCGCGACCTCCTCGATCATGGCGACGACATGATCGCGGAACCCGGGCACGCCGACGTCCATGTACTCGGAGCTGGGCTCGAACGTCTCTTCACCATCCCGGACGACGCGCGCGTACGTCATCCAGCTCTCACCGCTGTCGGGGCCATGCGTGTTGTAGACGTGCCCCGGGGGCATCTGGCCGTAGGCGCCGGCGCGGTAGACCGGCGCGATCGCGAACCACGCCTGGACCTCCAGCCCCCGCGCGCGCGCCTGGGGGATCAGCTCGGCGAGCAGGTCGAGGTCGGCCGGCATCGCGGGGTCCGGCGTCCTGGGCAGGACGTCGGAGGTGTAGTAGCTGTCGTGGCGGCGGGCGACCTGGGCGATGACGGTGTTCAGGTTGTGCTCGGCCGCGGTGTCCAGCACGCGGGCGATGCCCTCGCGCGACTTGAGGCTGCCGTCGAACAGGTGCACCCAGATGGCGCGCGTCTGGCTGGCCGGGCCGCCGGCCTCGGCCTCGTCGAGCCGGACCTCGAGTTCGTCCACGAGCGCAGCGCTCAGGATCGCGTCGCCGCCCACCAGCCGGATCGCCGGGGTCGCCGCGAGCCCGCCGAGGCGCAGGTAGCGGTCGGTGCCGCGCCCCGGCTCGTGGACGTCGCTGTAGAGGACCGGGCCGCCGCCGGGTCGGGCGGCCAGCCATCCGGCGGCGATGGCATCGACCAGGCTGGGGTCGGCGCCACTGACGACGTGCACGGTCGACTCGGCTCGAAGCGTCCGTGCCACGGACGCGGCCGTCTCGGAGCGGTCGGGACCCGACAGCCGGGTGACGTCGGGGATGCGCGCCCGCAGCGCCTCCTCGACCTGCGCCGAAACGACCGAGAAGCCGCCGACGATGGTCGCCTTCTGGATGCCCTGGAGCGGTCCGTCGGTCGAGGCGGGGATGCCGTCGGCATCGACCAGCAGCAGCGCTGCGCCGGCCCGGGCGGCGACCGCGCCGGCCACCAAGGCGTCGGCGGGGCGGTGGCCGTTGACGATGAAGGCCTCCGGGCCGGTCTCGGCCTCGGCGCTCGCCAGCGCGGCGGTCTCGGCGCGGTCCGAGCCGGCGACCCGCTGGGTCGTGACACCGAGGGCAGCGACCTCGGCCTCGACCTGCGCGGAGATGG